>JASJED010000218.1 GCA_030065585.1 Desulfobacterales bacterium | reverse complement strand
AACGATGCATTGCCGAAAGTTAACGCTCACAGGTCTTAACAAAAATCAAACAACAGCAATCGCGATTTTGTAACCCATTTGTAAATATAATTCTGGTAGAAGTCTGGTAGAAGTTCATGGGAAATAATAAATCATCATTTCCCATACGGCTGCCAAACCATTCTCACGAGCACCATCGGAACAGCAGAGGCCGCCTGAAATTGAGTTGTACTAGATAGCCCCTCGGCAAGGTTAAAATCCGGACGGAAGGCTGATCGACGCGCCCCCGGATAACTCAATTCTCAAAATTTTTTGGCTTCGGTGCTGTGAGACCGTGAACGAGCGACGAAAATTCAAACGCTACGATGTGCCTGAAGGGAAGGTATTTATCTTCAACCATTTTTCGACCAAGGTCGGATTCATTAAAAATCTCAGCAGGGGAGGGCTTTTATTCGAGTATATCCATTTGGTCGAAGAAGTGATCGATCCCGAGGTCGTGGACTTGTTTTCGTATGACTTCAACAAATTTTTCCTGACCGGTTTGCCCTGTGAAATGATTTTCGTAAGCAAAGCGAGCAGCGAGGGCAACGGGCCTAAAACCAAGCGTTGCGGTTTGAAGTTTCAGGACCTGGATGAAAAGCAAAAAGCACAACTCCATAGCCTGCTCAACAATTTCGTTGCGCCCATCGTCTGAGACCGGAAGCCTTACAACCGGAAGCCTTACAATCGGTACGTTAGCATGGGCAGATGGGTGGCGTGATCAAGCGCAGTGCCTTCACCTATAACGACCAGCGAAAGGAGGTGATCGACCGGAGAAAGCTGTTAGCATGTAGTGTACTGGAGACGTCCTAATCTATAATTCTGCGCAGTGGAGACGTCTCAACCATAACCCTACGGAGGAGGAAATTATGAAATTAATTAAACTTTCCATCGTCTTGGTTGCCGTACTCGCGTTGACGGTGCCGGCGTGGTCCGGAAACGTGCCCGAATTCGATACGGTCGGGCTGGATTCGGCCAACGTTTTCGCCATCAACAACCCGATTCAGTACGGCCAGGTTATTTTCAACAACATTCTTCCCGATGGCTCGCTGCTCAATAACCGCAGCGATTTCAGGTTCGGTTTTTACGGGCCCTACGATCTTAGGGAAGAATTCCTAACCGGAGCCGGCTTGGAGCTTCCGGATCCATGCTTTGGGTTTTTCGTGAAACCCGGGCAAGAAGGCGGTTATGAAAGCGCTCTGACCGACACCTGGAACGAAGCGGAATACGAATGGAAAATCATTCTGCAGATGAAGCCCGAAAGCGACCTCAACGTCAACATCTACGACTGCGTCAAGAAACACAACGAGTTCGCTGACTGGGAAGAATTCGAACAGACCGGTCGCTATCGTGCGCCCTGGGGCCAGCTCTTCTTCACCCCGGCCCAGAACCCCACGATAACCGTCAAGGCTTGGCCGGGTGACCTGGCCACCCCCGGGTTTGTGGATCCCTTCTTTATGGATGCCCGCACCCTGCCGGGGCTGGCGATCACCGCTCTGGACGAAGCGCTCTACACCTCCAAGGCGCTCTGGAGTGAAGGTATTGTCATGGTCATGCCCGAGACGGGCGTAGCCAACTCCAAGGGTGAAACCATGTACAACCTGAAACAGGGTGACATCATGCAGGTTAAGATCTACGTCAACCCGAACCCGACCGATATTTTCTATGGTCAGGACAACGTGACCCTCAAGTACATCGGCATCGTCGGCACCTACTTCTTCACCGGTATTAATGGTTCTGTTTAAGGTGAATGATGGAAACAACAGGTAAACGACGCTCTGCAGGTATCTGAGGACAGACTGCAGTAGGTGTTAAACGGTGCCCGTGAAGAAAAGTGCTGGTTCGCTTCACGGGCACCGACAACTATGCCTCGATTTCGCGAAAACGAGAAACGGACCAGCGCCATAGCTGTTTTGATCCACCATCGCTGTTTTGATCCACTGTTTTGATTTAATAGATTCGGAGGACTTGAAATGGGAATAAAAAGATTCCGCACCCCTGTCGTTATAGGACTTGTGGGCATTGGTATGCTTGTCGCGCTGGGGGCCTGGCATCTTGGCCGCACGCCTGAAAGCGCGCAGTTGCCGGCCACCTTCAAGGCTTCCGGTCCGGAGGATGGCGCCGATGCCGCAGCCGACAAAAATGCCGAAGCGCGCCAGCGCCTCGCTAAACAGGTCGCGGACGCCCAAAAAAGCGCCCGAAAAGCGGCCCAGGCGCAAGACGATTCGGACGCATCCCCGAATGGCTCCGGCCAAAAGACCGCTGAAAACATCCAGGCCATCATTGCCCTGCGGGACCAGGCAACCGCTGAAAGCGTCGACACGCTGTCGCAATTCCTCGATAGCGCGAACGGGGCCGAACGCGCGGAGGCGTTGGACACGCTGGGTTATCTGGCCCTGCAAAATGAAGAACTCAAGGCGGCCATCTTCGATCTGCTGGCCGCCAAAGCGGCCGACCCCGATTATCCCGAAAGGGGCGGTGCCCTCGTTACGGCCGCCGTGTTCGGTGAAGAGGCCGACCTTTTGCCCTTGATCGAGGGCTTCGCCGACGAGCCCACGGAAGAAAGCCGGGCCATCGCGCTGCGGGCCTTGAATTTCGTGGCGACCGACGAGAGCGTTGCCCTTTTGGCCGAGATCGCCCAGACGACGCTGGACCCCGGGATTCAGCAAGATGCCTTGGCCATTCTATCCCGGATCAATTCGCCGGAAGCCCTCGAGGTGATCAGTGCAAGTCTGGATTCTGAATACGATGAAACCCAGACGGCCGGCGTCTGGGCCCTGTCGCGCCGGAACGACCCGCAGCACAACGAGCTGCTCGCCGCGGCGCTCGCGGACGGCAAACTCAATGATGAATCTCTGGCTGTAATTGCCAAGAGCGGCTCCGCCAGCAGTGTCATCGGTGAGGCCCTCCAGAATGAATCCGTCTCCAAGGCGGACAAAATCAATTTGCTGAACGTGATCGCCGCCAACAGCGCAGCGGCCTCCGGCAGCGTTCGCACCAGTGTCGCGGAAAGCGTGGTCCCCCTGCTTGACAGCAGCGACCCCGACATCCAGACGGCGGCTATCGAAACCCTGGGGAAGATCGGTGCCCGGGAAAATCTGGCCGAGGCGATCGAGCCCAAACTCAAATCCAACAGCGTTTTGGTCCAGGAAGCCGCCCTGTACGCCTATGCCCAGTACACGACCCCCTCAACTTATAAACCCCTCAAGGAGCTCTGGTACGACGAAGACCAGCAGGTAAGGCGCACGGCCTTTTTCCTGTCTTCATCCTTTCTTAACGAAACCGATTTGCCGGAGCTTGAAAGGGCCGTCGAGCACGAGGACGAATTCATCAGCAAACAGGCGGATACGATGATCGGCTACATCAACCAGAAAAAAGAGATCGAACAACAGTAACAAGACGAGGTGGAAAGCGCACTTATGGACTTCTCATTCAAAGCGATCACGATAGCGGTTTTCACAGTGGCAGCGGTAATGGTTTTTCAACTCTGGGCAGCCGATCTGGATCGGACGGTTGTTGCGGAGGTCAACAGCCAGATCATCCAGAAGCATGAATTGCTCGCCGTCATGAAACAGTACAAGCAAAAAAAACGCAAGCAAACGATCGATCAAAATGAAAAGCGCGAGCTGCTCAATGGCCTCATTCGGCGCAAACTGATTCTCAGTCAGCAGCGCATCGCCGAGATCCGCAAACTCCCTCTCATCCGGCAGCAGGTCCAAGCGTATGAAGATCATCTGGCAATCCAGCAATATCTCAAAGAAAAAATCGGCGCCCGTCTGACGGTCACCGAGGAGGAAATGCGCCAATACTATCGAACCCACCTTGACATGTTCATCGCCCCCCCCCGGGTCAAGGCCAGCCACATCCTCCTGCGCAGCGAGGTCGAAGCACGGCAGGTCCTGAAGGAACTCAATGCGGGCGGGGATTTCGCTGAACTGGCCAAGCAGTATTCGATCGATCTGCCCATGGCCTTGGAGGGCGGTCCCATGGGCACCATCGCCAGAGGAAAAAGTTCACCCGACCTGGAGAAGGAGCTCTTTATACTGGCCCCGGGCGAATACAGCCAGAATATCGTCAAGACCCAATATGGCTATCATATTCTAAAAGTCGACGAAATTATAACCGAAAAACATTATCCGTACGAAGAGGTCAAAGACAAGGTCAAGTCCGCCGTGCAAGGCGAAAAAGACGCCAAGGCCTTTGATGAAATGGTCGGGGAGATCCAAAAGGAAGCCGAAATAAAAATTTACGCAGAAAGGCTATAGAACTGACCGCCAGGGCAGACCACCGGCGCGGGCCAATCTACCCAAGAAGATAAGGAGGAGCGGATGAAAACCGCCGAGCGACTTTTCAGACTATTCATTCCCGGTATCGTTGGGATCCTGTTGCTGGTCGGCGCTGCCCGCGTCGAGGCGGCCTGTGAGGTGGTCGATGTCGATGAAGGGCCGCCGCTGGTGGTTACGTTCGAAGTACAAGAGAACACCAGCGGGGTCATCGGTTTAAGGGAAATCCGCGTCATCGAAGCGCTGAACGCCACGGTTGACATCCCTTCTTTCCCGGTGGGCACCATCAGCCCGGTGACGGTCACGGCCACGCGCATCAATGCCAACCAGAACTTCAGGGTGGTTCTGGAAAGCGTCAATACCGTCTTTACCATATCCCGCTGCTCGTATGTCCGTGATGTGACACCGCCCAACGATGCCCCCATCTGCGTCGTATCATCGGTAGAGGCGGGGCCCCCGCTACAGGTCCAGTTTACCGTGCAGGATGGCGACGACGGCCTGCAGGCCATCGAAATTTTCGAGGCCCTGAATGCCGATGTCGATGTCCCCAGTTTCTCTGTGGGCACCACCGCCCCCATCGTGGTTACTGCCACCCGGATCGACCCGGGCAGCAATATGAGCGTCACTTTGAGGGTCAGGGACACGGAGGGTCAGATTTCACAGTGTAACTACGGCGCACCTGCCGCCGAGGACGACACGCCGCCGCTCTGCGGGGTCGTTTCGACGGACCCCGGACCGCCCGCCGAGGCTTTGCTTGAGATCCAGGACCTGGAGAGCGGTTTGGCGTCCATCGTGGTCAGCGACGCTTTAAATGCCACCGTCGACATCGCCCCCTTCAGTACCGGCACCAATGATCCCGTCGAGGTACGGATCACCCAGATCAATGCCAACCAGAGTTATTACGCCGTGTTGGCATCAAGCGACCAGTTTGGCAATACGACCTCATGCCGCTATCCGCTAATCGATACCAGTCAGACGCGTCCGGAGTATGACGCCGTCGGCGACGACAGTGGCAATTTCTTTCAGGATCAGATGACGGGCCTGATCAACAACTTCAGCCGCGACGCCCAAAATAACCGCATCAATCTTGACAGTGACTTTTCCCCGCAGGAATCATTTAGCACCGATGCCGGGGGGCTGGTGCCCGATCCCTGTTACGCCAATGGATCAGGGGCGCCGCTGGCGGCCTTGACGTCGGCCTTTCAGAACGCCAATTACATCTGGGAAGTGGTCCTGCAAATGCAGCCAGCCGCCGATATTTTCCTGGCCGTGAACGCTTGTGTCTTTGACCGCAGTCAAGATGATATCCTTACCGACGGCCGCCAAACAGGTCTTTATCGCACCCCCTGGGACCCAGACCAACAGGTCTTTCTCAAGGGCGCCAACCCATCTGTTACGGTCAAGGCGCTACCAGGACCGAACGCCGTCCAGGGCTTTCCGACAGCCGGGTTTCTTTTGGATGCCCGCAAACTGCCTGGGCTTGAAACAGTGCCCCTTTCCGAAAGCCCGCTGGCGCTGCAGGCCTTTCTCACCCAGGGCGTCTTGCTGGCCTATCCCACGCAGGGGGCCAGCAACAGCGCCGGTGAGACCATGTACGAACTCAGGCCGGGCGATCGTATCCAAGTGACCTTTGGCATACCGGCGAATAATACGGCCGATGTCTGGCTAGGCCCGGAAAGCATCCTGATCCGGTATCTGGGCGTCGTCGGAACGGAAATTCGGGCTTCCAATTGATTTCAGCGCTAATCGCTGCCGCGGCGGCATTTACCGCCGGCTGATCTTTTACCATGATATGTGAGGTTGCCACCGTCAATTCGGAAAGGGAATGATTCGATGAAACGCGTGACCGTTCTAACGGCAATCGTATTCCTGATGGCTTGGATCCAACCGGTCTGCGCCGCAATCATCTGGCAGGCTGAAGATTTCGAGCAATTCCGCTTCGCCATCGATGACAATGGCGGTTCCTTCTACTATAGCGGTGGGTATTTCGCTCCCGGCAGCGAAGACGAGGAGGCCTTTGCTTACAACCCGTCGCAAAGCCAGACGGATCCCTACACGTCGGTCGCCACGGGCAATCTGACGGAGTTCGGTCCGGTACCCGGAGAAATTCAGCTCGACGCCATGGCCGCAGGACCGGATGGCGGTATAAATCCGGACAACGGTCTGGCCGTGCAGGGCTATTTAGAGGTGTCCTCGACGGATCTGACCGCCGAACACGGAATCGATGTCCGACAAAAGGTCATCACCTTCGTCAGCCGGCAATTCCGGGTGGATGCGGACGGCGACTACCCCCTGGAAGCCCTTTTGACGGGAACCGCCGAGTTCAACTCTTTTTTTCAAAATGACAATTACCGGGCCGCATTTGACGTCGAGGGCACCGTGACCCTCGAACGACTCGTGCCCGACGAAAACCGAACTGAAATGATGGACGGCTTCCCCCTGCCGCTCAGCCTCGACAGCCCCAGCCAAACAGTCGATGTCCCCCTAATCCAGCAGACGGGCAATCTTAATGATGTTTACTATCAGTTGAGGGTGCGCTTGGAGTTGGAGACGGAGCTGGACAATTTCTGGCTGTTTAACTTTTCGGTTCAAGGCCCGCTTGACACATATTATAGTTTGGGATCGGCGGCCGCCCCCTTCAGGCTTCAGGCCGTCATCGACGGTGAACCCGATAGCGATGGCGATGGTGTGCCCAATACGGCCGACAACTGCCCGGATATAGCCAATCCCGATCAATTGGACGGCGATGACGATGGTGTCGGTGACGTTTGCGACGATTGCCCGGCCGATCCCGACAAAACGGACCCCGGGACCTGCGGGTGCGGCGCGCCCGATACGGACACCGATGAAGATGGCACCCCGGACTGCAACGACGGCTGTCCGGACGACCCCAACAAGACCGATCCCGGCAGCTGTGGTTGCGGCGCGCCCGATACGG
>JASJED010000016.1 GCA_030065585.1 Desulfobacterales bacterium | reverse complement strand
GGCGTCCTCCAGGCGCTTGAGCACGATGAAACCGCAGCCTTCGCCTACCACCAGGCCGTCGGCCCCTTCGTCGAAGGGCGCGCAGCGGCCGGTGGGACTCAGGGCCTGTAGCTGGGTGAACCCCATTTGGGTATAAAGCAGATCGGTGCGCGACGCCCCCCCGGCCAGCATGGCGTCAGCCCGGCCGGAACGCAGTTCCTCGCAGGCCAGTTTGACGGCGAAAAGCGACGAGGCACAGGCGGCATCGAGCGTAAATGTGCCGCCTCCCAGGTTGAGCGCCGAAGCCAGCAGGGCGGCCGGCAGCGAGGTCACGCGCGAGGCCAGCGCCATGGCGGAATCGATGACCGGGGGGGCAACCGGCGAAGCCGATGCAAAAATTTTGGATTCCAGCAGGTAAGTCAGCACCTTGCGGGTCAGCCGTGAGGCCGTTTCGGTGGGCAGGGCGATGGAGGCCAGGATAACGCCGACGCGCGCGGGGTCCACCGGCTCACGGACACAGTCGTGCCAGGCATCGCGGCCGGCCGTCAACACCAGGCGGTGCAGGGGATCGAGGGCCATTTTAAGAGCCCGGGGCAGGTCGAAATGCCCCGGTTCGAAAGGCACCGCGTCGATCAAACCGGCCTTCAGGGAGCGGATGTGGTCGGTACGGATTCGCGCCGCCTGAATCTGTTCGGTGGGCACCCCCCAGCGCCGGGATGCGACCGGCGCAATGGCGCTGTGCTTGGCCACGATATTGTGCCAGAAGGTTTCAAGATCGTCGGCGGCGGGGAATATGCCCGCAGCGCCGACAATGGCGATGGCGGTATCTCGAGGCATGCGGCCCTGATCGCTGCTGATGGTTGTCATATGGGGCGTATTGATTACCAAAACGCAAACTTTTAACCAATTGCCGGGGCGATGGCAAGTCATACCTGGCTTCGGGCCTCGCTTGAATCACCACTGCCGTCGGCCGCAGGATTGACAAAGCCGGGGCGATCAATTACACACTCAAGTCCCGATTACTAACCAACGCCGATGCGCGTTGACCATCCGCGTGAGAGACATGAGCACCTACCGCCAGGAACAGTTGGATAGCCAGAACATGGTGATACGTTACCTGGAGCGGGCTTCCGAAGCAAAACGCCTTGAGTTGAAGCGGCTCTGCACCGATTACCAAGGTTTTCGGGAGACGATCCGGCTTTTTCAAGACCGGCATTTGCGGGCCATCTGCACGCAGGCCTGTTTTCAGGATCAGAAGAGCGCCTGCTGCAACAAGGATGGCATTATCACCTTTTTCGCCGATCTCGTGGTCAATGCGCTGTTCGCACCGCCGCAGGCCCTAGTGGATCTTACGGCCACCCTGCAGACCGGGCGTGACGATATGAAATGTGTCTATCTGGGCCCGAACGGGTGCCGCTGGCACATCAAGCCGATTGTCTGTGAGATGTTCCTCTGTGATCGGGCGCTGGAGGGGATGAGGGCGGCGGATCCCGAGGCGGCGGCCACCTGGAATACCCTGGCCGCCGAGGCCAAGCGCTTTCGCTGGCCGGACCGCCCGGTGCTGTTTGATCTGCTTGAATCCCGGTTTTTGGCTGCGGGTTTGTGTTCACCTTTGATGTACCTGCATAACAGCCCGGGACTGGTGCGCATCAAACGTAAGGCTGGATTGGCTTAGTCTGTGCGGGCAGGCTCCCCGCGGGTGTTGCCGACTGCAGGTAAACATGGATACGGTCTGGACGCCACCTCAGACGGCATCCAATTCCTCTTCTCTCCGACCCGATGAGGCGGATTCAGTTCGAACAACGTTTTTTGCAGCGGGACCACGCTGACCGTGCTCGATATCGAAAGTTACGTGGTCCCCTTCCGAGAGCGTTTTAAATCCGTCCATTTGAATCGCCGAGAAGTGGACGAATACATCTCCTTCTTCTTCCTGTTCGATAAAGCCATAACCTTTCTTGTCGCTAAACCACTTCACAATCCCATTTGCCATGGTAAAAATCTCCCCGTCTAAAGCAGGTTCCGGATGTCAAGCCTTCAGCTGATGCTTCTGGCAAAGGGAGCCCTTTGCACACCGAAACCGACCCGCAGCCAAAACCAGGGAAAAACATCATATGGTTTGACGGAATAATAATTCAAAGTCAAGCAAAACATCGGACCGCGTTGCGGCGCCGGTTCCTGGGCCGGTTGCCGGCCCACGGGCCGATTCAACGGCGCGGTACGATTTTGTAGGAAATGCGAACCTGATCGGATAGCAGCGGTGGCAATTTGAGTGAGGCCGGGTGCAAGGCAATCGCCACCTGGATGCTGCCGGAGGCTTGCAGATTGTCCACCACGACCTTTTCGGTATAAATGGCGGCCAGGCGATCGAGAAGCAACTGCCCGCCGGAGACTTCGATAGTTGACGGATCGACCCGCACGTCCTGAACCAGGATACCCGCCGGCAGGCGACCATGCCAGTCCACCTGCAGCGGAAGTTCCTTGCGTCCCAGAACATCGATCATGATTTCGACGCTGGCGGGATCGATTTTTTTTATCTTGGCCCCCGGCGGCAGGGAAATATGGTTCTCCTGAACCGTGATGATATTACGGCCGGCCTGGGCTTCGGTCAGGTCGAAGCGTACTTTGACCTGGTTGGGACTGATGGTGTTGATCAGGGCGCGCGATCCGCTGATTTGAATGTCGACGGCGGTGGCGGAGGTCTCGATGATTTCCATATCGGGATTGCCCCGGATGTATTCGATGGGGGCATTGACGGTCGTGAGGGTCCGCACGACGCCCAGCGACAGACTGGACCAGATGCCGCCGACGATCATCAGGGATAGAACCCCGGCGGCCACCACCGACCATTGGGGATGCTGGTCGGACTGGATATTTTTGGGGCCCAGGCCCAGATGTGAGCGCAGACCGTCTTCGAGCCTGGCCGGACCGTCGATGTCATGGATTTCCCCGTCTTTGGCGATTTCCACGGCACCGCGTTCCTCGGAGACGATCAGCACCAGGGCGTCGGACATTTCCGCCAATCCCAGGGCCGCCCGGTGGCGCGTCCCAAAATGGCTGGGGAGATCCTTGCGGTCCGAAAGGGGCAGAATACCGGCCACATCAACGATCCGGTCCCCCTCGATAACGGCGGCGCCGTCATGGACCGGGTTGTCCGGCCAGAAGATGCTTTCGATCATCTCGCGCGATACCTGACCTTGCCAGGCAACGCTGCTCTGAATCAGGCCGTCGACCGGCTGGTGGCCCTTGAAGACGATCAAGGCACCGATCTTGCGGCGGGCCATCCGGAAAGCGCTGGCGGCGATGATTTCGATCGGTGTCTGCACCGGTTTGGTGCTGACCCGCCAGAAAATGTCCTTGGCGCTCTTGAACTGGAAAATGCGGCGGATCTCGTAACGAAATACGATCAGTACGCCGATGGCGATGAGGGCCGTGAAATATTGCAGGACCCTGTCGGTGATGATCATGCCGTAATACGAAACCGCCCGTTGAAACACCAGCAGCACGGCGATAAAGACGGCGAAGCCAAACAGGCGCGTGCCCCGCAACAGGATATAGAGGCGAAAGAGGATATAGCTGTTGAGCAGGACGTCCACCACATCCTGGAAGCGGAGGGTGTCCAGCAGGGTTTCGAGGAAAGGCGTCATGGGCTAATCCGTTATGCTGAAGCGAAGGGTCGTCAGCAGACGGCCTTGCGCATCGCGGATTTCGACCCGCCAGGGGCCTTTGTCCGCCTCGCGCAGTTTGATACTGCTGACGCTGGCCCAGCGCGGCGGCTTGAGGATCAGCCGCTTGCGGTACACGAGGGTGTCGCGATTGATCCACAGGTGATAAATCTCGGTTTCGTGGGCGACGACATCGAAATCCGTAAAACACATCACCGTTCCCTGGGATACCGGAAAGACGACGCTGCGATTGACCGGTTTGAAGTTTTCGATGGTTTCGCACATGATGGCCTGCGACAGGTTCAGGACCTGGGGATCGGGATCGGCCAAGGGGACCAGTGGCGTGGCCTGGGCTTGGGCCACTGGAGACCGGATGGCGCCCAGGCACAACATCAATACAGCGAAACTGAGCAAATGTTTGATCATGGTATCATCAGAACCAGATGTCGTGGCGAACGGCACCACGCCGTCAGGGGGCTTGGCGCCGGTGGGGACCGCTTAGAGCATGGTCGGCGCGTGTCTCGCTAACCTGCCATTTTAACGTGTCGTATGCAACCCCCCGGGCGGGCACGGCCACATGGCGTCAGGACAGCCCGATCGCAGGTATGGATCAGGCGGCATAAGAGCGCCCCGGTTTGAAGGCCCGCATCAATTGATCGTCCATGACGGCCTCGAAACCGCGGATCGTGGCCACCACACGCTGATCCGGCCCCAGGAAGAAAAAATCAGCGACCAATTTATGCCGCGACAAATTGCGCGCCAGCAGGACAGCCTGCAGGGCTCCTGCAGGAAAGCGACGGCAGTACTGGCGATAGGCCGCCAGATAGCTGGGCAGCGATACCTGGCCCGCCTGGTCGTAGCACCATAAACTGGCCATTTGAAACGCACAGTCAATGATCAGGGGGTCCGCAATCCATCGGTTACGGGCCGGTTGCTTGATCCACTGGGATGGCGCGGGGGCGGTGGCGATGTCGGCCCGCATACCGTCGGGCGAACTGGCGACGATACGCTGCAGTCCCTGCAACCGACGGCCATGGAAGAGAATATCGTCATAGATGCTTGAGGGTTGGCGCGGGTACCCGCCGCGCGCAAGGCTTGAGGGGACGGTCACGTCGGGGGGGGCTTCCAAATGATCGGACACCAGCGCTTGGGCCCGGCAGTGCAGCACGCTCTTTTCTGGTGTCTGGCCGTTGTGCAACTCGATCGGGATCTGAAAACCGTCGGGTTTCGACAGACTTTTGGCCGCCAGAACCCGGATGGCCCGTGGTCGGTCGCCTTCCAGCACGATACCTTTGAGCAGGCGCAGGTCATCGATTCCGGCCAGAAGCATGCCGGGGTGATCGTGAAGGGCGCCATGCCCGATCCATTCAGTCATCAGGGCCAAGGGCACAACGGGGTTGCCGTCCAGACGATGATCGTCCAGGATCGGATAGCGCTCCAGGCTGACTTCGCTCTGATAGGCCGTGTGCATTCTTTGGGTTTCAGGCGTTGCGGGTTGCGATGCGGCCGCTTCCCGGCGGTGGTTGGACTGATCGACGGGCAAATCGGATCCGACCACAATTTCGACGGCCTCGGCGCTGGATGCATCCATTTCCGCCAGCAGTGCCCGGGTGCCGGCCGCAATGGGCAGCAGCGCAATGCCGCGGCTTTCGAAGGCTTTTTTCAGGGCCGGCGAAACCATCCCCCCGTCCCATGGACCCCAGTTGATCGATTTGATCCGGCAGGTTGGGCGGCGGGCCGCTTCCTGCTGGGCGATCTTGTTGAGGGCTTCATTGGCGGCGGCGTAATCGGCCTGACCCACGTTGCCGAAACGCGCGGCGACCGACGAAAAAAGAACGATCCAGCGCAGAGGGTCGTCCTGTGTGGCATCCAAGAGGTTCGTAAGCCCCTGCACCTTGGTATCGAATACCCGCGCGAACTGCGCCGGCGTCTTGTCGACGATCCGCCGATCCTGCAAAACGCCGGCTCCGTGGATCAGTGCTTTGACCGGGCCATGGACCAGGCGGGCATCCTTGATGACCGCTTCCAATTTCGCGGCGTCACAGATATCCACGTCATAGTAGCGCACCGTCGAGCCGGTGTCGCGAATCGCCGCCAGCGTGGCGTTGATCTCACGGTTGTGCATCAGGCGCCGATAGGCCGTCTCGAGCGCCCGGGGTGTGGGTTGATCGTGCTCGAATTCGTTGGCGATGATGGCTTTTTTGATGTCCGCGGCCGAGGTGAGATCGTGGAGCCAGGCCGGTTCATCAAAGGGCTGGGGGGAGCGGCCCAGTAGAATGAAGGTCAGCCGGCAGGCCCGGGCCAGAGCGATGACCGAGGCGGCCGTAACGCCGCGGGCACCGCCCGATACCACCACGACGTCGTCCTCCTCAAGATCGGGGCGGTTGGCGATCGCCTCGACCGCGTCCAATGTCTCGAGTTCCAAGCGGTGGTAAGCGTCCGGGGTCAGGCCGATTTCGATGGGGGTCTCCGCATCCGGCTGCAGAAGGATATCCACGACGGTTCGGGCCATGCGCGGCGTGTCCTGCCAGTCGGCGGCGATGTCCAGCGCCCGGCAGATCACGCCCTCCCATTCCAAAGCAGCGGTCTTGACAAGGCCGGCCAAGGCGCCCTGAAGGGGATGGGACAGAGGGCCGCCGCCGAGACCGTGGTGGCCGTCCATGCGCGCAATGGTGGCCAGAAAAGCGCCGCCCTCACGGGCAGCACTCTGCAGCGAGGCTCCCAGATGCCGCATCAGCTCGAACGCATTTGCGACAAGGGCGCGATCGTCCTCGAGGTTGCGCTGCGGGCTGTCCTCCGCATCACCGACAATGATCAGGCCGCAAGCTTCGGGCAAGGCATCGCGATGTTGGAGGATGTCGGCGGATATCTGAACCGTATGGATGCCGGCCTGGGCCAAGGTGTCCGCAAGCGCGTGGGACAGGCCGGTTTTGTCGGTGGTCAGATAGACCCGGCGCCCGGGGGCCAGGCCGCCGCGGGGCCCTTTTTCAACGCGGGTGCCCACGGACCGGGCGATACGGCGCAGCGGGTGCGGCGGCGCGGCCACCTCCGCTGGCGCCGGGGTTTGGGCGGGGACTTCGGTTTTTGGGGCTGGGCTGTGATCCGGCATTTGATGCGCGGTGGGATCCAGGTAGCGGATGATCTGCGCCAGGGTTTTGAGCGGCGCCAATTCGTCCGGGTTCACGGGCCGCAGATGAATGACCCGATCCTCCAAGGTTGACAGAATTTCGACACGCTTGATGGAATCGATCCCCAGATCGGATTCGATATCCATATCCGGGGCCAGCATGTCGACGGGATAGCCCGTCAATTCGCTGACCACGGCCATGACCGCCGGTTCGATGGTCTCCGCGGGGGGGCGGAGTGTCGACGGCTTGGGCGTCGAAGGCGAAGATGTCTGCGAAGGTGGGGCGCTGGCGACCAGTTTGGCGGCGATTTCTCCCAGGGTTTTGATTTCCGCCATTTCATCGGGAGACACTGCCGGAAGATCCGCGAGGCGCTCCTCCAGAGCCGCAAGGATCTCCACCCGCTTGATGGAATCGATCCCCAGGTCGGACTCCACATCCATGTCGAGGGCCAGCATCTCGGTCGGGTAGCCAGTCAGTTCGCTTACCACCGCCAGCAGGGTTTCGTGGATGCTGTCGCCGGGTGTGTCATCTGGGGAAGGCATTGCGTCCTCTTGGGGCGTCGTGGCCGCTGGGCCGCTATCCGGAGCACCTTCCAGGAATTCGGCAACCTCTCCCAGGGTGCGTAGTCCGGCCGTGGCTTCGGGGGTGGCGCCCGGCAGGGCGGGCATCCGCTCCTCCAAGGTCGAAAGGATTTCCACGCGTTTGATCGAATCGATGCCCAGGTCCGTTTCCAGATCCATCTCCATGCCCAGCATCTCGTCGGGGTAGCCGGTCAACTCGCTTACGACCTGGCGCAAGATCTGTCGGGCGTTGTGCTCCGGCGGTACCGCGGCGGTTTCAGGGGGGCGGGTGGTCGTCTCGGCGGCGGAGACAGCAGGCTCCGGCGCAGCAGGCTGCGAGGTGATCGGCGGGGAAGGCGCCGGAGGGCGCGCCTCGGTCTGTGCGTCGATTGGAGGTGGGGGCGAGGGGGTTACCGTTTGCGGCGCAGCGGATGGCAGGGCATCGGCCAGGGAGAGATTTGGTTGCGGGGCCATCCCATGGCCTAAAGCGGCCTCGGCGAACTGGCGCGTGCTGGCCATCATCTCCTGAAGCGCGCGGCTGGCTTGCTGCTGGGTTTCAAGAAATTTATGATGAGCGGCGGTGGTCTGCTCCTGGAGCGCCTGCAGGGACAGCAGCCCCTGTTGGACCAAATGGAAGGCCTCCCGGATCTGGGGATCGCGGCTGGGGGGAATGTCAGGCGCCTTGGGCGAGACGGCCGGTGTTGGCAGTTTCGCTTCAGTCTGTGTGGGTAGAGACTTACCGGCCGGTTCGCCAACCGAAGGTGAAGTCGGCACCGAGCCGCGCGCTGCGTGTGGGGCGCTGATGGCGGCCGGCGGTTGATCGGCAGGTGCCAACGCGGACACCGGTGGGGGGTTGACGGACGCTTGCGTGGCCCTTGGGGTTTTAGCGCGCTTGGCATTGGCCCCGGAAATGGGAATCTGCATCTTGGGGCGCCGCGGATTGCCGTTGCGACCCTCCCATTGCGTCAATTTGACCGGAAGTCCCAGCGCCGCCAGTTTGCCCAGCGTCCCAGCCAGATCCGCAATGCCGAACTGGCGTCCGTTGCTGGCATCGGTGGCCAGGGCATGGACGTTGCGGCCCTTGAGAATCTGACGCACCAGTCCGGTCAAGACCGTTTTGGGCCCCACCTCAACGAAAATACTTGCGCCGGCTTGATGGAGATTGGTGACCTCGGTGACGAAGTTGACCGGATTGAGCAGGTGGTCGCCGAGAATCTTTTTTATCGCTTCAGGATCCGTCGGGTAGGGTTGGCCGGTGGTATTGGCGTATACCTTTACGTGGCTCGGACGGAAGTCGACCTTCTGCAGGGCCGCGGCAAACGGCGCCTGGGCTTCCTGCATCAGGGCGCTGTGAAAGGCCGCCGAGACCGGCAGCCGGACCGTCCGGAACTTGTGGGCCTTGCAGGCGGCTTCGGCCTTTGCGATGCTGGCGAGCGCCCCTGAAAGCACGCCCTGATTGGGGCTGTTGCGGTTGGCCAGGATGACATCCAGGTCCTCGTCTTTGATCAGCTTTTCCAGCTTGTCGAGCGGCGCTTTGACGGCCGTCATCGTTCCGCGGGAAGTGTCCGCGGGTCCGTCACCGGCGGCCATCAACTGCCCGCGCAGAACGGAGAGATCGAAAAGGGTTTCCTCGTCGATCCATCCGGCGCTGGCAAGCGCCGTCAATTCACCATAGCTGTGGCCGCAGGTGAATTCAGGGACCACGCCGAAGCGGCGCAGAACCTTGTCCAGGGCGATACTGACGGCCCCGATGGCCGGCTGGGCCACGGCGGTGTTGCGCAACGCTGTTTCCAGGGACTCACGCTGCTCTTCGGAGGCGCGCGGGTAGATGTGGTCCGTCAGCGCGGATGAATTCCGGTAGTGCCTGTCGGCCGTCTCCAGCGTGGCCAGCGCTTCCGGAAACCAGGCGACCCAATCGCTCCCCATTTGCAGATATTGGCTGCCCTGGCCCGGAAACAAAAAGGCGACCGGTCCGGGAACCGGGCCCTGGCCAAAAAAGCTGGCACGGCCGAACCAGAACGCGTTCTCGGCATTCTGGTCAAGCCCGTTGCGGGCCTCTTCCAGAACGGTGTCGCAATTCCAGACCAGGCCCTGATCACCCTCCTCGCGCTGCAGGATCATCAACAGCCGATAAGGTTGCTGGCTATCGAAGGAACGCCGCATTTCGGCGGCCCGATAGGGCAGGCTGTCCGATGATTTTTCTTCCCGTAAAATGTTACTTGCTTGGGCGAGGTCTTGGACGAGTTCTTCATGCGACCCGGCGCTCAGGGCAATGATTTCGATGGAACCGTCCCAGGAGACCACGGTTCGTTCCGGCTTATACTCCTCCAAAACCACGTGGAAATTGCTGCCGCCGAAACCAAAGGCGCTGACGCCCGCCCGGCGCGGTTGGGTGCCTTGGCGA
The DNA here is from genome assembly GCA_030065585.1 of Desulfobacterales bacterium. GTDB lineage: Bacteria > Desulfobacterota > Desulfobacteria > Desulfobacterales > UBA5852 > JABZFP01. The sequence goes on along the minus strand of JASJED010000016.1, from coordinate 6,390 downwards.
AACCAGGGGCGTGAGACGTTGTTCAGGTAGAAGGGGCTGTCCTCCAAGCCGATCTCAGGATCGGGCCGATCGGCTTTGAGCGTCGGCGGTAGAATTTTATGATGCAGGGCCAGAATGGCCTTGATGATACCGGCCGACCCTGCGGCCGCTTTGGTATGGCCGATCATGGATTTTACCGATCCCAGGGCGCAGTGCTCTTTGTCGTCATCTTCAGCGAAAAGCATTTTGAGGGCCTGGACCTCGATTTTATCCCCGACGCGGGTGCCCGTGCCGTGGGCTTCGATCAGGTCTACGGAGTGCGGCGGGATGGCGGCAGCGTCGTAGGCCTCGCGCAGGGCCTTGAGCTGACCCTCGGCCCGCGGCGCATAGATGCTCTGGGATTTGCCGTCGCTGCTCGAACCAATCCCCTTGATGACGGACAGGATCTGGTCACCATCGTCAACGGCATCCTCGAGGCGTTTGAGGATCAGGACGCCGACGCCTTCGCCCAGCACCGTGCCGTCGGCCTCCTGGGAGAAGGGGCGGGCATCACCGCTCGGTGACAGGATCTGGGTGCGGGCAAAGCACATGTGCATGAAGATGTCGTTCAGGGTATCCACCCCCCCGGTCACGACCATGCGGCTGCGGCCCGTGTAGAGTTCCAGCAGGGCCAGATTGATGGCGCTCATCGAACTGGCGCAGGCCGCGTCCACGACGCAATTGGTGCCGTTGAGGTCCAAACGGTTGCAGATACGACCGGCAACAACATTGCCCAAAAGGCCGGGAAAGGAGTTTTCCTGCCATTCGACATATTCGTCCGCAAGCGACGCCATGACCTGACGGGCCTTTTCCGGATCGACCTGGGCATCTTCGAGGGCCCGTTTCCATTTGGGCCAGCTCAAACGTGAACTCAGGGGAATGACCAACTCCTGGGTGCCGGTCACCCCCAGAATGACGCTCGTGCGATCACGGTCGAAGTCGGCCTCGCTGCCGTACCCGGCGGTATCCAGAGCCATCTTGGCCGCCATCAGGCCAATCAGTTGCGAGGTGTCGGTCGATTCCAGATTCGAGGGCGGGATGCCAAATTCCGTGGGATCGAATTGGACCGGCGACAAAAAGCCGCCGCGGCGGCAGTAGACATGGTCTTTACGGCTGGGGTCTTCGTCAAAATAGTCGTTCGGGGACCAGTGCGAAGCGGGAATGTCGGTGATGGCGTCCTTGCCGTGATAGAGCAAGTGCCAGTAGGCGGCGGTGCCGGTTGCGCGCGGAAAAAAACATCCCAGGCCGATGACGGCCACCGGTGTGGCCGGCTTAGTGTCGTTGCTCATGGTTCTTTCGCATCCCATTTTAAAGGTATGGGTTGTGGTTCGAACCTGTTCCTATAATACGTAAAGCCGCTATTTGCAATAGTTTGAACCACAAATACCAGTTGACTTATTGGTTATACAACTATACAGATAATGCCATGATACGCTACTACTTAAGCCGTGATCTTTCGCGAAAACTCCGCATTCCATTGAATCGCTGGAAACGCTGGGCCCGCGAGTTTTTGCCCCCTGATCCGCTGGGAGGCCTTCAGTCCGGGTATGCCCGGCAATTCAGCATCCGCGAGGCATTTACCGTTTATCTGGGAGGGTTTTTGGTGGCGGGTCTTGGATTTTCGATTCCCCAGGCGCGTCAGATCCTCCGTGATCTCAGCGGTTGGATGAAAAAGAGTGGTCTGGACGCCGTTGTGATGGGGCGCGGCGGTGATGACCCCGACAGCGGCCAAGGGGGCCAACGTTATGAAGTTCAAATTCTGGGCCGGCCGGTCGCACCGGGCGGCGGTAGCGGTAAGTTGGCTTACCGGATCAGGGCAAGCGACCCGCCGCAAATGGTAAAGGGTACGCGTCCGGTCCGCTGGGTTGAAACCTATACCGAGAACACGCTCAAGTCGCCTCCGGTCTCAACGGATGCCAGCTATCCGCCGGTGCGCTGCCTTCTGGACATCTCGGCGCTTGTCGATCGATTCACCCTCTTGATGTCGCCCTGATCATTATTGAATCGGCCTGCAACCTGGGGCTGCTGGCCGCCACTATTTGTTTAGTTGTATATCGACCTAAACAATTAATCGCTCGTCAGTCCTGCGTTTGCATGTGGGAGAGAATCTTGTGGGCGGGCAGGGGGGTAAATTTTTCAACGCCCGCCGGAAGGGCGGCGCCCTGTTGGCGAAGCATGTGCGCGCGTGCCGCCACGGCCGCACCCATCAGCAGATTGAGGGCCACGCTGACGCATTCGCGGTTGTCCGGCTTTTCCAGAAACGAACCCCGGGTCCACTGATTGAAGGCACCGATGGCCGGACCGCACCAGATTTGGAAATCCATCTGGCGGGAAGCCTCGCCGCTATTGGCCCATTTTGAGGATTTGCCCAGGTAGGCCCGAAAGACAAGGGCCATTTTGTGACGCGGATCCTTTTCAGCCCTCGTGATCTGACGGGGGTCGCGTTCGGCAAAAAATTCACGGGTCTGCCGCCACTCCTCTTCAAACGTGCAGCGGAAGAAATCGCGCTCCAGAAGTTCACGGTCCGCGGCCGGGATCTGCTCCCAGGATGCATGCTGCCGATAATACTCAAATAGTTTCCGGGCGCGCAGCGCGAACATCGTACCGCGTTTCAGCACCTGCACCTTGACCCCCATTTCGAACATGTCGGCGGCGGGCGCCATGGTTACATCTGCCTGTTGGGCCTCTGCCAGCATCTGGCGTACCTGTGCGGATGTGCCCGCCTCGACACAGGCCTGGTTTACCGTTCCGGTGAGAATATAATCGGCCCCCAGGGCGAAAGCGGCCGCCGCCGCTTCCGGCGTGGCGATCCCACCGCCCAGGCCGACACTGATCGGTTCGGCATAATCGAAGCGCGCGGCAATTTCATCCCTGAGGTTCATCATGGTGGGCAGCAGGGTCAGGGCTTGGCGGTTGTCGGTGTGCCCGCCGGAATCGGCTTCGGCGGTCAGGTCAGAAGCCACCGGTACCGACCGGGCCAGAGCCGCCTCCGTTTCGCTGATCGCTCCGGTCTGAACCAGTTGGGCCAGGATTTTTTCAGGCGGGGGCGAGAAAAACTGTCGCGCGACTTCGACCCGGGATACTTTGGCCACCACCCGATTGGGGCAGATGATCCGCCCCAGTTGGTCGCGGTGAATACCGTGCAGACGAAAGCGGATCAGCGGCAGGGTCAGCCGCAGGTAGGCCGCAGCGCTGATATTGCGGACCCCACGGCGCAGGTACAGCTCCACCGTAGCGGCTTCCAGATCGGGTTCGTGGGGGCTGTGAATCAGGTTGAAACCCATGGGGCCCTCCGGCAGCAGCGCCTGCAGGCGATCGATCGCGGCTTCGATTCGATCCGGGGTCAGACCGGCGGCACCGAAAAAACCGATCATGCCGGCCCGGCCAGCGGCGGCCACCATTTCAACGGAGGCGATGCCGTTGGCCATGGCGCCCATGACATAAGCATAACGAAGCCCGAAAGACCGCCGAAAATGCGCACTGCCCAGCGTGTCGGGCAATAACGGCGGCGCCCAGGCCACCAGGGGCCAGCTTGGGCCGGGATTATCGGCGTCACCGCTTTCACGGGGGGCCACGATGACCTGACCGCTGCTGGCGACAGCCAATTGCCCCTGCTGGTGAACGATAAACATTGGGGCGGCAACCCGAAGCAGGGCGGCTTCGATGGCATAACGGCCTTCCAGGGGTCTTTCGTCGCTGTTGGGCATCCAGCGGCCGAGATATCTGAAAACGTCGGGGGCGGTCGATTGCATCGGGCGTTTTTCCATGCTTGCGATTGGTTAAGGTGGCGCAACTTAGTGAAAAAAGATTCACGGTGTCAAGGATTGCCGTTTTAACCGCGGGGATGGTAGCGGCGATGGACCGCTTTGAGACGGTCGGCGGTGACATGGGTGTAGATCTGAGTGGTGGCGATGTCCGCGTGTCCTAACATGATTTGCACGGCTCTCAGATCAGCCCCGCCCTCCAGGAGATGGCTGGCAAAGGAATGACGAATGGTATGAGGGCTTATATTATAATTAATACAAGATGTTAATGAGTATTTCTTAATAATCTTCCAGAAGCCCTGGCGCGTCATGGGACGGCCCTGCCGGGCGATGAAGACATAGGGACTCGCCTCGTTTTTCAGCAATCGCGGCCGGCCGTTGGTGATATAGTCTCTCAGCACCTTTTGGGCCTGGGTGCCGATCGGAACCACACGCTCTTTGGCGCCTTTACCGACCACCCGCACGAAACCGGCTTCCAGGTTAAGATGTTTGAGGTGCAGCGATACGAGCTCGCTCACTCGCAGTCCGGCGGCATACAGCAGTTCGAGCATGGCGGCGTCACGCCGTCCCAGCGGTCGGCGGGTGTCCGGGGCCGCCAGGAGACGCTGGATATCGCTGAAAGGTATGACGACCGGCAGATGCAGACCGGATTTGGGAAGATTGATCAGCCGCGTCGGATCGCTACGAACAATTTTTTCCTGGCACACAAAGCGAAAGAACCCCCGCAGGCTCACGAGATGACGGGCGCGCGAACGGGCCCCCAGACCTTCGCGCCGCAATACGATCAGGTACTTGAGGATCACGGCCGTGTCGACTTCGGCCAGGGAGCCAAGGCCTTCGTGTTGCAAAAAAGCTGCAAAACGGCCGAGGTCCCGGCCATAGGCCTCCAGGGTGTTGGGCGCCAGTCCCTTTTCGACGGTCACATAGGCCAGAAAACGGTCAATGGGTTCATCCAGACGGCAGGGTATCGGATGGGGTGTGGATGCCATGATGCCTTTCGGAGAATGCCGGTAATCGAACGCCGGGGGACCGGCCGGCATCCGGGTGCGCTCAGATCGGCAGGACGAAATCTTCCAGATCAAGCGTGTTCAGCACCTGGGCGCGGTCGGTCTGCACCCGAACTTGATTTTCGAGTCGAATCCCCCCCCAGTCCGGCAGATAGATCCCCGGCTCGACCGTGACCAGCATGTCGGCTTCAAGAACATCGTCGCTGCGGGGACTCAGGCGGGGTGCTTCGTGGATGAAAAGACCCGTGCCGTGACCGAGGCTGTGGCCGAAACGGCCTTCGAATCCGGCTTGGCGAATGATGGAGCGCGCCACGGCGTCCACCGCCCGGCAGGGCTCGCCGGCCCTGATGGCGGCGATGGCTTGTGCCTGGGCGTGGCGTACGGTGTGATAGCATTGGCGAAAAGTTTCGTCAGGGTCACCGCAAACCAGGGTGCGGGAAATATCGGAGCAGTAGCCGTCGACACGCGCCCCCCAGTCCAACAACAACACTTCGCCTTTTTCAAGGCGTCGATCGCCGGGCACGGCGTGGGGCAGGGCGCTGTTGGCGCCGATCGCCGCGATCGTCGCAAAGGATGGGCCTTCGGCGCCGGCCTGAAGCATGAAATCGTTCAGCATGCGGGCAATTTCCATTTCGCTCATGCCGACCCGCAGAACATCGCGCAGCCGCCGGAATGCCGTTTCGGCGCAGTGCACCGCTTTCTGCGTGGCCGCGATTTCCTGCTCATCCTTGCGGGTTCGAAGATTTTCGACCAGGGTGTCCTGGGGGATGAGTGTAATGTCCCCCCGCGCCTGACGGATATTCTCCTGAAGTTCGAGATGCTGTTTCACGGACATGCGTGCGCTCTCAAAGCCGAGGCGGTGGATTTGCCACTCTGAAAGGCGAGCGGGCAGCTCATCCAGGAGTCCTTTGGTATAGCCGATGATATCAAAACCAGGGGCTTCGCGGCGGGCCTGAAGCAGGTAACGGGAATCGGTCGCCAGGATCAGATGGTCGGGGGAAATGAGCAGGGCGCCGGCGCTTTCATCGAACTGGCCGTCTTCGGCGGTGTAACCGCTCAAATACCGCCGGTTGGCTTCGATCAACACCAATAGGGCATCGAGATGCGAGGCTTGTAAAGCCTGGCGCAACCCTTCGATACGTTGTGGAAATAAGGGAATCGGCATGGCTGCTCTTTAGCGGTCGGTTTCAGGAACACGGCATCGGGTCCCGCGGGCTTGCGGTGTCTGACGATGCTTCCATCCTATAGGCAATGCCCGGCCCGAAATCAAGGCCGACCGCCGCACGGCGGGAAGGGGGAGCCCTGCCCGGGAGCGCTTGAAATCACTTGACAGTCACGCGCAATTGTCAAATAACCGGGGCTCGATGCTCATTGGCCGCATCCCGGCTGCCCAGCGTCCGGGGATCGCGTCTGCCCATCAGTCCTGATGAGAAAGAGGAAGCCGGGTGACGATTCAATTGGATGACCTTCCGGAAGTCTACGAGCAGAGTATTAAAAATTACCATATGCTCATGTCGCGGCGGGTGAAAGCGATTCTGGTCGTGGCCAGCCTGTACGACGCGTGCATTATCAATCAGGAACGGCGCCTGGAAGACCGGATC
>JASJED010000217.1 GCA_030065585.1 Desulfobacterales bacterium | reverse complement strand
ACCATGAACCGATCCAGTTGCACCAGGGCCTGATCCACCGTGGCAGCTTCAAAAAGGGGACGATAGCCTTCGACAATGGATTCCTCCAGCAGACGGCGTTCAACGGTTCCCAGAGGCGTGCGGAGCCATTGAATACCAGGGGATGGATCGCTGAGTATGTTGAAAACCGCCTGCGGGTCGCCGGTGTTGACCGCCCAAACCAGCGCTCCGATTCCCTGTCCTGCGTCAAATCGGTAATTGCGATCCAGAATGATCACATTGTCGCTCAGTGCCGAAGGCGCCGACGGGCTGGTGGGATCTGCCGGTGGCATATTCGGCGATAGGCGGCGGCAGCCTTCCTGTAAATCGCTGGCCAACAACCGCGGAACGACCCCCTGGCAGATATCCCCCATCACAGCTCCCGCTTCGACGGACGACAGCTGGTCACGGTCTCCCAGAATGATCAGACGCGCATCCGGCGGTATCGCTTCGAGCAAGTGGGCCATCAGCACCAGGTCGACCATGGAGGCTTCATCCATCACCACAACATCGGCCGGCAGCGGATGGTTGGCGTGAAAACGGAAACCCTTGCGGCCGTAGCCCAGCAGGCGATGGATGGTCGACGCTTCCTTGGGGAAGCGGGTTGGATCATCAAATCCGTATGGCATTTCCTCTGCGATGGCGGTCAGCGCTTCGCTCAAACGGGCGGCGGCTTTGCCGGTAGGGGCGCAAAGGGCAAACCGCAGCGATCGGGGATGGTGGATTTCGATCAGCAGGCCGATAATCTTGGCGGCGGTCGTTGTCTTGCCGGTGCCGGGGGCGCCTGAGATGATACACAGCCGCCGCATCACGGCAATGACGGCAGCGATCCGCTGCCAATCGGGTTCGCCCGGATGCGTTTCCGGGAAATAGCGTGCCAGCCTTTCGGCCCAATTAACCGCCGCCGGAAAGGCCGCGGTGGCCTGCCCCATGGCCAGGAGACGCTCCGCGACGGCGCGCTCGTAACCGTAAAAACGCTGCAGATAAAGAAAATGCTTGCGGTCCAGAATCAGAGGGCGCCATTGTCCCGGTTGACCGACCAGGGGGGATGCCTTCAACCGGGGCAGCCATGTCGCCAGCGACGGACAAGCCGCGGGGAAATCCGGTAGGTCAATTCCAGCGACCGGCTGCTGGGCCAGACGGGAAAGATCGATACAGACGTGGCCCTCGGACGCCGCCCGGCTGGTCAAGGCCGCTGCCAGCAATATCGCCGGGTCCTGGCCTCCAACCAAACGGACCAGGGTACGCATGAGGCCTGCTTCAGTTACATCAATTTTATCGATGATATTATCGATGTCTATTGGGCCATTATTCATATTTTACTTTAAGGATTGATCCCCTCTTCTAAACGCCGGCTTTCGCCACCGGAAGACTCGCCGTTTAAGGGTGCGGTGTTGACGAGCAGTTGCTCTAAGTCTTGCAGCAGATCGACTGCGGGACGATCGAAAAAAACACCGTGGTCGGCGTCATGACCGGGCCGCATGCCACGGATGAACAGGTAATAGATCCCGCCAAAATGCGTTTCGTAGGCATAGTCCGGCAAGCGCAGCCGCAGGAACTGGACCAGGGCCAGGGCGTAAAGGTGGTATTGCAGGAAATAATAGGCCTCCGTCATGATGGTCTTGATCCGATCGGGACGATAATCAGCGTAAACCCTCCCCAGGAGATTCGATTTCCAGTCCAGCAGAAAATAGCGCCCTTGGACGCGAAAAACGAGATCAATAAATCCCCGAAGATACCCGCCGGAATAGACGAAATTCAACCTTTTCAGCTGGTTGTCGACGTCGGCATCCGTAAACGGGAGACCCTGCCGGAGGAAGACTTGTCTCAGGGCTGCGGCGTTCAGCCGCTTGAGCGGAAAACAGAAAGGCAGCTCTTTGACACAATCCTGTGGACCGAGACGGTTCAGACAAAATGGCGTCCCTTCCGACGACAAGGGGGTGTTCATGACATTTTCGATGAGACGCGTCACCGGTGCGGCCCAGTGGCGTTCGAAACCAAACCGGTCCAGTTCGGCGGTAATGCCGTTGTTCAATCGCTGCGGATCGATCCGGCGAAAATCCATGATTTCAAACAATCGGTGGAAAAAATTACCGGCCTGGGCCCCACCGGGAAACAAGTGCATATTGTGCGCCAGTATCTCGGCGTCTTGGTGGTCGTCCGGTCCGATGATGGCTGGAGGCGGCATGACAGGGTCCCGCTCCCGATCCCCGATGTCCGGGTCATTGGTATCCGTGGGGTGAGCCAGGGCGGAGAAGCTTGTGATCGCCCAGTGCGGGTCAAAGCGGCGACGCATGGCGCGCTCCGCGCTTAAGCCTTGATCGGCGGTCGCAAAACGACCGGTAACTGCTACCTCTTCGGCCAGGGGCTCGACGGCGATGCTGCCGCCGGCGGCCACGACCAGTCGATTCAGGGCGGCGGCCGCGTCGTCATCGGTGTATGATTGATCTAACTTGGCCAACCAGGGGCAATCCGAATCCGAACCGGCCGTGCGGCCATTTCGCACGCCGGGATCTAGCAGATAGGTCAGGGCCGATGCTTCCGCCGAAGGCAATGCGCCCCAGACCAGAAAACACCGTTCCTTGGCACGGGTCACGGCCACATAAAGCAGTCGCAGCGATTCAGCTATCCGCTCGCTTTGCGCCCGTTGCTGATGGTCCCCAGCGGCGGATGCACCGATGTCGAGAGTGCGGCGCATGTCAGCCTCAGGATCATGGAACAGGGGCCAATCCCGCTTGCCGGGGTCGGATTCCCAGCTAAAAGGACAGAACACCACCGGAAACTCAAGCCCCTTGCTCTTATGGATGGTCAAAATCGTCAGGGCCTGGGCATCGCTCTCCATTCGAAGCTGCTGCTCTTCGAGGCTGCCGGAAAGCGCGGATCGCTGTTCGTCCATCCATTTCAGGGTGCCCCGCATGCCGGTACGCTGCTGCGTGACCGTCTGGTTCAGCAACTCCCCCAGGTGAAGCAAATTGGTCAACCGGCGCTCGCCGTCGGTCAGGCGCAGGAGGTGCTCTGCAATGCGGTTCTCGGTCAGCATCCGCCGGAAAAAAGGGAAAAAGCCGACTTCCTGCCAGATGGCGTGGTAGCGGACAAACCGCTCCAGGATTGCCTCCCACCGCGGCGGCGGTTCCCCCAAAGCCAGCTCCTCCCCGGTCCACCCCAAAAACCGCGTGGCCAGAGCGGTTTTCAGTCGAGGCGCATCGTTGGGTTGCGCCACCGCGCGCAGGACATACGCCAATTCATCGGCTTCCGGAGTACCGAATACATTCCCGGCATTGTGAATGACCGCCGGAATCCCAGCCGCTGTCATGCAGGCCTTGACCTGCCGGGCTTGACGGTTGGTGCGCACCAGAATGGCAATGTCGCGGGCGGTCCAACGCGGGTTCACCTGAGCGTCTTCTGATGACGATTGCAGGAGCCGCCCCACTTCAGTGGTGATTGCCGCCAGGATCTTCGCGGTGGCCTGCGCTTTGGTTAAACGTCCGCGGTTGCCGTTGGCGTTGTCCCCGTCGTTGGTCATCAACCAGAAGGTCAGCGGTGCCTGGTCCGGCGAACAACGACCGGCATTGACAGGCGAATGCGCGGCAACCGCCTGATGATAATCTATTTCGGGTATCAGAAAGGGGCGCGGATGGTTTTCAAAAAGGGCATTGACCGCTTGAATCAGTTTGGGTCGCGAACGCCAGTTGTGAAAAAGGGTAAATCGATGATGGGACTGGCGGGAGGCCTCCAGATAGGAAAATATATCGGCCCCGCGGAACCCGTAAATGGCCTGTTTGGGATCGCCGATCATCACCAAAACGTGATCGGTTCGACCAAACAGGATTTTGAAGATTTGATATTGCGTGCTGTCGGTATCCTGGAATTCGTCCACCAGGGCGGCCCGGTAGCGGAGGCGGACGGCCGCAGCCAGACGGCGGCCTCGATCGCCAGCCAGGGCCTTGGCGGTCCGCGTCAGCAGGTCATCGTAAAAGATCGTCTGACGGTCCTGTTTGAGGCCTTCGAGTTTGCGGTCGGCATAGGCGAAAAAACCGTATCGCAGGGCCATGGCCCATTCTTCCAGGGACGCCTGCAATTGCCCGGACGTCTCGCTTAACGCCTGGCAGTCATCGAAAAAAGGATGTACCGGCGACAACTGCCCCTTGCGCGTGGCGGCGGCAATCTTGGCAGACGAAAAATAGATCAAGGCCGGTGAGGGTGGATATGCAGCGGTCTCACCGCGCAGGAAGAAATCCAGCGATCGGCACCAGGCGGCCACTTTCTGCTTCCGCTTGGTCATATCGGATGGCGCCCCGGAAAGCGGCTTCAGCGAACCGTAGATATTGCCTTTCAACGCCGGGCTTTCGAGGCAGGCGGCGATTTCGTCGCGCTTCGCGGGCCATTGATGGCGCAGCTCCGCGCACCCCTGGCGGTAGGGCGCGAAGTCGATTCGGGGCCGCTCGCTGAAGGCCGGAATAATGCGCAGGTCCGGCGTGCGAAAGCGCTGGTAGAGACGGGCCAGTGTTTCAGGGCCGCGAAGTTGATCGAGCGCGTAGGCGGCGAGCTCGGGGGCGGCGTCATGGAAGATCTCACGCCAGTAATCGTCGGCCGCGGACTGTATCCAGACAGAGGGATCGGCTTGAAGTTCGAGCGCGAACGGACTGCCGGTTTCAAAGGCCGATTCCGTCAATATCCGTTGACAGAATCCGTGGATCGTAAAGATCGCGATACGGTCGAACTCACGCAAGGCCGCAATTGTAAGTGCCCGGCTATGGGCAGCCGGTCCGGCCCGTTCGACCAGTTCCCGCAGGGTATCGTCCAGCGGGCCTTGGCCGTCGATAAAACGCCGGACAGCCGTCAACTGGCGCCGCAGACGATCGCGTAGCTCCGCCGTGGCGGCCGTGGTGAAGGTTACGATCAGAATGCGGTCGGGGGGGATATGCTTTTCAATCAGGAGTCGCAGGAAAATAGAGGTCAGGGCATAGGTTTTTCCCGTCCCGGCGCCGGCTTCGATCAGGCAGGGCCCCTCCTCAAGGGGATTATGAACAATATCGAACGGTTCCATTTAACCCCCGAGTCGGATCCGCGGCCGTGACCATCCCTGCACGATTCGCGGTGAACCGTGACCGCCATCGGCGGCTATTTAAACCGGTTATTCGGCGGCAGCTCCTGCCGTGGAACAATATTACAGGTGCGGCTGCCCGGATCGAAAACGATGACCGCCCGGCCCGTCTCAAGCTGGCGTTTGACCGCCGCCACCTTTTGCGCCAGTGAATACGTGGCATGGCCATAATCCGTGCCCTCACGGCTGACGTATTCTTCCAGCAGACCCTGGAGCGCCTCGGGACTCAGTTCCTCAAACGGGATCCTGATGACTTCAGTCATTACCCATCACCCCGTCTGCATCAAAAGGCCTTAAATGATGGGATCCTGAATGCGGGTGTCGAACACCCGCTGGCTTTTGCGCTCCGAACGCGGCAGATTACCGTAGGCGACGACCTCGACTTCCGGCGTGACCATGAGTTCCCGCTTTATTTTTTTTATCAATCGGGCGGCCAGCGTGCCGGTCTGGGACAGATCTCCCGCCTGGTCGATCTCAACGATGATCCGCATGACCCCCCGCTCGGAGGCGTCGCGGCTCAAGTGAATCTGGTATTCCGATCCCAGTTCCGGGATCTCGGATAGGATCTTGTCGATGTGTGAAGGATAGATGTTAACCGCGCGAAAGATGAACATGTCGTCCGTGCGGCCCATGATGCGTGAATGACGGGGCATGAGGCTGCCACAGGTGCAGGCACCCGGTATGATGCGGGTGATGTCGCGGGTGCGGTAGCGAATGAGCGGCACAGCCTCCTTCTGGAGGGTCGTTACGACCATTTCACCCCACTCGCCTTCCGGCACCGGTTCCAGGGTCTCGGGATCCAGGATTTCAACCAGATAATAATCGCCCCAGTAATGGATGCAGTCGTGATCGGGGCACTCGATCCCGGTTCCCGGACCGTAAAGTTCGGTCAACCCGGTAATGTCAAAAAGCTCGGCCCCGCCGAAAAGCTCGGATATCTTCTGGCGCATGGAGCGCGACGACCTCTCGGATCCGTAGATCACCTTGCGAATCTTGATTTGCGCGGTAAGGCGGCGCTGATGAATTTCTTCAGCCAGCAGAAGGCCCATGGAAGCCGTGCAGCACAAGACGGTGGATTGCATGTCGCGCATGAACTGGCATTGCAGATCGACATTGCCCGGCCCGGCGGGCAGGGCCATGGCGCCGAATTTCTCACAAGCGGACTGAAAACCGAACCCGGCCGTCCAAACGCCATAACCGACCGCGATCTGGACACGATCCTCGGTCGTTAGTCCGGCCATTTCGTAGCAGCGGGCAAAAAATTGGGTCCAGTCATCCACATCTTTCTGCGTGTAGCACAAATTTTTACGTTTGCCGGTCGTACCGCTGCTGGAATGAATGCGCACGATTTTCTCGAAAGGCACGCAGCGCAGCGGGAAGGGGTAGCCCTGGCGGAGATCGTCGGCCGTGGTCAGCGGCAGGCGCGGCAGGTCATCCAGACTTTTGATATCGTCGGGCCGAATACCGACCGCATCGAATTTCCGGCGATATTCCGCCGATCCCTGGTAAGCATGGGCGACGGTCCAACGCAGGCCTTCGGTCTGGTGTGCGTGCAGTTCCGCCAGCGTGCGCATGGTCGGCATAAATGAAGGTGACGTCATCGGTTTGCTCCCGTTCGGTCGAAATGGCGATCGCAACGGTTAGCCGCCCTGATGGGCCAGAAGGAGTTCGTTTCCGTTTGCGGACAGTGCGGTCAAACTACCAGCCGGCCGGAAGCCTGTCAAACCATCGTTGCAACCCGGCCCCTTGATGCCGAAACAAAGAAGGGCCGCTGATTTTCACGCCCTGGAAACGCTTGATTGTTTATGCGTTACGGACTAATCTGCAAATTTATCGCGGCCGGCCGTCCGCGGCCGGCCGGCCCAACCGTGTCGTTCTGCGGCACCGCCCCTCAATAGGAGCCTTGATCATGAAAAGAAAGTCGCGCCAGGATTATACCGCCAAACATGACCCCTCCACAGCGCTGGATGCCGAGCTTGCCGAGGCGCTTCAAAGTGAATTGGAAGACGGTGGCGTCAGTTGCCAGAGCGCCCATGGCGTTGCCCTTCGTCAGCATAAATC
>JASJED010000216.1 GCA_030065585.1 Desulfobacterales bacterium | reverse complement strand
CATGTTGCACATGGCGCAGCCCACGCAGGCGTAGGCCGGATCGGTTTTCTGGCGGATGCCGTAGTAGAGCTTGTACTGGTTCTCGGGGGCCTCGAGGACGCCCACTGCCGGGGCTACCTGGCGCATGCGGAAGACGCCGAGCTCGATGGCGTTTACCGGGCATGAGGCCGTGCAGCGGCCGCAGAGTGTGCACTTGTCCTTGTCCCACGCGATCTGCCAGGGCAAATCCTTGATGCTCAGTGAGAAAGGTGCAATGGGTCCTTCTGGCTGCATATCTTGACCTCCTGACGATCCGCGTTCACGATGGCGGTGTCCAGATGCATGGGTTGAAAATCCAGTGACTTGTCACGTTCGGGAATGGCGGCATCCAGACCGCACAACTCCGAGGAGAAGGCATAGCGCCCCGGGCGCCCGCCCACCACGCCGGGCCGCAGTTTCTTGCGATCCTGGACCATAAACAGACTGTGATCGGGCAGGGAGCCGATGACGCAGTTGGGCCCATCGATGATCAATTTGCGACAGGTCTGCTTGAGGCCTTTCAAAAGCTCGCGGTTGGGGTGCTGCGCAAGGTCGCCGTCCTGCAGCGGGGTGATGATATGCTTGTAGGACTCCACCCCCAAACCGAGCCGATTGGTGGCAAAATGCAGGATGTGGGTGAAGACTTCCGAATCGGACTGATAACCGACATAACCGGGAAAACCGCGCGAGGACAAATATTCCCGGATGGGAATGAAGGCCGTGTTTTCGCCGTTGGTCATGGTGGAATAGCCTTGGATAAAGAAGGGATGGCAGGCGTAAAGATTGATGGCGTAGTTGGTGTTCTGCCGACCCTGGGCCATGATGATCCGGGCCTGCAGTTCCTTGCGGTTCAGCATCAAATGCCGGGCCACCTTGAGCGGGTCACCGATCTCCTTGATCATGATGACGTCCGGCCAGAAAGAAAAAACGATCATGTCGCCGGTTTCATTGCCCATGGCCCGCAGGGTCAGACGGGTTTCCAGAAGACGATTGTAGAGCTCGCTCTGGGGCAGTCCGTCCCAGTCCTCGGGATACTCGTAGGCGCGCACCAGATAGATGTCGCGACGCGGCACACCCGGCGGCGGGGTTTTGGGCACCTTGATGGAAAGCTTGTATTTGGTCATGAAGCCCAGGTCCATCATGTAGGTGTCCAGGCGCCGGAGCCCGGCTTCACTGAAAATCCCGGATAGAATCGGCGCGTCCTTGATCTCTTCGAAGGGTCCCGCCAGATCCCGCAGAAAAAGCCCCACCCCGGAACCATCGTGGCCTTCCCGCATGACGTCCAGGGCCTGCAAGGCAACCATGGGCGAGAGCGGATCCTGGCTGGTAATGGCAAACAGTCGACACATAAATCCTGGTCCTCCCTGGTGAAATGAGCCGCAATCCATGCGGCGCGCCCCTCGGCAGACGGCAATGGTCCAAAACGCCCCTGAAGGCGCCTGTGCCCTCGGCCTTTGACATCGCTGTCACCCGTCATGCAGGGATGGGAAAGGTCAAACGGTCACACACGGATAAGCCGCCGCTTCGCCCCTTGGATAGGTTAGCAATAGGCATGCCATTGGGCTATCGGCTGGATTAACAAACGAAAACAAGAGGTTAATACCAATAGAACCTCTGGAGGGAATCACGTCATCGACGGAAAAAGACAAAAACGTCGCTGCTCCGCCGCATTTATTACATTTTTGTATACCCTGGGATCCGCCTGCTTTTTACCGCATTTTCAGGAACATGCCCCTTGTCCGTTCAACCCGAAGGGGAGGAGCGATCATAACCGATTCGGCGCTTGTTTATCAAGGCGTAAATGCCGTGGCCACCCGGCCATCCGCTTCAAGCGGTTTACTCCGCCGCCGATTTTCGCTATATCTTCCCCAGTTAACCCGCATGCCGCCCACGGCCCGCGCAACGTGCGGGTTTCCCCCTGCGGCGGTCTAGCATCACATTGCCCGACACCAAGGAACCGACGCCATGTCTCTGACCACCCGAGGTATCATCGCCACCGGCGGTTGGAACCGCCGGGAGTTCCTTCAATTCAGCGCCCTGGCGGCACTCGGCTGGATGACCGGCTGTGCCACCAATCCCGTGACCGGGAAATCCCAGTTCATGCTCATGTCCGAGGAGGACGAAATTGCCATCGACCGCCAGCATGCGCCCAAGCAGATTTCAGCCGATTACGGCATTAGCCAGGATCGGCGGCTCGACGATTACATCGCCCGCACCGGGAAACGACTGGTACCAGCGACCCACCGGCCCCAGATGCCGTACCGCTTCATGGTCGTGAATGCCACCTATGTCAACGCCTACGCCTTTCCCGGCGGCAGCATCGCGGTCACGCGCGGCATCCTTTTAAAACTCGACAACGAAGCCGAACTGGCTTCCCTACTGGGCCATGAACTGGGGCATGTCAATGCTCGCCACACGGCCCAGCAAATGAGCAAAGCCACCCTGACCCAGGCCCTGGTCGGCGGCGCCTCCGCCCTGGCTGGCACCCAGAACCAAGTTTTCGGCGACCTTGCCGGTCAACTGGGCGCCATCGGCGCGGGCGCACTGCTGGCGGCCTACAGCCGCGACAACGAGCGCGAGGCCGATGACCTGGGTTTGCGCTACATGGCCGCTGCCGGCTACAACCCGGAGGGTTTCGAAGGCCTGATGGACATGCTGCGCTCGCTCAACCGCCATCGGGCCAATGCCGTCGAGTTGCTGTTTGCTACGCATCCCATGAGTGAGGAGCGCTATCAAACCGCCATTCAGGCCATAGGCACCCACTATCCGGACCACCAAGGCCAACCCCTTCACCGGGAGCGCTACCGGGACCATACGGCCGGCCTGCGCCGGATGGCCGGGGCCATCGAAGCCATGCAGAACGGCGAGAATGAAATGGCCCGCCAGCGTTTCGGGGCGGCGGAGCAGCAGTTTCAACAGGCCCTCCAAAAAGCGCCCCGCGACTACACAGCTCATTTACTGATGGCCAAATGCCAGTATGCTCAGAAACGCTTTGCGCGCGCCGCAGAATATGCCCGCGAGGCGCAGCAGATCTATCCCCAGGAAGCCCAGGCCCATCTGATCGCAGGATTGGCCCAGCTCCAAAATCACAACTATGCTGCGGCTGACGCCAACTTCGAAGATTTCGACCGCATGCTGCCCGGCAATCCGGACCTGCTTTTTCTGCGAGGCTTGGCGCAGGAAGGTATGCAGCGGCGGGAAGAAGCCGCCCGCTACTACATGGCCTATCTGAGGGTCGTCCGGCAGGGTGCCCCGGCGCAGCACGCCTATCAGCGTCTGGTGGACTGGGGCTATGTTCGCCCCTGACGCCGCCTGGCTACCATCCGTGGGCCGCAGATGTCCCACCGGCCCGCACTGCTAACCGGAAGGATCGACCCTGCCCATGACCCGCGTTGCCCAGAACCTGACCGCCGATATCGAGGCCAAATGGCAGGCGTTGCAGCAAGCCGCTGCTGGGTGCGGGGTTCGGCTGCCTGCTGATGCAGCGAACGAAACCGAAATCCGGCGTGTGCTCGGATTCAGTGAATTCGTCTCCCGCCATGCCGTTCAGAACCCGCATTGGGTCGCAACGCTGCTCAAGCGCGGCCGGTTGAACGCCCCCTACGACCGGCTGGCCTATCAACGCCGTTGGGATGCGGCCTTCGCGGGTGATCCGGAAGCGGTCTTCGCTCAACTACCAACGACCCTGCGCCGCTTCAGGCGCGAAGAAATGCTGCGCATCGCCTGGCGCGACCTGTCCGGGCGGGCGCCGCTCGAAGCAATTTTATCCGAATTGTCGGACCTGGCCGATGTCTGCATCGACAACACCCTGCACCTTCTGCACGAAGATTTCAGCCGTCAATACGGCCGACCGACAGCCCCGGACGGCCGCCCACTCAAAATGGTGGTGGTGGGCATGGGCAAGCTGGGGGCCCGGGAACTTAATTTTTCCTCGGATGTCGATCTCATTTTGGCCTTCGCCCAGGCAGGCCGCACAACCGGCACCGAGGATCAAGCCGCCATATCCAACGACGACTTCTTCACCCGCCTGGCCCGCCGATTGATCCAGACCCTCAGTCAGGTCCTGCCCGAGGGCTTCGTATTCCGCGTGGATACCGGTTTGCGCCCCTTCGGCGAGAGCGGACCGCTGGTGATGAGCTTTAATGCGCTAGAAAACTACTACCAGAGCCAGGGTCGGGAATGGGAGCGCTATGCCTGGATCAAGGCCCGCATCGTGGCCGGCGACCGCGCGGACGGCAAGGCCCTGCTGGCGCTATTGCAGCCCTTTGTCTATCGGCGTTATCTGGACTTTGGCGTATTCGACTCGCTGCGTGAAATGAAAAACAAGATTGCCCTGGAAGTCCGGCGCCAAGGCATGGCCCGCGACATTAAACTCGGCGCAGGCGGCATTCGCGAAATCGAATTTTTCGGTCAGTTCTTCCAGCTGATTCGCGGCGGGGTGGTCCCCGCCCTGCAGGAGCGCCGCATCATGCGGGTCCTGGCGCTCCTGGCCCGGGAGGGGTACATTCAAGCGGAAACCCGCGACCGCCTCACCGAGGCGTATATCTTTCTGCGCCGGACCGAACACCGCCTGCAGGCCTTGGCCGACCAGCAGACCCATCGCCTGCCGTCCGAACCCCGCGAGCTCGAACGCTTGGCCTGGGCGATGGATTTCGAGACGCGCCACGCGTTTGAAGAAGCTTTGGGCGCCCATCGTGACTTCGTCCACCAGCAGTTCAGCACCCTGTTGGAGAATGAAGGTCGACAAACCACAGCGGTGGACAACCAAGTGGATCTCAAACCCTTTGCCGGCGTTTGGCAGGAGGCCCTGGATAAGACCCAGGCCGAGACCTTTCTGGCCAAGATCGGATTTGAGATCCCCTCCGAAATTCTGGCCCGCCTTGAGGATCTGCGCCGGCAGGCCCACCGGACGAAAATCAGCCCAGAGGGCTTCCATCGTCTCGACCGGCTGGTACCCCAGCTGCTGCAGGCCTCCGCAGCGGCCGCCCAGCCCGATCAGACCTTCAAACGGATTGCGGACATCCTGATCAGCATCGGCCGGCGGGCCACTTACCTGGCCCTGCTGGCTGAAAATCCTCCCGTCCTGCAACACCTGATCCGACTGGCCGGGGCCAGTCATTTCATCGCCGCCCTGATCGCGCGCCGCCCCGTTCTGCTGGACGAACTGCTCGACCCGCGGACGCTTTACGCGCCGCCTGGCCGAAATGAATTGAAAGTGGACCTGCGGGCCTTGGTGGCCAAGACCCCGCCGGACGACCTCGAGTTTCTGATCGAATCGATTTGTATCTTTCGACAGGTCAACACCCTGCGGGTGGCGGCGGCGGACGTCACCGGCGCCCTGCCGCTCATGCGCGTCAGCGACCACCTTTCGGAACTGGCGGAAGTCATTCTCCAGGAGGTGGTCGAACTGGCCTGGAAGCACTTGGTGAAACGCCACGGGTCGCCCGCCGGCAGCCAGGAAGCATCATCCCGGGCAACGGGTTTCGGTGTGGTGGCCTATGGCAAACTGGGCGGGCTTGAGTTGGGCTACGGTTCCGATCTGGACCTTGTCTTCCTACATTCCGCTGAAAAAGGTTTCACCCAGGGGCGGGATCACCCGATCGACAACGGCCAGTTTTTCGCCCGTCTGGGCCAGCGCGTGATTCATATTCTCACCGCGCACACCCGCGCCGGGCGCATCTACGAGACGGACATGCGGCTGCGACCGAGCGGCAGTTCGGGCCCTTTGGTCAGCCATCTGGAGGCCTACGCCAAATACCTGCGCGATGAGGCCTGGACCTGGGAGCAGCAGGCCCTGATCCGGGCCCGTGTCGTTTGCGGTCACGAAACGATTCGTCGACGATTCGACCAGATCCGCCGTGAGGTTCTGGCCCAGCCCCGTGATCGTCGGCAATTGCGTCAGGAAATCGTCGAAATGCGCGAAAAGCTCAGACGGCAACAGGGCGTTGCGCAGGCGGACGTCTTTGATCTCAAACAGGGACGGGGCGGCATCGTCGATATTGAGTTCCTCGTCCAGTATCTGATATTGGCGCGCTCCCACCAATTTCCTGCGCTGACCGAATGGACCGACAATGTCCGTCTGCTGGTATCCCTGATCGACAGCGGCCTGCTCAAAGCGGAAACCGCGTATTTCTTGCGCGAGGCCTATCTCATTCTGCGGGCCGCCTCGCACCGCTTGAGTCTTCAGAACCTGCCGGCCAAGGTGAGCCGCGAGCGCTTCCTGAAACCCCGCCGCCGGGTCGAACGCTACTGGCGCCATTTTATGCAGACCTGAATTCCCCGCCGCGCACGCCTGATGGAGAACTAAATGCAGGCCACCACAGCGAGTTCATTTATGTAATAAATTAAGATCAATAATACATTTATGTAAATACTATTCGCCTGGATTTATGGCCAAATTTAAAGTACTGTCAAAATATTCCAAATTATAACGACATATTATCGGCAAAAACCTTTGGCTGGCACATCCCTTGCTCTTTGTCTTCCCAAACCGAATCCCGGGAGTTTCAAGCTCCAAGAACCAGACCCAACGATACGGAAAGGATGGACCGCATGAAAAAAATCGAAGCCATCATCAAGCCTTTCAAGCTAGATGATGTCAAAGTCGCGCTCAACGAAATCGGGGTCAAGGGCATGACGATCAGTGAAGTCAAGGGCTTTGGACGCCAGAAAGGTCACAAGGAAACCTACCGCGGCGCCGAATACCAGGTGGATTTCGTACCCAAGGTCAAGATCGATCTGGTGGTCGATGCCGAAATCAGCGATAAGGTGGTCCAGGCCATCCAGACCCATGCCTCCTCCGGGAAGATCGGCGATGGCAAAATCTTCGTGCTCCCGGTTGGTGAGGCCATGCGAATTCGTACGGGTGAGACCGGCAAGGAAGCCATTTGATTGCCCGAAGATGAGACGGAGGGTCTGGATGCCCTGTAATATGCCGGGTGTAATCAAACGGATTGTGAGGTTTCTACCACCCCCAAGCCACCCTGAAGCGCGGGCCGCCTGAGCCCCGGCCTGCTGCCTTCTCCTCCCCCCAGCGGGCCCCCGGATTCCGGGGGCCCGCTTTTTGGGTCCGCCGCCGGTTTGCCATTGACTTTCGCCGCCGGATGATCAACTAGACGACATCATGGAAAAGCTGATCATCACGGCCGCCTTGACCGGCAACGTGCCCAC
>JASJED010000215.1 GCA_030065585.1 Desulfobacterales bacterium | reverse complement strand
GCACTTCGCCCGGCCCCGTTCTATTCTGGTCTTCGCGTATCGGCATTCAAAACCGAATTTTCCGTATGCCCAAATTTCGGACCATGCACATCAACACGCCCAATGTCGCTACCCATTTACTGACAGATCCTGATCGGCATTTGACGTCTATCGGTCGCTTTTTGCGAAGATCAAGCCTGGATGAACTGCCGCAATTGTTCAGCGTGCTAAAAGGCGATATGAGTTTTGTCGGACCGCGGCCCGCGCTTTTCAATCAATTCGATTTGATCGCGCTGCGGACCGAAAAGGGCGTGCACCGCATTCATCCGGGCATCACTGGCTGGGCCCAGATCAACGGGCGTGACGACCTGCCGATTCCACGCAAGGTTGATTATGATACTTATTATCTGACCCACCGGTCGATTGCCTTTGATTTGCGAACCATCATGCGCACCATCGAAAGTGTATTTAGCCGTGAAGGGATAAACCATTGAAACTAAGGCCAAACGCTTTGGGAGAAATTGTTTGTTCGTTGCGACCATACCACTTTGACGATTGTTGACGCCCAAAGAATTATTTGAAAGCGCCCCATGCGATCCATTAGATTATATCCGAATTTGCTAATCATTCATTTGCTCGATGCACTCTTGATCTGCCTCTCGCTCTACAGTGCCCATCTGTTCCGGTTCGAATTTGCTATTCCGTCGAATTTTCAGTCCCGTTTCCTGCAAATCCTTCCGTTTGTGCTTTTCACCAAAATAGCGGTCTTTCATTTCTTCGATCTTTACCGGGGCATGTGGCGCTACACCAGTGTAAGCGATCTATTGAACCTCATTAAGGCATCGCTGATCAGTTCCCTGATATTGATTGCGGGAATTCTCCTGCTAACCCGTTTTAAAGGTTATTCACGATCAGTCTTTCTGATGGATGCCTGCTTTACGGTTATGCTAATTGGTGGTCTGCGCCTGTTCATTCGGTTCTATTTCGAAAGGTTCGGCAACGGACAGCCTGATATCCGGTTTACGGATGTCCTACGCCAGTTGTTTAACCGCAGTAAATCAAATCGCAAACATCTGCTGATTATCGGCGCCGGCAATTGCGGCGAAAAGCTCTTGAGGGAAATTCGCGACAATGCCGGACTGGGCTATCGCATCATCGGCTTTCTGGACGACAATCCCGTCAAATGGGGCATGAAAATCCACGGTCTGCCGGTCCTGGGCCCGATCGACCGGATCGAGACGGTCTGTCGGGAACACCTGGTCGAAGAGATCATCATCGCGATCCCATCCGGCGATGCACAGCAAATGCGACGCATCGTCACGCTGTGCACCGAAAGCGGGGTAATATTCAAAACGGTCCCCAGCTATGCTGAGCTGATCAACGGCAGTTTAACCATCCAGGAGATTCGCGACGTCGCCTATCGCGACCTGCTCGGCCGCGATGTCGTCAACTTGGATCAAGTCAGGATTCGTGCCTATATAACCGGTGATGATATCATGGTGACCGGGGCAGGGGGGTCGATCGGTTCGGAATTGTGCCGCCAGCTGGCCCGGTTTGAGCCCCATCGAATCGTCATGATCGAGCGTGCCGAAAGCCCGCTTTTTGATATCGAAACCGAATTGCGAGCGCGATATTCGGCCCTGGAGATCGTGCCGGTTCTCGGGGACGTCTGTGACGCCGGGCTGCTTGACAGCGTCATGGATCGCTACCGGCCGCACACCATCTTCCATGCCGCCGCTTACAAGCATGTGCCCATGCTGGAAACCCAACCCTGGAAAGCCGTCGACAATAATGTCGTGGGCACACTTCGCATGGTTGAAGCCGCCCGTAAACACGCCGTCGATCGCTTTGTGTTTGTATCGACGGATAAAGCGGTCAACCCCGTCAATGTGATGGGCGCCTCCAAACGCGTTTCGGAAAAATTGCTGACCTGTCATGCCGTCAACCAATCGTCGGCAACCAAGTTCATGATTGTGCGCTTCGGCAATGTCGTCGGCAGCGTCGGCAGCGTGGTGCCGCTGTTTAAAAAGCAGATTGCCGCGGGCGGGCCGGTTACGGTGACCCATCCCGAAGCCACCCGATACTTTATGACCATACCGGAAGCCTGCCAGCTGATTCTTCAGGCCGGCGCCATGGGAACCGGGGGGGAAATTTTTATCCTGGATATGGGCAAGGCCGTCAAAATCGACGACATGGCACGCGATCTGATAAGCCTTTCGGGATTTGAACCGGAGATCGACATCCCGATCGAATACATCGGCTTGCGCGCCGGCGAAAAATTGCACGAAGAACTGGGCACCGCCGAAGAAAATGTCTTGACCACGGCCCATCAGAAAATCCTGATGATCAGGAATGAAGCCTGCGATTTGCAAAACCTCGAAAACCAAATCGATGCGCTTGTGACCATCTGCCAACATAAGGCCGGCGCTGAAATCCGACGTCAGCTCAAAGCGATCATCCCGGAGTACAACCCGGTAAACATAGATCAGGCAACGAATGCCCATAAAACCTCTGACCAAGACGGTCGTAAAATCGGTGAGGTAGGATGCTGAAGATCATCCAAATCTGCGACCGCCCCAAGGGCAGTGTGACCGATATGGTTTTGGCCGCTGCCGGCGGGTTCACCAAGGCTGGGTATGACGTGACCAATGTATTTTTAAGCGGACCCATCGACAACCAATTGGCGGAACGTTTTAAATGCCGATATCTCAGAGATGCGGATGTTTTGGCCAAACCTGACAGGAACGCTATTGTTCAAAAGCTGCGAAGCATACTCCAACAAGAGGCATGCGACGTCGTCATCGCCCACCGCTATCATCCCTGTAAACTTGCTGCCCAAGCCTCACGGGGGGTAGCCCTAAAGCGCAAAGCAGTTGTTTTCCACGGGATTGGCAATTTAAGGCGTTGGCGGCGAAAACTGTTTGCCTGGCTGTTTCTCCGCAACTGGCAGTTTGCCGGGGTATCCTTGGCGGTTGTCAAGGACATCCGGGACAGCGGCGCCGTTTGCATCAATCGCATGGGGGTCCACCACGTTAGCAATGGCCTGGATATTGAGGCCGTTAAAGCGGCCCAACTGAACAGGATGGAGGCCCGCCAACGTTTGGGTTTACCGCCGGACAGTTTTATTTTTGGTCATGTCGGAACCCTGTCTGATAGAAAAAACCAGAAGGTGTTGATTGCGGCCTATGCCAATATCGCTGCAAGCATACCCTCCAGCCGCCTGGTTCTCATCGGTAAAGGGCCAAAAGAAGCCGAACTGCGTTCACTTGCGGCGACGCATGGCCTTCAAGACAATGTCCTGCTGATGGGATTCATTCCCCAAGCCCAGCGGTATGTCAAAGCCTTCAACGTTTTTCTGTTTCCTTCCCGGAGCGAAGCGTTCGGCCTCGCTTTGCTTGAAGCCATGATCGCCCGTGTACCGGTTATCGTTTCGCGTGTGGATGGCATTTGCGAGGTTGTAGGCAATTATCCATTTACGATCCGACCCGATGACGTCCAGGCCTTAGCTTCCCAAATGGCGTCAATGGTAACGAAGCCGGCCGCGGAGCGGGATCAGATTGGCGGCGGTTTATATGCCCACGCCGCGAAACATTACAACATATCACGAATGGAAGCCGCATATCGGAACATACTAGATCTGCCTTCCTGAGACCTTCAGCGAGCCAAATGAATTTCGTGACAAACGAAAAACAGACAACGATAGTCGCGAAGCTCCGTCGTTGCTGGCAGCAGGTCGTAGAGTGGGGGCACCGGAGTCATACCGCGCGAAAGATTTATTTCGGGGCCTACGCTATTTTTTTTTGCGGTTTCTTATTTTTCCCTTCATCCAAAAGCCATAATAACTTTTTCTATGTAACGCTCCTTTTACCCTCTCTTGTCATTCTGAGGGGCCTTTTTTCGGCTTTTCTCAAAAACACCACCTTTAAGTTAATCATCATCTACATTGCCTATCTCGTCCTGACCAATTTCTGGGGGGTTAACGTCACCCTTGAGAACATCGCCGAGCAAATCAAACACGCGCTATACGTATTGGCCTTCATCACCGCCAGCATCGTTGTCGAGTCCTGCTACCCTGAAAAAGCTGATCGCCTGCTGCTAATGCTGGCCGTGGTGGCAACGATTTCGTTTTTGCTGAGCATTTTGTGGTGGTATCACGCCCATGACTTCCCCGCCCATCGATTAAGGGATGCCCTCGGTCGCATGCGCAATCCCATCCTGGCGGGTTGCATTGCCGGTCTCGCATGCCTTGTGCTGCTGGACAATCTACCCAAGCATAACCGCCATGCCATGCGCATCATCGTCGGGGTCGGCGTTCTGATCAACCTGGCCTTCATCATGCTGAGCCAGAGTCGCACGGCTCTGGCAGCCCTTGGGCCGGCGCTTTTAATCTTGGCGATTCCCTATTTGCGCCGCCGGGCCCCCGTGCTCATCTTGATGGGCGTAATTGTGGCCATAGTGGGATTCAGCCTTCAAGACGCGCTGATCACGGGATTCAACCGTAATTCCTATAGGGTGGACATCTGGATGGCGACCTTGGATAAAGCCGCTTCCAGTCTGTGGTGGGGACAGGGCTATTTCTGCGATACCACCGCGCTGGAGATCAACGGACGTGTTATGCGGCATGCCCACAATGCCTACTTGGCAGCACTGCGCGACGGCGGCCTTATCGGCTTATTGCTACTGGCCGGATTTGTTGCGATAGCCATTGTGCATTCTTGGCGACAGGCCCAAACGTCGAAGGGCTATCTGAATCTGGCGCTGATTGTCTTTGGCGCCTTGGCCGTGTTTTTTGACAATGACCGCCTGGTCGACAATCCAGAAGAATTATGGGTGTTCTTCTGGTATCCCCTCTGTCGCATCATCGCCCATGATTTGGGCCGTGACGGCCTGCAGGGCAATCCTATGCCACGCCCCAAGAGGATCACATGAATACGGAAGCATTGATATCCCAAGGCGTTGAAATCCTTTGCCCCGCAAGCGTTCATATCGACATGGCCGTCATGCCGGCACGCATATCACCTCGGGACGTACGCATTCATCAGGGATGCCATCTCGCCGGCCGCCATACCTTTGTTGCCGACGGTGTCCGCATCGGCACAGAGGGGCCGGTAACGCTCGTCAACTGCTGGATCGGCCCCGGTGTGGAACTCAAGAGCGGCTATTTTGAAAATGCCGTTTTTTTGGAAGGTGCCACGCTCGGGGCAGGTTCTCATGTGCGCGGCGGCACCATCCTTGAAGAGCAGGCCAGCACGGCGCACTGCGTTGGATTGAAGCAGACGATTCTGTTCCCCTATGTTACCTTGGGCAGTCTGATCAATTTTTGTGATTGTCTGATGGCCGGCGGCACCAGCCGAAAAGACCACAGCGAAGTCGGCAGCTCCTTTATCCACTTCAACTACACGCCTAATCAGGACAAAGCCACGGCATCGCTCATGGGGGATGTCCCCGGCGGTGTGATGCTGAATCAGCGCCCCATTTTTCTTGGCGGGCAGGGGGGGCTGGTGGGGCCTTGCCGAATCGCTTACGGCACCGTGAGCGCGGCCGGCACGATCGTGCGCAAGGATCAGATCAAACCCGATTATCTGATTTTCGGCGACTTGGGCAAGGAGAGCCGTGTTCCTTGGAAACCGAGTAACCTTGGTAATTCACCGCGCATTATCCGCAACAATATTTTCTACATCGGCAATCTATTCGCATTGCGGCACTGGTATGATCAGGTTCGCCGACGATTTATCGACCAGCGTTTTCCGCAAGAACTGCATGAGGGTTTAATCCGAACCCTCGACCTGGCCCTGGATGAACGGGTGCACCGCTTGGGCCTTTTTATCGCCAAACTAAACAAGGCCAAGCTTTCCAAAATCTGGGAAGAACTCGAAGCGCTTTGGTCGGATCGATCCAAGGATAGGGGAGACCGGGCCATGCGGGATCGCTTTATAAATCAACTGGAGCCCCTTCGTGCCCGGGGTGAACCATATCTTGCGACCATTCAGGCGCTTCCCCAGGAAACCGCCGCGATGGGCACCCAATGGCTGACTGGCATCGTCGACGAAATCGTGACCAGCGGTTTAGCAATGGAAGCTTAACCAGCGATGGGCACTCACATGGGCGAATTCTTCGGAACCGACGGCATCAGAGGCCGGGCCAACCAATTTCCCTTGACCCCTGAAACGGCCGTGAGCATCGGCAAGGCGATTGGCCATTTTTTCGATGGTGGTCGCCAGGGCGCATCGATCATCATGGGGCGCGACACCCGTATATCAGGCCGGATGCTGGAGGCGGCCGTGTCCGCGGGCATCTGCGCGGTGGGCGCTGACGTTGCGCTGGCCGGAACGATTCCAACGCCGGCGGTCGCCTACCTGACCAAAGCCCTCAAGGCCGCGGCCGGCGTTGTGATTTCAGCGTCCCACAATCCATATGTTGACAACGGTATCAAACTATTCGGCGCCGACGGCTACAAACTATCCCAAGACCAGGAAGCCCAGATCGAAACGCTGATCCGCGAGGCCCTGGCGAACCATGGGCAAAATACGGGTGAGCAGATCGGCACCATTGGCCCCCTGCACCATGCGCGCCGGCGCTACCAATCGTTTCTCCGGCAAACAATGCCGGACTCTTTTTCGCTGCGCGGCATCAACATTTGCATTGACTGCGCCAATGGTGCCACCTCGGGCATTGCCCCTGCGGTCTTCGAGGATTGGGGTGCCGATTTGACCGTTCTGTTCACTAAGCCCGATGGAACCAATATCAATGACGGTTGCGGGTCCGAGCATCCGGAAGCACTTTGCCGCAAGGTCGTTGAAATGGGTGCCGATGTCGGTCTGGCCTTCGACGGCGACGGCGACCGATTGATCGTTGTCGATGAATTGGGCCGCATTCTTTCCGGTGATCAAGTCCTGGCCATTTTTGCGTATTATCTCAAAACACAGCAAAAACTTCACAACAACATGGTGGTATCGACGGTGATGAGTAACCTCGGTCTCAAAGAAGCCCTGGGCGCGATGGGGATCGCGCATCAAACCTGCCAGGTCGGAGACCGGTTTGTCATGGAGGCCATGCGCTCTTCAGGCGCGGTATTGGGGGGGGAGGACTCCGGGCATATGATTCATCTGACCCATCACAGCACGGGCGACGGCCTGCTGAGTGCGCTCAAGCTACTGGAAGCAATGCGGTGGGAAGATCGCAAGCTCTCCGAGATGGCCAAGGTGATGACGGTCTATCCCCAAGT
>JASJED010000214.1 GCA_030065585.1 Desulfobacterales bacterium | reverse complement strand
TTCGGGGTTCTGGGTTCTAGGTTCCAGGTTCTGGGTTCTAAGCTGTGGGTTGGGGGGTAGTGAAGGTTTCAGGTTTCAGTGTTCAGGTCTGGTTGAGGTGTCAGGTGTCAGGTTTCGGGTGTCAGGAAGACAGAAGGTTTCGGGTGTCAGGTGTCAGGTGTCAGGGAAACGAAGTAAGAACCGCGCCAACCTCCTGAAACCTGAACACTGGAACCTCCAGTCGTACAACGTGGGTTTCAGGTGTCGGGTGTCAGGTGTCAGGAAAACGGGGCCGAGGTCCATGACGTCTCCTGACACCTGAACACTGAAACCTGAAACCTTCACTACCCCTATACCCAGAACCTCCGAACCAAGAACCCCCCGGTTACCCCCTTCGATCGATTCTTCCCTAAACAGCAACCGTTTACCCTAAATTTAGTTCAAAAGCCGGGAAGATCTTTTTACAACTTCAAACAGTCGGCAGATCCTCTTGTACATACATCCTAATCCGTTTTCATGGAGGGATAACGAAACGCCATGTCTGTTATCCAACCCGGCCTGTTTATGGTCATCGAACGTTTTCCGGATTGCAGGAATAAGGTCATGCGGCTGTATGGTTCGAACGATTCCTTCCGATCGCTCTGCACGAGTTATCAGCAATGCACGACCGCCGTGCGCTACTGGGCCAAACAGGCGTCTGCCGAAGCGACCCAGCGGCATCGCGAATATCTGGCGTTGCTGCAAGAACTGGAAATGGAAATTCTACAGTTTTGCGCGGAGAATAAAATTGCCGAATCGTGAATCGGCGAAAGCCACAATGCCTTTTTAGTTTTAAATCCTCGATCCCGATTCCGATAGCGACCCCGACCACGATTGCTAAATCGGATTTGAAGTCAGAATAGGCATCGGGGTCGGTATCGGAATCGGAATCGCTATCGAAGAATAAATTACTGAAAGGGAGATAAGACATGATCCGCAAATCCATCGTTCTGGTGTTGATAACGCTATTCCTGCTGCCCGCACTGGCTGCGGCCGAAGGCGTATCCGAGAAGGATTTCGTGGTGGCCACGACCCGGGACCTCATCAATCTGTGCAGCGCCGCGCCCGACGATCCGCTCTACCACCAGGCCATCAATTTCTGCCACGGCTTTCTCATCGGCGCCTACCACTACCATCAGGCCATGACGGCCGGGCCTAAAGGCATCAAACTCGTCTGCATGCCCGACCCGGAACCGTCGCGCAACGAAGAGATCGCCCGGTTCACCGAATGGGCTAAGTCCCATCCGGAATACATGGACGAACCGCCGGTGGAAACGGAGTTTCGGTATTTGATGCAAAGGTTCCCATGCAAATAGAAGGCGTCTCAAAATCCTATTTTTCAGAGAACTTCTAAAGATTCACTGAAAATTGAAAATTAATAACTGAAAGGGGGGAGAAATGGCCAATACATGCAAGCAGGGTTATACAACAATGGCAGCGGCGCTCGTTCTGAGCTTGCTGATGGTCTCATCGCCGGCGGTGGCTGAAAGCGAGCGCCCGAATCGGTTTTTTTCCGAAAGATATCTGGCTTACGAAATGAAGGAACTCCGGTTCCAATCGGACGACCAATCCCTGTCCGGTTACGAGACCAACCGTGCGCAACCGGCCTCCTACGATGAAAGGCAGGCCGATACTAAGGCACTTTGGGCCCAGTCGGAGGGCGGATCCCCACCCGCTTCGGAAACCGAAAATGCGCAGCCGGCCGCCGACGATCCTACAGGGGGGATGAGTATTAAGGAGCTCTCGCAGCAATCGGCCAACCCCGTCAGTAAAAATGCTTATATATTTACCCAGTTCGCCACGACCTTCAACGACGGTGATTTTAACTCGAACGAAAGCCATGTTGCCGGCAATATCACGTTCCAGCCCATCATCCCGATCCCCCTTTATGGCGAAGATGAAAATGAGTGGCGCATCGTCACGCGTCCGACCATCAATCTTTTCCTTGGGCAGCCTGTTCCCGACGGAGCTCCCGACAAATTCGACCGCGAAACCGGGATCAGCGACCTGCTGATTCCCCTGCCGCTGGCCCTCCCTGACAGGCTCTCGGGCAATTGGCTCCTGGCAGCGGGACCGAGTTTCAGTCTTCCCACGGCCACCGAGGATTCTTTCGGCGTGGATGCGTGGTGCGCCGGAGCCACAGGCGTCTTCGGATACATCGCCGAAAACTGGATGCTCGGGATGTACCCTCAGACCTACTTCAAGATTGCCGACGCCGACGACGACGAAGATGACCGTGGCGCGGCGTTTGGCAACATGTTCTACTGGTTTTTCTACAACATCACGGACGACTGGCAGATCGGCACCAACCCGACGATCCAGTGGGATGACAAGGCCGGAACGGGCAACAAGTGGAACGTGCCGGTCGGGCTGACCATATCGAAGATCACCAAGTGGGGCAATACGCCGATGCGGCTGGAGTTCGGCGCCGAGTATTCGGTCGTGAATCAGGATGACTACGGCGAGGTGGCGCGGATCAAGTTCAACATCATTCCCGTCGTCCCGCGACCGATCAAGCGATCGATTTTCGGCGGCAAATAAATCAATAGGGTCAAGTCGGCGGTCGACGTTTTCGCAACACGATCGTCGAATCGCGCGTTAGGCAATTCAAAACTGGAGAATCCTAACGGTTTTCTAATCATACCCTGATGGAGAAAGGGTGCCGGTCATGAAAAAAATTACAATGATCAACATCGTCGTCATTGGCATAACGATTGTCGGGCTGGCGCTGGGGGGCTGCGCCAACATGTCGGATACCGAGAAGCGCACAGGGGGCGGCGCGGTCATCGGCGCGGGGGCCGGCACCGCGATCGGCGCGGCATCGGGCAGCGCGGGCTGGGGCGCGGCCATCGGCACGGCGGCCGGCGCCGCCGGCGGCTATCTCTACGACCGTCACCAGAAGGCCAAGGAAAGCGACAGCGAATAATCCCACCGGGAGGGCTGCGAATCCGGCAAGAAAAGCCCGTATCGAATCAAGGTGCGTGGGGCGGGCCTTATTCGGCAGGAGGCTATGCGGCGCGGAACAAGCCGTTTTGGTTTCGTCAAAATTCGCCTTAGGCGTTGATTTTTAGTTGGTGATTTTCTAAAAGGGAGCAGCAAAGTCGTAACCTTACCTTAGCAATCCCTTTTCATTGCCAACCCCAAACGAAGGATCAGAAGGAACGCCATGAAAAATCAACACTTACGGGAGTCGAACCGGCTAAGTCGCCGGGGCCAGTCATTGGGCGGTTTGATTACCATGATTTTGCTCGGGGTCTTGATTCAAAGCTGTGCCGTGGGGCCGGACTATGTCAAGCCGGAATACGAGATGCCGGATATCTGGCAGGCACGCCTGATCGAGGGTCTGGCCGCCGGGGAGGCGCCCATGGCCACCTGGTGGCGGGTGCTCGACGATCCCATTCTCGACAGCCTGCAGGAGCGGGCCGTGGCCGGCAACCTCGATTTGAAGGAGGCCTTCGGCCGCATCAAGGAAGCCCGGGCCATCCGCGGCATCGCCACCGGGGAGCGCTGGCCGGACATCAACAGTGATGCGGGCATCAACCGCCAGCGCCAGAGCGATGACTTCGGCGCGCTCAACCAGGATACGGACGGCACCCCCGGCAGCCAGTCGGACTGGGTGCGCGGCGGCAACGTGAACGCCAACTGGGAGATCGACTTCTGGGGCCGGGTTACCCGCACGATCGCTCAGGCGGACGCTGAATTCGTGGCCTCGGTCGAAGACTACCGCGACGGTCTCGTGATTCTGTACGCCGAGATCGCGGCCAACTACGTGGAGCTGCGCACCCTCCAGGAACGCATCGTGGTCACCCAGCGCAACGTCGATACCCAGCGCGGTACGCTGGGCATCACCCAGGCCCGTTTCAAGGCCGAGCTTTCCCCCGAGCTCGACGTGCGTCAGGCCGAGCTCAACCTGGCGCGCACCGAGAGCGTGATTCCAGCCCTGCGCCAGGGGGTGGCGGCGGCCATTCACCGGCTGGGGGTCCTGATCGGCGAGTTTCCGGGCGCGCTCTACGCCGAGCTCGTCCCGCAGGAGCCCATCCCGCAGCCGCCGCCCGAGGTGCTCATGGGGGTGCCGGCGGATATCATGCGCCAAAGGCCGGACATCCGGGCGGCCGAACGGCGCCTGGCGGCCCAGACCGAGAGGATCGGCATCGCCACGGCCGACCTTTATCCGACCTTCTTCCTGCTGGGCGACTTCGGCTACCTGGGGGTTCGCAACGATTTCTTCGACGGCGGGCGCAAGACGTATTCCTTCGGTCCCAATTTTCAGTGGAACATCTTCGACGGCGGGCGCGTGCGCAACCGGATCAATGCCGAGGACGCGCGCACCGAGCAGGCCCTGGCGCGCTACGAGAACACGATCCTCCAGGCCCTGGAGGACGTGGAGAACGCGGCGGTGCAATTCACCGAGGAAACCCAGCGCCGGGAGCTCCTGCGCCTGTCGGTGGTTGCGGCCCAAAGGTCGGTGGAACTGGTCAGCGTGCTCTACAAATCGGGGCTGACCGACTTCCAGAACGTGCTCGACATGGAGCGTTCGCTGGCCGAGCAGGAAGACCGCTACGTGGACAGCGTGGGGCAGGTGACCCAGAACCTGATTGCGATCTACCGCTCCCTGGGCGGCGGCTGGGATCCGGACCCACCGCGGTTGGAAGTCGAGGTCCAGGATGCCGCCATGAACGGTGAGCCGATTTTTTAAGTCGGCCGGACGATGCGGATAGCAGCTCGGACGGATGAGGAGGAGATCCCGGCCGGGCTTGCCCGATAAATAAGGAGCACAATGCGATTTTATCTATTTTCAGCAAAGGCAGGTACAACCATGAAGCACTTTTTCACGATTCTAACCGTACTGCTCGCCGCGGGCTTGATCCTGACGGGCTGCGAGGAGCCGACCGTGCCGGAAGTCATTCGCCCCGTCCGATTCCTCAAGCTGGAGGATCAAACCGGTTTCGGGGGCAACAAATACCCGGGGCGCGCCGAAGCCTCCACCGAGCTGAACCTGGGTTTCGAGGTCTCCGGCACCATCGAAGAACGGCCGGTAGACAAGGGCGACATGGTCAAACAGGGCGAGCTCCTGGCCGTGCTTGACCTGCGCGACTTCAAGAATGAAATCGCCTTTGCCGTGGCCGAAGCCGACCGCAACCGGGCCTACCGCGCCCGCGTGGCCGAAGCCCTGAAATCCAACGCCGTGGCCGTGCAGGACCTGGACGACGCCGACGCCCGGCTGGCCCAGTCCCGCGCGGCGGTGCGCATCAAGCGCAAGGCCTTCGAGGACGCCCACATCTACGCGCCCTTCGACGGTACGGTCTCCTGGACCTACAAGGAAGCCGGCCAGCGCGTGCAGGCCAAGGAAAACGTCCTGCGTCTGCTGGATGTTTCCACGATGGAGTTCACCATCGACATCCCCGAGCAGATCATTGCCAACGTCGACCGCGTCAAGGACATCGAGATCACCTTCGACGCTTTTCCCGACCGCCCGATCCCGGCGCGCATCAAGGAAATCGGTACCGAGGCCTCGGCCGGCACCCGCACCTTCCCGGTGACCCTGGCTTTCGAACAGCCCGAGGACATCACGGTTCAGACGGGCATGGCCGGGGTGGCCACTGGCGATCCCTCGGACATCCCGGGCCGGGGCATTACGGCCGATGAATTCCTGCTGCCCGTGGATGCTTTCTTCAGCCCGGACGGCAAGAAGACCATGGTCTGGGTGCTCGACGAGGAGAGCATGACGGTCAAGGGCCACGAGATCCAGCGCGGCCGGCTGACGGCCAGGGGGCAGTTCGCCCGGGGGCTTAAGGCCGGCATGCAGGTGGCCACCCACGGCGCGCAGACCCTGCGCGAGGGACAGAAGGTGACGATTGCAACACCGATCCGGCGCAGCGAGGGACTGGATCGCGAATCGCCAACATGATTTCTGATTACCGCCGCACTGTCGCGGTAGTGTAATCTGGAGGAAAACGCCCGCCTTTGGTGGGTGCGAGCAGGGAACTTTGTTTGGGGTTGGGGGACCGGTCACGTTGTTTGACCGGCCCCGGCAGTCAACCCGAGGAGGCGTTATGAGCATTACGGAATATGCCATCAAGAACAAGGCGGTGAGCTACTTCTTCATCGCCATTCTGGCCTTCGGCGGCATCGGGGCCTACTTCGTCCTGGGCCAGCTCGAGGACCCGGTCTTCACCATCAAAAAGGCCACCATCGTGACCTACTACCCCGGCGCCAACGCCTACGAGGTGGAACTCGAGGTGACCGACCGCATCGAAAGGGCCATGCAGGAGATCCCGGACCTCGAACATGCGTGCTCCTATTCGCGGCCCGGCGTCTCGGTCATCAAGATCGACATCCGTCAGCACATCTGGATGGACACCCTGCCGCAAATCTGGGACGAGATCCGCAAAAAGATCCGTGATTTCTATCCCCAGCTGCCCCCGGGCGCCAGCCGACCGGATGTTTCGGACGACTTCAACTTCGTCTACGGCTTCGTCCTCTCGATCACTGGCGACGGGTTCAGCTACGCCGAACTCGAGGAATGGGCCGACGACATCAAGAAGGAGTTCAGCCTGGTTAAGGGGGTGTCGCGGGCCGACCTCTGGGGCCAACAGGACAAGGTCATCTATATCGATATTTCCGAAAAGCAGATGACCGAACGCGGGATCACCCCCGAGGACTTCCAGAACACCCTCGGCCGGCAGAACATGGTGGTGGACGCGGGCTACATCAACGTTGGCGACCGCCGTATGCGGGTCATGCCCACCGGCGAGTTCCGCACCCCGGATCAAATCGGCGAGCTCTTCCTGCACCCCGGCCAGGGACGGCAGTTTAACCAAGCCGTAGCGCCCATCACCGCCGACCTGCAGACCACCCAGACCCAGCGGCCCACCGGCGCGGCAGGCGAACGCCCCGAGGTGGAGATTATCCGCATAAAAGACATTGCTACGGTCAAGCCCGGTTACCTCGAGCCCCAGCAGTGGCAGATGCGAACCGACGGCAAACGCGCCGTGGGCGTCCAGGTGGCGGCCCGCGACGACGACAACGCCGTCAAGGTGGGCGATCGCCTGGACGCCAAGCTCGCCGAAATCGAGGCGCGCATGCCGGTGGGACTCGAAGTCCACAAGGTCGCCTGGCAGGCCCAGTACGTCCGGGAGGCCACCAAGGAGTTTTTCATGAACCTGCTGGGCTCGGTGATCATCGTTCTCCTGGTCCT
>JASJED010000213.1 GCA_030065585.1 Desulfobacterales bacterium | reverse complement strand
CTGAAGGGCAGATGGAGACGCTCATCGGTCTGCGACCCGAAAACGGCCTGAATATAAGGGGCATAGCGTTCGATGTCCGGCGTCAATACCAGAATATCCCTTGGTTCTAAATCCAGATGGTGGTGAAGCAGGGCCAGCAACTGGTCGTGCAGCACTTCGATCTCGCGCATGGGCCCATGGCAGGCGTGGACTTGAATGGACGAATCGGGTGCGGCCCCGCCCGTCAGGCGGGCCCCCTCCCCTTCATTACCGCCGCGGTCGGTGAGGTTTAGCAGATCGTGCTGTACGGCTTTGAGCATCGTATCCGGGCTCACGTCCTCAAACCGCTCTTCGAGGGGGCAATCCAAATCCGCCAGCAGGGCGTGAAACTCACGCCCGTGTCCTCCCATGGATGCCAACAGGCGATTGCCGATTTCTAGATGCAGCGCGTTCGTTTCGGCGGGTCGGTCACTCTGCGTTAATTGTTGTCGGATACGATCCATTTCGCGATCCGAGGTGATATCAGCCCAATACTCCCGGCAGGGATTGAGCTGATAGATGTCGATGGCCATGACGCCGCCAAGCGATTCGAGAACCTGAAGGTAATAAGGCGGCAAATAAGACACCCCGAACAATGACACGTGTCCGGGAAGCCGGGGGGCGGCACCGTCCCTTTCAATTGCTCCCCGAACCAGATCCCGCCACAAAGACGCCCGATGTCGAAATGGGTCTTTGCGCGTCAAGGTTTTCCAAAGAATTCGCTGCCAGGGAAACGGATCTTCCCTCTTGGGAGGCGGGTGGCGCTCCCAGGCCAGGAGCATGTCGGGCCGGAATATCAGGTATTGATCCAGAAGGTCGGCGATCTCGGCGGCAAGTTGAAATTTTTTAAGGCCGCGGGAATCGTTCTGCAAATAGGTCCGCAGATCGTCGAAGGCGGGATCATTCGCCACCAGAGCGGGCAACTCCCGCATGACCATGAAGGTCAGGACACCGGGCTCGAAGGGATCTTCCGCAGGATCGTAATCGAACAGATCGGCGAAGAGGGTATCGATGAAAGCTTGGGGAAAGGGGAACCGGCAATTGGCAGCAATGCCGTTGCGGCGTGCGATCGCCAGTGACAACCAGCGCGCCATGCCACGGCTCTGGACAATGATGATATCCGTCTGCAGCGGGTCACCGGGGCGCCGCAATCGATCGGCAAGTTCCTGGGCCAGAACTTCGAGTCGATTGCTGGCGAAAAGGGTGAGGCCGGGCATGCTTGGGGTGGTCTTCCTTTGGACGTTTCCCCGCAATTTACAGATCCCGGCGAAGGACGTCAAGCCGTTCGCATGGGATCCGCGTCGATCGGTCGCAACGCAGCGACCTGCCGGGCAGGCGGCCAATCCTTATCCGATTTAGAATCACAAAATATTGTAATTGTTATTAATCCATCCATTCCTCAAGAACCAGGAGCGAATCGCACAAGGCCTGATAGCCAAACACTTCCACACAGACGCTGCCGTCGAAAGTTTTCAGAAAATCGGTCAGCGCAACTTGATCCCGGATGGGCAGGCAGGAGAGCGCCCGATGGTCGCGGCCACCGCTTACCCCGTGGATATGAAGCGCGCGGATGCGTTTTGGCCAGCGTGACAAAGTTGAGGCCAGATCTTCGCCGGCCAACTGCAGATGGCCAATATCGAGACACAGATCCATGTCAAAAGCCTCCAACAGGGGAGCAATCCAGTCCAGCGGTGCGGTTTGGTTCTCCACCCGAAAATTCCGTACGGGACAGCCTTTCGCGATCAGCATCTTCAGTCCTTTGGTGACACACGCCTGCCAGGCGCGCTTCCCCGCGCTTCCCGCCGGTGAGGTTGGCCTTTCCAGATGAAGCACATAAAAGCGGGGATTCAGGGGCGTCAGGATACGGGTCAGGGTCTTGATCGTCCCGGCGGCGGTTTCGACCGCCAAGGTATCGTCATCCCAAAGTAGCAGATCCGTGGGAAGATGGACGTTATACCCGACGGCATGTCGTTTACCGAGACGCACCAGGCGATCGACCAAGGCGCTGGTGGGGCGGCTTTCCCGCCGGCCCTCGAAGAATAGCAGTTCGATTTCATCCACGTGGGGTCCGAGGCAATCGACATTGACGTCGTAATCGTCAGGGTAGACGAAGGAAGGACATGCCAGGCGAAAGGGGTAGCGATTTTTCCAGGATCGCGGGAGACGCGGATAATCAGGCGTTGTCGGCATTGGGCTCATGGGATCACCGGGACCGCAGTCCTAAAGGGCACGCGCTGCCAGAGAGGCAAGACCCCATAGCAGCAGCAGGGCCAGGATCGAGGTTGTCAGCATCAGGGCGCCGGCCCGGGAGACGTCGGTGGAGGTGGGTTCCGCAAAACCGGCCCCGATCCAAGGTTTGTCGACCCGGCGGCCATGGTAGCGATTGGGCCCCCCGAGTCGAACCCTCAGCGCACCGGCAAACGCCGCTTCCGCAAAACCGGCGTTCGGACTGGCGTGGAAACGTCCTTCCCGCCGTGCGGTCCGCCAGGCGCACCGGCCGTCAAAGCCCAGGAGGACACTTCCCAAGGCCGTCAAAGGCACCGCCAGGCGGGCCGGAATCCAGTTGGCCCCGTCGTCGATTCGGGCGGCGGCCCGCCCGAATAAATGGTAGCGCGTATTGCGATAACCCACCATGGAATCCAAGGTGTTGACCATCTTGTAGGCCAATGCCAGCGGGGCCCCGCCGACGGCGGCGAAAAAAAGCGGGGCCAGTACACCATCCACCATATTCTCAGCCACCGACTCCACGGCTGCGCGACTGACGCCGGTGGCCGTCAATTGGTGGACTTCACGCCCCACGATCCGGGCCACCATGCGGCGGCCTGCCGGCAGACCGCTTTTGACGAGAGCATCCCGAACGTCGCCGCCGGCCTGGAGGAGCGACCGGGCCGCAAGGCAATAGTAGACCATGATCACTTCCAGGATCCAACCGCACCAGGGATGCCATTGACGGGCCAGATATAGCGCGACGAAGGCGATCAGCCAGGTGGTGCCGATCAAAAAGACCGCAAACCAGAACCCGGCGTATTCCAGGCGTTGGAAGCGCCGCCGGAAAAAAGGCTCCCCGCGCTCGATGGCCGTCCCCATCCAGCGTATGGGGTGCGGCAGGCGCAAGGGATCACCGATCAGGAGATCCAGGACAAATGCCGCCGGGAGAATCAGCAGATGCGGGGTCGCGGGCAATGGTGGCTTTAGCTCCTATCGATTACAGCGTTAAACAAATCATAGGCTGGGGCATGGCTGCGCATCACGGCTGGAGTAATGTTTGAAGCAAGGTGACACATTGCCGATTGACGTCGGTCGTCTTGAGTGAGATGCGCATGAAACGCTCCGAAAGGCCCTCGAAATTGCTGCAATCCCGGATCAGAATCCTGTGTGCGCTCAACGCGCGGCACACGCCGGCCGCCCGATGCGGCTTCGGCAGGCGCAGGATGAAAAAGCCGGTGCGGCTGGGATAGATCCGCAGATCCGGTATGGCAGCAAGCGCATCGATCATGAATTCACGTTCGTCAGCGATAAACGCCTGGGTGCGCGCGATGAAATCCCGGCTCAGCGGTTCGTTGGTCAACAGAAACCGGACGGCCGTCTGGGCCAGGCTGTTAACCGACCAGGGCGGGGCCAGCCGACGCAGGTATTGAAGGGTACGCGCTGCGCCCACGATGAACCCGACCCTGAGCCCCGGGATCCTGAATATTTTCGACATGGAGGTCAGGACCAGGGCGTTAGGCGGTCGCTCCTTGAGCAGCGAATGGCGCGTTTGGTTTTTGACGAACGGCAGGTAGGATTCATCCACGACGAAATGCTGACGGGGGAAATCCTGACAAAGCTGCCGGATAACGTTCACATCGATCAGTCGGCCGGTGGGATTGTTGGGGGTGCAGATATAAACGGCGTCGACCGCTTCGATCTGCTCCCGCAGGCGGTCGACATCCACCAGGAAGTCGTCGGTTTCCCGGGCATGAACAAAACGGCAGGCGACATTGCCGAGGCGGCAGCCATCGGCGTAATCCGCATAGGTGGGGCCCACGATCAAGGCTTCACGCATTTCCAGGGCCCGGGGCAGGTCATAGATCATCTGGGTTGTGCCGTTGCCGGCCAGAACCTGATCGGCATCGATCCGGGACTGTTCGGCGAACAGCCGCTCCATGCTCTCGGCGGCGGCCTCGGGAAGGGCTTGGATGCAACCGAGGTGCGCCTGCAGATGGTCCATCAGCTCCGGGGGTGGCCCCAATGGATTGACATTGCTGCTCATGTCGGCAATCTCGGCCGGGGCGCATCCCAGCTCGCGAGCCAGTTGGTAGATGTTCCCGCCGTGACCGTGAATCATGACAACCCGCGCATGGCCAGCACAAAGAAGAGCAGGGCTTCGGTCGATTCAGTCATGGCTCCCAGCATATCCCCGGTAATACAACCGATTTTGCGTTTGAAGTAGCCCAGGGTGAGGCCCACGATCAGCAGGAAAAATAGATTCAGGATCACCATCGGCCACCCCAGCAGCGTCGAAAGCCCCACCAACGGGACGAAGCCGGCGAAAGTCCTCATGGTCAGGGGGGCTCCGAAGAGATCGTAGCCGGTCCCCTCTTCCGAACGGCCGTAAGGCAGCCAATGGATACCAAAAAGCATGGCCCCCCGGGCGTAGGCCGGCACGAGCAGCAGAACGAGCGGTCGGTTGGACTGCAGGCCGGCAATGCCGACGGTCTTGAGCGCCAGACAGGCGACCACCGCTACGAGCGCCATGGTGCCGATACGGCTGTCCTTCATGATGGCCAACGCCCGCTCACGGTCACGATGACCGTAAAGACCGTCGGCGGTGTCGCCTAGCCCGTCCAGATGAAAGGCGCCGGTAACCAGCATTAAAAAGACGACGTCCAGCACGGCGGCGGCACCCGGAGACCAGATCTGGGAAGCCAACCAGTCGAAAACACTCAACAAAATACCGATGGCCAGGCCCACCAGCGGAAACCAGGCGATCATCTCCCGCGGGGCATAGAGACCGCGGGGGCCGATGGGCAAGATCGTGATAAATTGAAGGGCCGCCAGGAAATGTTTCATGCGCTCTGATCTACCTTGATGATCCGGCCACGGGTTTGACCGCCACCGGGATGCCCGCCACCATCCAGATCACCTGGTCGGCGCTCTGCGCAACCTTGCGGTTCAAAAGACCGGCCCAGTCGCGAAATTGCCGGGCCAAGCGGTTTTCGGGAACGATCCCCTGCCCCACCTCGTTGGTCACCAGAATCACCGGGACTCTCATGGCCGTCAACGTCTGGTCCAAGGATGCGATGCGTCGCTCGATGGCGGTTTCCGGCAGATTGGCCATGGCCATGTTGGTCAGCCAGAAGGTCAGGCAGTCCACCAGAACAAGGCTGCCGGCCGCATTATGGTGTTCCAGGGCGCGGGACAGGTCCAGGGGAACTTCCAGGGTTTCCCAGGTCGCATCGCGTTCACGCTGATGCCGGGCGACCCGTGCGCGCATTTCCTCATCATAGGGCTGGCAGGTGGCCACGAAGAGCTTGCGATCGGCTTGGAAACCATTCGCCAAGTCAAGCGCGTGGGCACTTTTTCCGCTGCGGCACCCGCCAATTACTAATACGTGCATAATATTTTATTTCAGATAGATGCAGTTATTTAGTTAAGGTATCGGATGATCACAAGCCCCGGCAAACCAACGCTTCTCCGCCGTGATCATCGAACACTTCGCCATAATCCGTACCGGGCGCCACACCTGAAGTTCAACCCCCACGCGATTGCTGCCACCCTCTTATCAAAAGGACGGGATCAAACGCCGGATCGCCGCCAAATCGATATACTGCGCCATATGGGCGGCGAGTTGATCATAGGCCCGATTGCGGCCATCAGGTCCGTTCGTGGCATTGACGACGGTGTCATGCAATCCCCAACATTCCAACCATTGGCGTGTGATGTCCGGGCTGTCGAAAAGACCGTGGAGATAGGTTCCGGCAATACGCCCGCCAGCGCGTTGGCATCCTTCCCGGTCGGTCACGGCCATGCGGTTGCGCGCCTTGATCTGGAAGAGCGCCGCCGCGTCGTCCACCGTCGTCTGTCCCATGTGGATTTCATAGCCCTGCCCGGGAATCCCGTGCCATTCAAATTGCGTGCGCGTCGTGGTCTTCGGTGCCCTGAGCACCGTCTCCACCGGCAGAAGCCCCAGTCCCGGGGTTTCTCCCGGGGTACCTTCCAGGCCCTGGGGATCCTGAACCCGGGTGCCCATCATTTGGTAGCCGCCGCAGATGCCCAATAGATTGCCGCCGTTTTCCACAAAGTGCCGGATGGCCTGCGCCCACCCATGGCGATGAAGCCAGTCCAAATCGAAACGTGTGTTTTTGGAACCCGGCAGAATGATCGTCTGGAAACCGTCCAGCGACTGGACCTGCTCCAGGAAATGGACCGTCAAACCATCCACCTGTTGCAGGGGGTCGAAATCCGTGAAATTGGAGATATGCGGGATGCGGATCACGGCAATCATCGTTCCCGGGCGCGGACCGGCACGGACCGGTGAAGGTTTCTCGATCACGACCGAATCTTCCTGCTCGATCGTGAAATGATCGTACCAGGGCAGTACGCCGAAAACCGGTTTGCCGGTTTGATTTTCAATCCAGGCGACACCATCGGCGAACAGGCGTAAATCGCCGCGAAAACGATTGACAATGAAACCGGCGATCCGCTCCTGTCGGGATTCGGGCAGGCAGGCCAGCGTCCCCACCAATTGGGCAAACACTCCACCGCGATGAATGTCGGCCACCAGAATGACCGGGGCATCGGCATACTCAGCCATTTTGAAATTGACGATATCGTGTTCCTGAAGATTGACTTCGGCACAGGAGCCGGCCCCTTCCAGCAGGATGACGTCATGTGCGAGCCGCAGGCGATCCAGGGCATCACAGGCGGTCGCCAAGAGATCCGCTTTGTGCCGATGATATTCCAGGGCGCTCTGGTTGGACTGGGCTTCGCCCAGCAAGACCACCTGGGAGCCGACCTCGCTGGTGGGTTTGAGCAAAATCGGATTCATGTCCACATGGGGCGGAATGCCCGCCGCTTCCGCCTGTACGATCTGGGCGCGGCCCATCTCGAGGCCATCGGGGGTGACCCCGGAATTATTGGACATGTTCTG
>JASJED010000212.1 GCA_030065585.1 Desulfobacterales bacterium | reverse complement strand
TGAACATGTTTGCCAGAGATTTCATGGACACCCGGTTCCATACCCTTCATCCGCAGCAGAACATTGCGGAGGCTTTCTCCGCCTTCCAAAAAGCCTCGCAAATCG
Organism: Desulfobacterales bacterium; assembly: GCA_030065585.1. Classification (GTDB taxonomy): domain Bacteria; phylum Desulfobacterota; class Desulfobacteria; order Desulfobacterales; family UBA5852; genus JABZFP01. The sequence continues at coordinate 7,053 of JASJED010000212.1, read as the reverse complement.
AAGGGAAGAAAGTCTTCGGCATGATGGTCACCGACGAGGAAGATCGGCTGGTGGGCATGCTGTCCATGTATGACGTTCTGAATTATGTGCAGCCGAAACACGTGGCCATTTTCGGCGAAATGGATGACCTCGACCCCACCGAGGCTTATCGCAACCGGATGAGTACGATTCAATCCATCCGGGTTGACGACATCATGACCACCGATGTGGTCACCGTTCGTCCGGACACCCATCTGATGGTGATTGCCGAGATTATGATCAAGAAGCATATTCGCCGGCTTCCGGTGGTCGAGGACGAGACCGTACTGGGCATCGTCTACGTTTCGAATGTATTCCATCGAATCATGACCATGTTTAAGGAGAAATGATCGATATGCCTGTTGTCGAGACTCCCGGCGTATTTAAAGGAATTCCCGTTGGGCAAGCCATGCGGCGGCAGGTCGTCCGTCTTCCGCGTACGGCCAATGTCGCCCAGGGTATCCGTATGATGATCCGCTACAAGGTCAACGCCGTCCTTCTGACCGATAATGGCATACCTCTCGGCGTGGTGTCCAAGACGGATCTTCTAGCCGCCTATTATGCTGAATTCCCGACGGAAACGGCGCTGGGCCATGTGATGGGCAGCCAACCCATCGCCTGCTTTCCGGACGATCTGGTGGAGGATGCCTTGGAGATCATGGAGGCGGCCGGCGTGCACCGGCTGTACATCACCGGTGCCAATCGGGAGGAGGTCATCGGCATCGTTTCCTACGCCGATATCGTCGGGTTGCTGTACCGCTATTGCCGTGCCTGTGAACGCGGAACTGCCCAAAAACGCGTGAAACTCTCCGGGATCGATCCTTCGGCGCGTCTGACGGTAAAGGAGGTTATGACGCGGGAAGTCTGGGCGAACCGGGCTAACGATCAACTCTTTACAGTCATTGAAGCGTTGTCATCCCATCACATGGGCGCCATATTGATTCAAGACGAGACCCAGTCCCCAGCGGGGGTCATATCCAAGACCGATCTCATCATGGCCTACCACCGCGGTGTATCACCCCAAGCACAAGCACGGGAAATTATGAGTACGCCGGTCCAATCCGTCTCGGCTGAGGCGCTATTGTCCACGGCCATCCAGCAGATGCTGATCAGGGACGTCCAACGCCTGTTCGTCCATCGCGACGCTTCCAGCCCGCATCTTTTCACCGGCGTGCTGGCCCTCTCCGATGCCGCGCGCTTTCGCTCCGGTTCATGCCGCGCTTGCACCGCCGGGCGAATTATGCTCCGATAACTAAATCGACCATTTGCGCAAGTTAGGTCGTATGGCTATTCTGAAGGGCAGACATGTCCGCATACGCTCTGGTGGCGATTGACGAGGTTTCCTGCCGATTGTAAAGGCTTTCTACCTGGAGGCAATAAATGGAACGATCAGAGGGTCGTTTTGAGGGCGCTGGCGGGATTCGACTGTTCGCGCAATCATGGCTTCCGAATCGTTCACCTGTGGCCATCCTTGCCATCGTCCACGGTTTTGGTGAGCACAGCGGCCGTTATGGAAACGTGGTCACAGAGATGCTGGCCCGCAATATCGGGGTGGTGGGGTTCGATCTGCGAGGCCATGGGCGGTCACCGGGCCAGCGCGGCCACATCAATTCATGGGGTGAATATCACGACGATCTGCAGGCGTTTCTCAATTGGGTCATTGAACAGGATTACAGCGCATCAACTTTTCTGCTGGGGCATAGTCTCGGGTCATTGATTGTTACCGAATTCATGATGTCGGAACCCGAGGACCTGTCCGGCATCGTCTTGAGCAGTCTAGGCGTTGATCCGGTAGGTATTGCCAAGCCGCTAATCGTGGCAATTGCCAGACTGCTGTCGCGGCCCTGGCCGACCTTTCCGGTCAAACTGGGTCTCGATCCGCGTCTCCTTTCCAGGGATCGGCAAGTGGTACAAGCTTTTAATGCAGATCCACTGGTTCACGGCATGACGAGCATGCGCTGGGGCACGGAGACCCTGGCCGTCATCGAACGCATCAAGGCCAGCGCGCGCCGAATTAACGTCCCCCTGCTTCTTCTCCATGGCACGGGCGATCGGATCAATTCACTCGCCGGGGCCCAGGCCTTTTTCAGAAAGGCGTCACCGGATAAGGGTGAATTTCGCAGCTATGTCGACAGCTTTCATGAGCCGCACAACGATTGGGATCACCAGAAGGTCGTGGGCGATATCGCGAGTTGGATTCATAAACAGTTGCCGCGCCGCAGTTCGGCACCCGATCGCCGCCCCCGATTGATAACCCTAGCCAGGCGGTTCGATCTTGAACGATATCCCTCGGGCTGGTCCACCGAGAGCGAAACAACCTCGGCAACCGCGGCGCCATCAGGGGGTTCAGCGCCAAAGGCCTTTGAGGCGGACCAGACGACTGCTTTTCAACAGGTTAATCGAGCCCGATTTCGCCCGGAAGCGAATGTCGGTCACTATGAGAGTTACTTCCAGCGGGCGAACCACCCGGAACGCCCCTTGGCCTTCTGGATCAGATATACGATTTTCTGCCCCAAAACTCGGCCGGATAGCGCCGTGGGTCAGCTATGGGCTATTTTTTTCAATGGCGAGGCCAACCGTATAAGTGCGGTCAAGGAGGAATTTCCCATCCAGGATTGTCGTTTTTCCGGTCACGGCCTGAGTGTGCGCATAGGGCCCGCCTACTTGGAAAATCACGCATTGCAAGGCCTCGCTTCGCAAAATGGTGAATCGATCGAATGGGACCTCACCTATGATGGCAAGCAGGCGCCTCTATTCTTGATGCCGCGTGAAAATTACGATCGAAAGCTCCCTGCCGCCAAGGCCCTGGTGGGTCTGCCCTTTGCCAAGTACCGCGGCACCATTCGCGTCAATCAGGATGAGGTCGTAATCGACGACTGGGTCGGCAGCCAGAATCACAATTGGGGCCGTCGCCATACGGACCAATATGCCTGGGGACAGGTGGCGGGATTCGACAACCAGGAAGATGCGTTTATCGAGTGTGCCACGGCGAGACTCAAGCTGGGCCCCTTGTGGACACCGCGGCTGACAAACGTAGTCCTTCGTCTGGGCGATCACGACTATGCGCTGAATTCGATCCGGCAAGGCCTCCGCGCCCGTGGTCGGTATGATTACTTCACGTGGACATTCCATACAGCGACACCTCAAGTAAGGATCAGCGGGAAAATTGAGGCGGATCGCAACCAGTTCGTGGGGCTTATCTACGGTAATCCCCCCGGCGGGACCAAGCATTGCCTCAACACCAAGATTGCTAGTTGTCGTGTCATGGTTGAAAGGCCGGGGCAAAAGTCCCTTGAACTCTTTACTCGGTCACGAGCCGCTTTTGAAATCGTCACGGATGATCGGAATCACGGCGTGCCCATGATCACCTAGCAGGCATCTCCAAAATGTCTTTTGGCCCCTTCACGGTGTTGGGCGATCGAATTGAATCCTCGAAATACCGGCGTATTCCTCCGGTTCGACCCACAGGAATTGAGCCCACCACAACAGGGGCATCCACTCTCGTTAAGGAAATTCGGATATGCATATGGAAAATGTATCGAGATATTTAGAGCAATTAGGTTTCAATAAGTGGTTTTTGGATAAACTGGATCCCACAAAGCTAATGGATCATCAAATTGCCAGGGTCACGACGGTCAATAAGGATAGCTATACCATCGACAACGGCAGGGGAGGGGTGTTAGCGGAGGTGACGGGGAAGCTTATGTTTAGTGCCGATTCTCCGTTGGATTTTCCCGCCACCGGAGATTGGGTCCTTGCCCAGTATTTTGACAATGATGCCTTTGCCATCATTAGCGAGGTTGTTCCCCGAAAATCAGTACTGACGCGGAAAGCCTCGGGCCAAAAGATCGATTTTCAATTGATTGCCGCCAACATCGACATTGGCCTAATCGTTCAATCCCTTGACCACGATTATAATCTGAGACGATTAGAACGTTATATGGTCATGGTCAATCAGAGCCATATCGAACCGGTTGTCCTGTTGAGTAAAAGCGATCTACTACCCGTTGCGGAGATAGAAGAAAAGGTTGATGCAATCCACGCGCTGATTCCAGATCTGCGGGTATTGCCATTCAGCAATCAAGACCATACAGCACGGCAGCAAGTCAAGGCGTTGCTGGCGCCTGGGAGGACTTATTGTCTGCTGGGGTCATCAGGGGTCGGCAAATCGACTTTAATCAATAATCTTTTGGATGGGGTGCAGCTGAGAACGCAAGAAGTTAGAGCCAAAGACGGAAAAGGAAGGCATACAACGACGCGCCGGCAATTGATCAAGCTAGACAACGGGGCCATGATCATCGATACGCCAGGTATGCGTGAGCTCGGAAATTTTGTGGTTGGTAAGGGCATTCATGGTACATTTGACGAGATCAGCGCGCTTGCCAACCAATGTCGCTATAATGATTGCTCCCATACACAAGAGCAAGGCTGCGCCATATTGGCAGCATTGGAAGACGAAATTATTTCACGGGAACGTTATAGCAATTATATGAAGCTCAATAGGGAAGCCGCCTTTTATGAGATGTCCTACCTAGAGAAAAAGAGAAAAGATAAAAAGTTCGGTAAAATGGTGAAGTCCGTATTGAAGGCGAAAAAATACAGACGCTAGGCTCCAACCCCAGCAGGGTTGTCGTCATCGTCTGGGAACGACATGATACCGTGGCGGCAATCGCCAGTCAAATTGACGTTTTTAGCCATCCTGGTCTTGATGTCCTGCCCAATATTCCCTATTTTGCACAATGCCGATTCCGAGTTCGGTCGTGCATCGTGTCCATCGGCCGGTGTTTCATTTGCCACCAGGCATCACATCAGGTAACGCCAAATGGAAGACATCCAACATAAAAAGATTTCCCACCGGCGTCGAAAAATCCATGGCTGACTTTTTGCTTTTCCGCTTGGCGGTTTTGATAAGCAATTTGGTAATCCAATATTGCTCAGGCCTTTTGGTCAGCCAAAAGGGAATCAAGGTAAATTACACACGCAAAATTGTTCACTTTTCGCTCTTTTTTGTCCCTGTCTTTTTGAAAACGGTTTTCCCTTATCAACGAACCCTTGAGAATTTCATTACCGGGTGTGCCATTACGTTTCTTTCCCTTTTTATTTATTTGAAACCAATTCGGGAGAAAGTATCCGTTGTCGCCACAATGTTTCTTGCGATTGATCGCCCGGAGGATCGCCCATATACGCTCTTTTGGCTATTTACCCAGGTCCTTGCCGCTTATCTTGTCTTGATTCCCGCAGTTATCTTCTTTGTCCGCAATGGTTTAGTGGAGTTAATTTGGATTCCGCTATTAATTATCGCATTTGGCGACGGTTTGGCGGAACCTGTTGGCGTTCGGTTCGGCAGGCACAAATACAAGACGTATGCCCTCTTTTCAAAGAAGCCGTATGTTCGTTCTCTGGAAGGGAGTGCATGCGTCTTGCTATCGAGCCTTTTGGTGATTGTTGCTTTTCATTCTTCATTTACACAACTACAATTTATTTTTGCGCTAGGGTTTATTCCTGTACTCATGACAGTCGTTGAGGCATTTTCGCCCCACACATGGGATACGCCCACGCTTTTGATTGCAGGGTTTAGTGCGTTGTATGGCATAACCCGAATCGGCTGAAACTGCAGTTGACATTAGCACGGCCTCAACTGCACCGTGGTTGGTGATTGGGCCTGCCTGTCGCAAAAAAACCACGTTGGTGCGTTCTGCTATCACCTGCCGGAATCTACGATGCTAAAAACCTACGATTGGCGATCCATAGTCCTATTGGAAAACTTACCTTTTGGCTGAGGATGTTCCGGCTTCCTTCCCAACCCACTATGTGCCTTCCGTTGAGAAATTTGCCAATTTCATCGTCCTAGGCCTTGCCTATGGCATGCTGCCGGATCAGCAGAGCACGCCTTTGGTGGACGCCGGTCAATTGGTTGACCTATTGCCTGACTGCCACGTACCCGTGGAGCTCTATTGGCATTGCTGGAATCTAAAATCGAATTTATTGGAAAAGCTGACGCGGCATCTGATTCGCAAAGCAGAAATATTGCTGGAACATTAGAAAATGATGCATTGACGTTTTTAGCCGTCCTGACATTGATGTCCTGCCCAATATTCCCTATTTTGCAGAGTGCTGATTCCGAGTTCGGTCGTGCATCGTGTCCATCGGCCGGTGTTTCATTTGCCACCAGGCATCACATCAGGTAACGCCAAATGGAAGACGCCAAGCCCAACAAATATTCATCGCTAGGCGCCGTGCAACGCCCCGGACTTTTTATCATGTTGGCCGCAGCGATGATCGTGCTGGTAATCGGACTGGCTTTAGTGGCCCTTCAACAGATACGTATGCAAATCCAGAAAGACACCGGTGAGGCGCTGCAGACGGTGGTGTCCACCACCGAAGAATCGGTGCGGCTGTGGGCGGAATACCATCGCTTCAACATCGACCGCATCGCCCGTGACCCCGTCCTCATTTCGCTGGTCGAACGCCAACTCGCCGTTGGCCGCGAGGCCGAAGAGCTACTTGACAGCTACGCGCTTGAAGCGATGCGCATCTTTTTCAACGACCGTAAAAACCGGTTTGGGCAGGCCGGTTTTTTCATCATCGCCCCGGATTTTACCAGTATCGCCTCCATGCGCGACGATAATATCGGCGACTGGAATTTGATCGCCGTGCAGCGCCGTGATCTCATCGCCCGGGCTTTTCAAGGCGAAACCGTGATGGTGCCGCCGATCAATTCCGATGTCGTCCTGTCATCGCAGGAAAAACGGCGCGGGGCGATTCCCACCATGTTTTTTGCCGCGCCCGTGCGCAATCCGAAAGGCGATGTCATTGCCTTGCTGACCCAACGCGTCGATCCCGCTCAAGATTTCACCCGGGTGATCAAGCTGGGGCGCATTGGTCAGTCGGGAGAGACTTACGCCTTTAGCAAATACGGCAAAATGCTCTCCGAAAGCCGTTTCGATGAGCAATTGCAAGCAATCGGTCTTCTGGGTGAAAATCATACCAGTATCCTGTCGGTAAGCATCCGCGACCCCGGCGGGGATTTGACCC
>JASJED010000211.1 GCA_030065585.1 Desulfobacterales bacterium | reverse complement strand
CTAGGCCGCCTTCTCCCAGGACTCGATCACGACGCCTTCTTCGACGTCTTCCCACCCGGTGATCATGGCCTTGGTGTGGGCCGTGATCGAATGGCCGGTGGTGATCATGTACAGATGCACCACCAGGAAACAGAGAATGGCAAAGGCACCGGCCAGGTGGAGCAGGGCCATCAACTCCAGCGAGAGCCCGCTGATGCCCCAGGCGGTCCATTCGTTGTAGCCCCAGTAAAGAAAGCCGGTCAGCATTTGCACCGGCAGCAAAGCTGCGGCCAGGGCCAGATAGGTCAAACGCTGCACCGGGTTGTGCTTGGCCTCCTTACGTTTGGGGAAAGGATGGGGTTCCCCCCTGAAGATGCCGATCACGTAGTAACGGATAACCTCGAACATCTTCTTCGTGGTGGGCACATACTGCTTCCACTCCCCTGTGGTGTGTACCCAGAAGACAAAGAAAGCAAAGGCCACCAGCCAGGTGAGACCGACCCAGTTGTGTATCTGAACCGCCTGCTCGAAACCGATCAGCTTGAACGTGCCGTGGACCTCGAAACCCGTCACCAGCAGGATGGCGATCAGGGCCGCCTGCAGCCAGTGCCAGAAACGTTCGTAGCGGGTATATAGATAGATGGGGACCATTTTCTTCATGATGCTCAGGACTCCTCTCGCCTGCCGTTGGTAAACACACGCCCGAGGCCATGGCAGAAGACCCCGAAAAGCGAAGCGGCCACGGCCACCCAGCCCAGCGTATCCAGCAGGCCGGTGCGGTCGCGCCCGGGCATGTAGATCCCGGCCACGTTCTGCAGGCGGCCCTCATCGCGGGTGTGGCATTCGTTGCAGGCCAGGGTCTTTTCCTTGGGGGCCACCATGTGGGTGGTTGGGAACACATAGGTCGTATCCACGAAATCGAATTCACCCGAGTAGGGCAGCCCGTTGGCGGCCTGCCCCGCTGTCAGCGCCCGCTGCCAGTCCAAAGTCTTCCAGTAGCCTTCGGTACCACCGGACAACATCGGCACCAGCAGGGTCTTGTGAACCTTGTCGTAGGGTTGGCGGGCGCGGTGAACTTTAAACGGCGCGATTCGGCTGTTGGCATCCTGGGGCCCCCCTTCCGGCCAGGAAAGGGCCACGGTCCGGCCGGGATCGATCATATCCTTGGCCGTCACCGATTTGATGGTGCCGTTGTACCAGAAGTATTCCGGTTCGACATTCTTGGCCCAGGTGAAGCGACCCTTGATCGACATATAGTCTTTCTTGCCGAATTCGTCCTTGGTGTAAAACTTTTTGCCGTCCTTGAGCTGTCCGGCCTCGGACCAGTCCCAGGTCATTTTGGTGGGCAGTTCCCGCGCCATTTCCGGAATGTGGCAGGTCTGGCAGGCCACGCGGTCGGTATGGTCATTGGCTTTGGAGCCCTCGGCGTGGGGTGTGGCACTGTGGCAGGACTCGCAGGTGATCTTGGCGGTCAGGTCGTCCTCGATCAAGCTTTTGCGATCCGTGGCGGCCGGCCGGGTGTAGACGCGCCCGGCGATATTGTGCTGGGTGGTCGTATGGCAGCGCGTGCAGTCGAAGTTCTGGCCGTCCACGCCCATGTGAACATCTAAAGCCTTGGTGGGCTTGATCAGGGAAGTGTCCAGGTCCCCGTGCTTGACCCCGTCACCGCCGCCGCCGATAAAATGGCAGCTGCCGCAGTTCTGGCGCTGGGGACGGCCGATATCCTGGGCGGCGGCTTGGAGTTCGGCCCGGATTTCCGCCGCGATCTCAAGCGAATCGGCGTCCCCGGCTTCGGTGAAGGCCGCCAGATCCTCGACGGCCTCATCCCAGTTGACTTTCTTGCGGCTGTGGCAGTTGAGGCAGTTGATCCCGCTTTCCAGCGACGTGCCCCATCCGGGATGACAGGAAAGGCAGCTCGTATCCTGGTTCATGTTGGCCGAGATGCAGAAATTGTTCAGCGACTGGGCGGCTTTGCCATATTTGGCCTCTTCGCCGTTGGCGGAGGCCTGCCAGGTCCAGTGGATCGTCCGGTGAAACTGGGTAGCGGCTTCCGAGTGGCAGGACAGACAGGCATTGGTGATGTCCTGGCCGGATTTGAATTCCTGCTCCAGGGCCGCGTGCTTGCTGTGATCCGTCGTGTTCCAGGGCGGCAGCGCCTTGGTGGCCTGCTGGGCCATGGTGCGCCCCGGCGCATCGTCGGCCGCCGCCGTGGCGGTCGCCAGGGCCGGCTGCGCCCCCAGGACACCCAGTGCCACGGCAATCAGCGCCAGAAAAAGAATTGTGCGTATATGTCGGTTCATGCCCGGTTTCCTATGATGCTTAACCGCCGCCCGACGCTGCCATGGGCGACCTTCAGGCGGCGGTGTTCACTATGCCTTAGGGTGATTATGACTGCGGCGCGACGATTTTGTAGGAGCCGTCCTTGTTGAAGGTGATCTCCGCTTCCAGGTAGTAGACCTTTTTGAGCTCCGGGCGCAGGTCCTGGACCATGTAGTAGGACTCGCCGCTGCGGGCCCCGGTGCTGCAGACGAATACCACCGGCTTGGTGGCGGGCAGGGATTTGATCTGCGCCTCGAGGGTTTCCACCGGAATGTTCACGGCCCCCTTGAAACTGCCCAGGGCGTATTCGTCGGCGTCGCGCACGTCCACCAGATAGATGCTCTCCGGGTTGTCTTTGAGGATCTTCTCAAACGCGGCGATGGCGATGCTGCCTTCTTCCTGGCCGGCCTCGATCTTGGCCGTCGTCTGGCCGCCCACATAGGCCTTCCAGGACGGGTAGCCGGTGGAGAACACCTTGACATTGGTGTAACCCAGAGCGATGGCCTTCTGGGCCCCCTTGTGGCTCAGCTTGCATTTGAGCCCGCCGCAGTAGAATACCAGCAGTTTGTCTTTGTCCTGGGGCAGCTGGTCGGTCATGCTGTCGAACTTGGTGGTCGGTAAACTGACGGCCCCGGGAATATGGCCCTTGTCGTACTTCTTGCGCTTGGGGCGCGAATCGATCACCACCATCTCGGCCTGGCTGTCGATCTGTTTCTTGACCCACTCCACCGACACCGAGGCGTAATTGCCGGGAACCGCCAGCCAGCCCGGATAGCCTTTGGCAAACACCTTGACGTTGGTGTAGCCCAAGGCTTCGGCCCTATAAGCCGATTTGTGGCTCAGCTTGCACTTCAAGCCCCCGCAGTAGAAAATCAGGAGGGTGTCCTTGTTCTCCGGCAGCAAATGGGTCAACTTGTCGAACTGGGTGTAGGGCATGCTCACGGCCATGGGAATGTGGCCTTTGACATATTTGGGTTTGTGGGGCCGCGAGTCGATAATCATGGCATCTTCCGGCATCGGCACCTTGGCGTACTGCCCCACGAAAGCTGCATCGACGATCTGCGGGTACTGCCAGCTTGTATCGGCCTCCGCCGTCGCTTTGGTCTGCTGGTTGCTGGCACATCCGAAGGCCATCAAAGCCATCAGGGATATCACCAGGCCGAAGGTCAAAAATCGTTTGGTCTTCATCTCTCCATCCCTCTCCTTTAAATATGATCGTTACGCCGACGCGCCGCCGGCGAATCCGCATCCGGCGTCTACTTGCACTTGGCCGGCGTGGGTGAATCCGACGCATGCGCATGCAGATAGGTAAAGATGTCGGTGACATCCGTATCCGAGAGCTGAGTCCATTCCTCATCGCAGCCAAAGGCCCCGAAGTCGCGGTTGTCGAAGAGCTGTTCCCATTCGGCCTGGGTGCGGGCATCGGGGTTCAAGGGCGGCTTGGCCGTGTCCACGGCCCCGCGGGCATGACAGGCCTTGTAGACCTTGCGGTAGACGTATTTACCCTTGCGTTTGTTGCCCTGCTCCATGGCCAGGGCGCTGCCGACGACCGTCACCATGAAAATGGCCGCCATTGCCGAAAAAATCATTCTGCGAATCATGTTTCCTCCCAAATGGTAAAAGATATTGAGCCTAAATCCATCGACCGCCCAACAGTGACGGTCAAATCAAAGTCACGAATCTATGTCAGGATATGGCAATTCTTATGCCAAGGTTCCGCAATCCGATAAATTTTGATAGTATATTGTTTTTATTTAAAATAACTGGCTTTATCGCTCAGAAGAGCAACAAGGCTGCTAACAACCTGCTAACAGGTGCTAACTTAACAAGTTAACACTTGAACCCCCATTAACAGTTTTGTTTTACCGCCCCTGAGAGGGGGTGCCTTTTGGTTGACGCTTTTTGATTCGAGCTTAGGTTGACCATAATCGAGAAAAACCCTCCATCTTCAGCTCAGATCGATCTCATTCAACCTACCGAATATGCATTGCGGCTTATGAAGCGACTGCAGGGAGGAGCATATGAAATCCAATAGCTTCGCAATTACCGTGCTGGTTGCAGTGACCTGCACCCTGGCGCCGGCAGCGCTTGCGGCGTCTGAAATCTACAGCATCGACAGCGTCCACTCTTACGTCCTTTTTAAAATCAACCATCTAAACATCGGCAATTCCCACGGCCGCTTCGACGACCCTCGCGGCAGTTTCACCTGGGATGACGCCAATCCGGCCAACAGCCGCTTCGAACTCGAGGTTCAGGCCGTCAAGGTCGACACGGACAATGAAAAGCGCGACAAACACCTGCGCGGTCCTGACTTCTTTAGTGCCGACCAGCACGCGGTCATCAGCTTCAAGAGTACGGCCCTAAAGCCGGTCAAACCCGATACCTTTGAAATCAGCGGTATCCTGACCATGCTGGGCCAAACCCATCCGCTAACGGTGACCGCCGTGCATACCGGCCATGGCAAGGACCCCTGGGGCAACTACCGGCGCGGATTTGAAACCACCTTCACCATTAAGCGCAGCCAGTGGGGGATGGATTTCATGCTCAGCGGCCTCAGTGATGACGTGGAGATTACGGTCAGCGTGGAAGGGGTGCGGCAGTAGCCCTCTGGCAAGTGGCATAGAGGCGCAGGGCGCCGGCCGATATGGTTGCCGCGCAACCAGCCGTTTGCCTTAAAAACCCCGTGTGCACCTACATCGAATGGGCTTTCGCCCGGAGATGAAAGACGATGATTGACTTTGCCAAGACCAAACCGGCTATCGGTCGTTCGATGCTGGTGTTGGCCCTGATCCTCTTCAAGGCCGCAAGCGGCGTATGGGCTGCGGATCGCGAATATGAGCAGTTGCTCGTCTTTGTGCAACCGGGCAAATCGATCGTGGCTCGGACCTTTCAGGCCGAACAGTTGCCGGCCATCCGCCAGGTTGCCGACGCCATGGGCGTGAGCGTGCATATCGTGCCCATCGAGCGCGGCGCCCCGTCGGAGGTGGCCCTGACACCGCTTCTGGTCTACCAGAACCACCGGGGACGCTCCATCTATCAGGGCCGCACCACCACCCCCGACCGGGTACGCAATTTCATTCGGACCTCACGTTATGTGCCCCAGGGGAACGCGCCCAATCGCCGTGAGCAGATCCCTGTGTGGGCCATTGGTCGTGAACGCGTCTGGGCGCCTTTGAAAGTGGCCGCCGTCACCGGCACGCCTCCGGCGGGCTACGACGACAACACCTTCCGCAAGGAGGCCCTGGAGGCCATCGCCGAGGGTTTCAAACATTTTCAGGTTCAGGAGCAGGCCTTGCTGGGACGTGCCGACCGGGGCTTCTATATGGATTTCTATCCCTGGCGCGCGGCCGACGGCACACTGTTTCTGTCGCTGGCCCTCTATTCCCAGTTTCACTGCAAGGCGCCCATCTTCGAAAAGAAAGAAGACCCGCTGACGGGGCCCTGGGAGCAGCGCCGGGAAATGTTCCGGCAGGCCGCCGCCCTGATGGAAAAACAGATCGCCGCCCACATCACGCAGCCCGACAATGGCGATGCCTTCGATGCGGTTGCCGCCGATACGCCGGTCCTGTCCTGGGAGCAGGCCGGATACCCGCTTCCCCCGGCGAAACCGCGCCAGGCGGGCACCATGGTCGCCACGACGCGATTGACAACGGATTGGATCCTGGCCGCATCCGCTCCGGACACCCCCCCCATGATCCAGTTTCGCTTTGCCGCGCCCCTGGACAATTATGCTGGGGAAGTCAAAACCGCCCGCGGCACACTGAACCTGACCCCGGCCCTGGTCCTGGAAGGCGCCGAGGGACATGTCGAAATCGACACGCGCAGCGCCATCACCATGGGGGACCCGGTTCTGGACGAAGCGATCCAGGGCAGTCTACTGCTGGGCTCCCGCAAACATCCTCAATCGCGTTTTACGATCAAATCGCTGACCAGCGACGGGCGGCCGATTGCCTTTGGGCAGTTGTCGCCCGCACGGATTGCCGGCACCTTCCAGCTCAAGGGTAATAACATGCCGCTGGCCGCACCGGCGGAATTCGAACCCGTGATCGGCGCCGACGGCCGTCCCCGGCTGGTCGTGCGCACAGCCTTTGGCATCGATCTGCGCGATTTCGACATCGAGGGCGCCGACGGCCCCGAACCCGCCCGCTATACCCTGCTTTTCGACGTCAACTTGCAGTTTGCGCCCAAACCGATCCCGTAAATCACACACCGCCACCGTCATCCTTACGATTTAAATGACCGGCAGCCAGACCGGAAACCGCCTGCCGAGGCGGTAGATACCGATAAGTACAAGAAAGATGGACGCCTAAAACAAATTGCTTTCGTCATGCCGGTCCCGGATCATTTCCGGGATGACGTATCCGCCATCCCGGAAATGCTGGCATTACTGACGACTGGGGCTTTCGCCAGAATGACAATGTGAGGGCAACTTCGACTGTTTGCGAGGCCATGAAGGCAGGCCAGAGATAGGATCCTGATTCCCTGTGCGGCGGCCACGAATTGTAAGCCGGAGGAATCCATCTGTATTGCGTGGATTTGATTTGGGTGCCCCACGCAGCGATTTACCCGCCGCGGGCGGATCGGGCCACAGACTTTCTGGAGGCTTCTTTTAATCGTAGTAGTCGTGCATGGCCAGGGATGAAAGTACGGCCTCGAACGCCGGCCTGTTTTTCTGGAGATCCTCGTCGTTGCAGGTGAGGATAACGATGGCTTCACATGATTTGGTATTGCGGCAGGGAAACAGAAAAGAGTCAAAATAAAAGTGGATCGTGCGGTCCTTAATCTCAAAGCGGGTCTCAACCCCGTAAGCTTTTTCCGGTTTATAGGCGAATTGGTTGGCAAAGTAATTCTGCTGGGTCGTGTGTAGATTTTCCATAT
>JASJED010000019.1 GCA_030065585.1 Desulfobacterales bacterium | reverse complement strand
GTCACGATCTCGCCCTCGGCGATTTCCAGGCTAACACCCTTCAAAGCCTGAATGTTGCCGTAAAACGTATTAATATCAAGCAACTCAAGCATCGATTTCTTCTCCGAGATAGGCCTTGATCACCGCCGGGTCGTTTTTGATCGCCTCGGGGTTGCCCTCGGCGATCCGCTTGCCGTAGTCGACCACGTAAATGCGGTCCGAAAGGCTCATGACCAGCTTCATGTCATGTTCGATCAACAGAATCGAAACCTGTTCCTGATCCCGGATCCTTACGATCAGCTCATCGAGTTCCTTGGTCTCCTGGGCGTTCATGCCGGCGGCGGGTTCGTCCAGCAACAGGATGAACGGCTCGGTGGCCAGGGCGCGGGCGATCTCCAACCGCCGCTGGGCGCCGTAGGGCAGATTTTTGGCAAACTCGTTGACATATCCGGTGAGGCCGATCTTCTCCAGCATGCGGTAGCTGTCCTCGACGATCTGCTTTTCTTCGCGGCGGTTGGCCGGCGGGCGGAATATCGCCCCGGGGATACCCGAGTGCAGCCGGCAGTGGCGCCCGATCATCACATTTTCGAGCACCGTCATGTTCTGGAACAGGCGGATGTTCTGGAAGGTGCGCGCCATCCCGTTCTCCGTGACCTTGTTGGGCTTCAGCCCGTTGAGCCGCACGGCCGCACCCTGGGCCGGGATCAGCTGCATGTCACCACCGGTGGGCGTGTATATCCCGGTAATGCAGTTGAAAAAAGTGGTCTTGCCCGCCCCATTGGGGCCGATCAGCGCGACGATTTCCCCTTCGCGCACCTCAAGATCGATCTTGTCCAGAGCTCGCAGGCCGCCAAAATCCATGGTCAGATGGCTGACTTCTAAAACCGCTTTCATTCGCTTCTGTCTTTCGCCTTACGGCCCAGGCCTTCGAATTTATAGGTCCGCCGGACATCGCTGATGATGCCGCCCGGCCGGAAGACCATCATCATGACCAGAATGACACCAAAGATCAGCATACGAAATTCCGAGAACGTCCGCAGGTATTCCGGCAGGAGAATGAGGATCAAAGCCCCCACGATGACGCCCAAGATGGACCCCATCCCACCCAGGACCACCACGCAGAGAATGATGATCGACTCCCAGATGGTGAAGCTGGTGGGATTAATGAACGTGGTCTTGGCCGCAAAGACCACCCCCCCCATGCCGGCCCAGGTGGCCCCCAGGGCAAAGGCTGACAATTTGGTGCGGGTCTTGTCGATCCCCATGGCCTGGCAGGCCACCTCGTCTTCCCGCAGGGCGATCCAGGCGCGACCGATACGCGAATCCTGCAGGCGGCGGACGACGAAAATGGTCATCAGCGCCAGTCCGATCATCAGAAAATAGATGAAGATGGTCGACTGATGCAGGTTGAGATCCAGCCCGAACAGGCCGGGTTTGGGAATATTGGCGATTCCGCTGGGGCCGAACGAGAACGCGTTCCAGTTCTCCAGCACCAGCCGGATGATCTCACCGAAGCCGAGGGTGACGATGGCCAGGTAGTCCCCCCGCAGACGCAGCACCGGAAAACCCAGCAGGATGCCGAACAGGAAGCCCAGCGCCGCCCCGATGGGCAGCGCCATCCAGAAGGTCACCCCATAGTGGACGTTGAGCAGGGCGTAGCTGTAGGCGCCCACCGCGTAAAAAGCCACGTAGCCCAGGTCCAGCAGACCCGCCAGGCCGACGACGATATTGAGCCCCAGCCCCACCACCACGTAAATCAGGGCCGTGATCATGATGTTGGTCTGGTAGAGGGAAAAGACAAAGGGGAAGGCGACCACCATGACAATGGTCGCCACCATCCCGGGCATGTAGAAACGCGGGTTGCTCAGCAGACGCTGCGCCAGCGGCATGGTTTCTTCACCCGCGATCTCGGCCTTCTTTTTACCGGCCTCCTTACGCCGAATGAGGTAGCGCCACAAAAAAGAGAGAAAAAAGATACCCAGACCGATACCCGCCATGCGCCACCAGCGCCACTCGATGGTCTTCTCGATCGTGTTGACCTTGATCACCATGATGGGGAAGGTCAGAAACATGAACCACAGAGCGGTGAGCAACGACTTTTTGATTTCTTGGAATGTCATCATAACGCGGATGTTTCAACCTCTGGCCGATAGTGCATCGGCTTTAATGGCGTCTGTCCCGGCCAATGGTTTGACGGTGATCAGACCTTGTCGGTATCCGACCGTCCCAGGATGCCGGCCGGCCTGAAAATCAGGATCAGCACCAAAAAGATGAAGGCAAAGACGTCTTCATAGTCGCTGGAAATATACCCGGTGAAAAAACTCTCGGTCCAGCCCAGCACGAGGCTTCCCAGAACGGCACCGGGCATGCTGCCGATGCCTCCCAGGACCGCAGCCACGAAGGCCTTGATGCCGGCGATGAACCCCACGTAGTAGTTGACCTGGCCGATGTGCGAAGAGACCAGCACCCCGCCCAGGGCCGCGATGGAAGAGCCGATGATAAACGTAAAGGAAATCACACGGTTGACATCCACGCCCACCAGCATGGCCATGTCGCGGTCCTGGGCCACGGCCCGCATGGCCTTACCCATGCGGGTGAATTTGATCAGGAAGGTCAGAAAAACCATCACCAGGGCGGTGATGACGTAGATGACGATTTCCGTAGAGCGTACGATGTTCTCGAAGGGTTGCATGAATTTAAAATCGGGGACCAGATTGGGAAACGGCAGGAAATTGGAGGTCTGGGCCAGGAGGACATAGTTCTGGAGAAAAAGCGACATGCCGATAGCACTGATCAGGGCCGACAGACGCTGGGAGCCCCGCAGGGGCTTGTAGGCGATCTTTTCGATGGTAAACCCGTAAGCCGCCGAGTAGATCATGGCGACCAGCGAGGCGATAACG
This sequence comes from Desulfobacterales bacterium, assembly GCA_030065585.1. Lineage (GTDB taxonomy): Bacteria > Desulfobacterota > Desulfobacteria > Desulfobacterales > UBA5852 > JABZFP01. The sequence goes on along the minus strand of JASJED010000019.1, from coordinate 13,823 downwards.
ATGATGGCCACCGTATTCCAACCCAGCAGGGTCAGCACACTGATCACGATCAAGCCGGTAAAGGCCCCGATCATGTAGATCTCGCCATGGGCGAAATTGATCAGTTCGATGATGCCGTAAACCATCGTGTAGCCCAAGGCGATGAGCGCGTAGATGCTGCCGCGCGTCAGCCCTCCCAGGAAAAGCTCGAGAAAATAATCCATCGACACGGGTTCCTATCGCCGGCGAGGGCCCAGCGGGCCACTGCGGCGTACTAAGCTGGTCGGGACGGTATCGCGTTTACGCCCGACGGTCGCTTGGAATGTTGGCATGTTCTGCCCAGAGGGCGAGATATACCTCAAATTATGGACGCCCTAAACACATCAGGGGCCGGCACCCGAAGGCCCGACCCCTGAGTTTGACATTGGTCGCTGGCTACAGTTCGATGCTGGCAAAATTGCCACCCTGGACCTGGTAGACGGCAAAGCCGACGCCGATGGCATCGCCCCGTTCATCGAACTTGATAATCCCCAACGGCGTGGCCACCCATTCGCTGCGCAACGCTTGCGTGATTGCGTCGAAATCGGTCGACCCGGATTTTTCGATGGCATTGAGCAGCGCCAGCGTGGCGGCGAAGGCGTTCAGATAGAAAGCGCCCGGATCTTCCCCGAACTCTTGCTTGTGCGCTTCGATGGCTTCGATGGCCATCGGGTTCTTGGAGGTGTCCACCGGGCCGGTGGCGTAGACGCCTTCGGCGAATTCCCCGGCCACCTTGATGAAGGTCACGTCCTTGACGCCGTCATCGGAAATAAAAATGGTGTCCATGCCCTTCTTGCGCATCTGGGTGACGATCTTGGAGGCTTCCGGATGATAGCCCCCGAAGATGACCGCCTCGGCTCCCGAGCGTTTGACTTTCTGGACCACGGCGGAATAATCCACCGCACCGGGGGTGATGCCCTCATAAAGCACCACTTCGGCGCGTTCGTCCGCCTCGAGAAAACCCTTGGCGAATTCCGCTAGGCCCTTGCCGTAGTCGCCCTTGTCATGCAGCACGGCCAGCTTGGTGAGGCCGAGTTTGTCCAGGGCGAAATCCACCTGGAGACGGGCCTGGGCATCGTCGGAGGCGATGGTGCGGTAAAAATTCGGATAGTCCCCGCTCTGGGTCAGGGCCGGATTGGTGGCCGAAGGACTCATGGCAATAATGCCGGATTCCTTGTAGATCCCCAGGGCCGCCTTGGTGGCGCCCGAGCAGATATGCCCGACCACCACGTCCGCCTCGTCGGTTACCAGTTTGGTGGCGGTGTTGGTAGCCACTTCCGGCTTGCAGACGTCGTCTTCCACCAGTACTTCGACCTGGCGTCCGGCAACGCCGTTCATGGCGTTGCGCTGTTTGACCACCAGCTGGGCCGCACGCACGGTGGGAATGCCGTAGGATGCCAGATCGCCGCTGTGCGCACCGGCCACGCCGAGTTTGATGGGCCCAGCGGCTGCGGGCGCCGGGGTGGCGGCGGGAGCGGTGGCCTCGGCCTTTTCTTCCTCCTGTTGCGGACAGCCGTAAAGAAAAACACCGGCCAGGGCCAGTGCGGCCACCCAGACGAAAAATTTACCGAAGTATTTTTGCATTATCCTCTCCTCCTTGAAAAAGTAACGAAAATGAGGCCTTACCATTGGTCAAATCCTTGTTTTTATAATCGTCGACCAGGCGTCCGTCAAGATAGAATTTCCCGGCAGCGGTATCGAAGGGGCCGCAGGCCGGCCGTGCGGCGGCCACGTAAGGATCGCCGGCTGGCGTTTGGCACATCCCAGCGGCCGTTCCAGCACCCGCACGCGGCTTGGGGCGTGGGTTTACTGGTTAGCGCTCCTGATCCTCGTAGACATTGCAGATGCAGCAGAGGAAGGCGGCCGGTTCGCTGGCGCTCAGGTTGCGCATGCCATGGGCCTCCATACTGGGGACATAGACAAAATCACCGGGGCCTACTTCGCAGCGCTTGATGACGTCTTCGGATTCGGTGTCGAACTGCCAGCATTCAAAGCGACCGCTGAGAATGTACATGGTCTGGTGATAAAAATGATTGTGGATGGGGATCTGGCCGCCGGGCTGGATCGTAAAATACCGCAAACCATACTCCGGATAGCCGGTGCCGTCATCACCGCAGCTGGAAAGCCAGCGGATACCGGTGCCGACCACTTCGCGCATATCGCCTTTGAAAGGAAATTGTTCGATGATCCTCTCTTCACAGTCTTTGTAATTCTTGACTTCCATGCGGGTATCTCCTCTTGCGTTTAGACGGGGTCTCCAAACCGTTATCGAATGCCCCAAGGTTGACGGTCTCGTAAAAAGTCCGATATCAGCGTTACGCTTCAGCCCTCGTCAGTCAGCGTACCGTAAGTACGCTTCATTCCTCGGGTTTCGCAAGCCTTGATCTCGAACTTTTTACGAAACCGTCTGCAACGTGACTTTTTACGAGTCCATCAAGGTTGAGAACGCACCAATCGCCCTAAAACGTGGGCATTCCTTCTAACCGATGTGATCATTGCCAAGGATCGTTGCACGGCTGACCTCCTGGTGAAAGCTTGGCCCGCATTAAGCGGCGCCACGCGCCGGCGCGTATCGGCAAGGCCACTTATCTTGCAACTTGACCCCCCGATGCGAATACAGTAGTTCTGGCCCAAGATATCGACATCTGAGGGGTCTATCCGCACCTGTCAGTATATTTCCCGGAGGCATGACATTGCACCCTATCGGCCTGATTGTCAAAACCATACCGGAGGCCCAGCAAACCGCAGATCGCCTGGAAGCCTGGCTAGGCGGGCGAAAGGTGGCCGTTAAGCGTATCCGCGCCGATGCGCTCAATGAGGGCAGCACCGCCGACACCGGTCCCCGGCAGCTCGCTTGTGTTTTTGTGCTGGGCGGCGACGGCACTTTTTTAAGTGCGGTGCGCTGGATCGGAGACGCACCGATTCCCGTTCTGGGGGTCAAGTTCGGTGAAGTCGGTTTTCTGGCGGAAATCGCAGCGGAGGACCTGTTCAGCGCTGCGGAAGCAGTTCTGCAGCAAAACTTCAGCATTCAGTACCGTATGCGCCTGGCCGTCGCCGTAATCAGTGACGGCACCGAACGCTGCCGCGAAAGCGTATTAAACGATGTGGTGATCAACACGGGGACCCTGGCGCGACTTGCCTTGATCCCCACTTACATCAATGATCATTACCTGACCACCTTCCGGGCCGACGGGCTGATCGTTTCTTCGCCCACCGGGTCGACCGCCTATTCGATGGCGGCCGGCGGGCCGGTGGTCCATCCCCTGGTGCCGGGCATCGTGATGACACCCATTTGCCCCTTCACCCTGACCAACCGCCCTCTGGTGGTTCCGGACAGTACCCGCATCCTGATCAAACCCCAGGAGCGGTTCACGGAACTGATCCTGACGCTGGACGGCCAGGCCGGACTCGAAATCCAGCACGGCGACACCATCCTGATCGAAAAAAGCCCCCACCCGGTCCACATGATCCAGATCCCCGACAGCGAATACTTTGACGTGCTCAAAGCCAAATTGAGCTGGAGCGGCGGCCGCGCTTAAATTTAGACGGTCTCGTAAAAAGCCCGATCCACCCGAGGCGGATAAATAGCGGCGTTGCGTCTAGCCCTCGTCAGTCAGCGTACCGTCAGTAGACCTCACGCCTAAGGCCTTGCAAGCCTTGATCTCGAACTTTTTTCGAAACCATCTGCAACATGACTTCTACGAAACCATCTTGTTTTTTCCCAAATTTATCCTCCTAAAGTTAAAAATCAGCCGCGGCTGATTGAGATTTAGCCACGGCTGATTTTACATGCCAACAAACTACACAGCAGTGGCCCTGTTCAGTGGGCAGGTTTTCGTTCCAGGCAAGGCAGGAGCCCATTGGGCACCGCAGGCGTAGTTTGAACTACGTCGAGGACGAACAATGGGCGAGAACGCCGCCTGGGGCGAAAAGATGTCCGCTGGGCAGGGCCACCATACCCTTAATACCTATAATGATCCGGCTTGAACGGCCCCTCTGCCTTAACCCCGATATAGTCGGCCTGCTCGGGGGTCAGCTGCGTCAGTTTCACCCCCAGCCGCTCGAGGTGCAGGCGGGCCACCTCTTCATCCAGTTTCTTGGGCAGGGTGTAGACGTCCTTTTCGTGGGGCTTGCCGGCCAATTCGATCTGGGCCAGACACTGGTTGGTGAAACTGTTGCTCATCACGAAGCTGGGATGCCCGGTGGCACACCCCAAATTCACCAGGCGGCCTTCGGCCAGGACAATCACCGTACGACCGGATTTCAAGGTCCACTTGTCCACCTGGGGTTTGATGTTTTCCCGGGTACACGCCGGCGTGGTTTCCAGATAGGACATGTCGATTTCGTTGTCGAAATGGCCGATATTGCAGACGATAGCCTCATCCCTCATGGCTTCCATGTGGGCCCCGGTGATTACCTTGTAGTTGCCGGTGGCCGTAATGAAAATATCGCCGACGACAGCGGCTTCTTCCATGGTCACCACTTCGAAACCTTCCATGGCCGCCTGGAGGGCGCAAATGGGATCGATCTCGGTAACCAGCACCCGAGCGCCATAACCCCGCATCGACCGGGCACAGCCCTTGCCCACATCACCGTAGCCGCAAACCACCACCACCTTGCCGGCCATCATCACGTCGGTGGCCCGTTTGATGCCGTCGGCCAGGGATTCGCGGCAGCCGTAGAGATTGTCGAATTTGGATTTGGTCACCGAATCGTTGACGTTGATGGCCGGAAAGAGCAGTTCGCCGTCACGGGCCAGTTGGTAGAGACGATGGACGCCGGTGGTGGTTTCCTCTGAGACGCCGCGGACCTTGGCCGCTACCCGCTGCCAGCGGCCGGGATCGGACGCGTAGCCTGCTTTGAGGCGCTCCATCAGGATTTTCATGTCCGGATTGTCGTAGTGTTTATCCAGCAGTCCGGGATCTTTTTCGATCTTGACGCCCTGATGGATGAACATGGTGGCATCCCCGCCATCGTCGACAATCAGGTCTGGACCGGAACCATCCGGCCAGCTCAGGGCCATTTCGGTGCACCACCAGTATTCTTCCAGGGTTTCTTCCTTCCATGCAAAAACCGCAGCAGAGCCGTTTTTGGCGATGGCGGCGGCCGCATGATCCTGGGTGGAAAAGATATTGCAGCTGGCCCAGCGGACGTCGGCCCCCAACGCCGTGAGTGTTTCAATCAGCATGGCTGTCTGGATGGTCATGTGGAGACTGCCGGTTACTTTGAGACCTTGGAGCGGCTGGTCCTGGCCGTACTTGGCCCTGACCGCCATCAGGCCCGGCATCTCGTTTTCCGCCAGCTTCATCTCCTTGTTGCCGAATTCGGCCAGCGCGATATCCGCCACCTTGTAGGGAAGACTCAAATCAAGGGCATAGTTGTCAAGTTGCTGTTTTTTTAACGATACGATCGCCATCCTTGCTCCTTCGGCGCACGGGTTGACGCCCGACGCGCACGCATTCTTGGTTGGTTGTATTTTTCCATGGCTGGGGCCGGCGTATCCAGTCCCTGTGGTCTGGCAAACCGGACCCACGGGCCATCGGCCCAAGCCTCTGTGCTTTTTAACATATAACCGGTAGACCCGGGCGCAATCCATATGGTGGGCACAATTTAAATTCCAGCTAAATTACGCATTTCGTCCGCCTTGTTGGTCTTCTCCCAGGTGAACGATTCCTCGCTGCGACCAAAGTGACCATAGGCCGCCGTCGGCCGGTAAATCGGACGCAGCAAATCCAAGTATTCGATAATCGCCGCCGGCCGCAGGTCGAAAACTTCCCGGATGATTTCCTTGACCCGCTTCTTGGGAATAACCCCGGTGCCCATCAGGTCCACCATCACCGAAACCGGCTCGGCCACACCGATGGCATAGGCGATCTGGATTTCGCACTTTTTGGCCAGACCGGACGCCACTACGTTCTTGGCAACGTGCCGTCCCATGTAAGATGCGCTCCGGTCGACCTTGGAAGGATCCTTACCGGAAAAACACCCGCCGCCATGGCTGCCCTGTCCCCCATAAGTGTCGACGATGATCTTGCGGCCGGTCAACCCGCAGTCGCCCATGGGGCCGCCCACCACGAATTTCCCTGTCGGATTGATGTAATATTTGGTGTCACCGTCGATCATGTCCATCGGAATGACCTTTTTGATGACTTCTTCGATCACGGCCTCACGAATCTGCTCGTGGGTCACGTCCGGTTTGTGCTGGGTGGACACCACCACTGTATCGACACGTAGCGGGGTGCCGTTTTCGTACTCGATCGTGACCTGGGATTTGCCGTCCGGCCGCAGAAAATCCAGCGCGCCGTTCTTGCGCACCGTGGCCAGACGCCGCGTGAGCTTGTGGGCATACATTACCGGCATGGGCATCAGTTCGGGCGTCTCGTCGGTGGCAAAGCCGAACATGAGACCCTGATCGCCGGCCCCCTGGTCTTTAAACAGGCCTTCACCCACATTGACCCCCTGGGCGATGTCCGGCGACTGCTGATCGATGCTGGTAATCACCGAGCAGGTCTGGCAGTCAAAGCCCATCTGGGAGGAACAGTAGCCGATGTCCCGGATGGTCTGCCGCACGATCTGGGGGATGTCGACATAGCAGCTGGTGGTGATCTCACCGGCGACAAAGGCGATACCGGTGGTTACCAGGGTTTCGCAGGCCACCCGGCACTGCTTGTCCTGAACGATGATGGCATCCAGGATCGCATCGGATATCTGGTCGGCAACCTTGTCGGGATGGCCTTCGGTAACCGATTCAGACGTGAAAAAAAACTGTTCCTTGCTCATTGAATTTCTCTCCTTCTGCGTTCGTGTCTCGAATGTAATTGTTGATGGTCGATCGCGGTGGGTCAGTTCCCCAGGACCATATTGTCGATCAGGCGGGTCGATCCGACCTTGACGGCCAGGGCCATACGTGCCGGTCGGTCGACCAGCGTCAGGTCTTCCAGGGTCTCGGGATCGACAATGACGATGTAGTCGACCGTGGTCTGATCAAATGACGTGATATGTCGGGTGGCTGCAGCGATAATTTTACCGGCATCGCGCTCCCCGCTGTTCACCAACGCCTGCGACTGCTGCAGCGCCTGAGAGAGGCTCAGGGCCGCCCGTCGCTGGTCATCGTGCAGGTAAGCGTTCCGGGAGCTCATGGCCAGACCGTCGGCTTCCCTGACAGTCGGTCCGGCGACTATTTCGATACCGAAATTGAAATCCGCTACCAGGCGCCTGATGATCACCAACTGCTGGTAATCTTTCTCGCCGAAAATGGCGATATCGGGCCGCACGATGTTGAACAGTTTCGTGACCACCGTGGCCACGCCCCTGAAGAATATTGGGCGTGAAATACCGCAGAGACCTTTGCCAAGCCGCTCCGGATGCACGTAGGTCTGAAAGCCTTCCGCATACATCATATCGTCATCGGGGGTGAAAACAATGTCCGTCCCCACGGAGGTCGCCAGGTCCAAATCCCGCTGCATATCACGCGGGTAGGCCTCAAAATCCTCACCCGGCGCAAACTGGGCGGGATTTACATAGATGCTGACCACCAGGATGTCGGCTTGCTCGCGTCCGAGCCGCATCAGCGACAGATGCCCCTCGTGCAGATAGCCCATGGTGGGCACGAAAGCAATCGTGCGCGCTTCGCAGCGCAATTGGTGCATGCGCGATCGCATTTCGGCGACTGTGGAAATGATTTCGATAAGTTACCCCTTTGACCGCATAAAGTTAAGGCTCTCTTAAGGCAGGATAGGTTGAAAGTCAACCCGGATTCACTGGCGCTGACGCATGCGTCCCGGTTTTGGGAAGGGCGTGAGAATACCGATTTAGGGCTGGAAGATGCCCGTCTAAAACAAAGCGGTCACTAAGAAGGAGTAGCTCGCGGTCCCGGGCAAGGCCGCGGCGACCTGACGCCCGCAGGCGTAGCCCACCCAGCTGCGCCGAGGACCGGCTGGCAGCAAGAACGCCGATCCGGGACCGCAAGATGCCCCTTCTGAAAGACCGCTAGATGAGGTTTTCAATATCCGGATGATTCCGCAGAACCGTCACGAACTGGCTGGTACGGTGATCCAGGCGGGTTTTGACCACTTCCAGAAGCTGCTGCATGAAAAGGTAGCCGATCTGAGGCTCCTCGGAAAGCAGGGCCTTTAGTTTGGCTGCACGGAACGAAAAGACCTGGCAGGGTTCGGCACAGACCGTGCGGGTGCTGTAGCTCGCCCTGTCATTCAGCATGGCCGACCAGCCGAACGAATAGCCGGGCTTGATGGCCCCGATGGCAAACGATATCTTTTCGGAAATCTTTTTCTCGAGCAGGATCTTGCCGTATTTCAGGATATAAAACCGTTCGGCCGGGTCGCCCTCCCGGAACACGATATCATCCTCCTCAAAACGGAGCACATCGATAATCGACGTGAATCTTTCTAGCATGTCATCGGTCAGATGCGTCAGATCGACACTATCCTTCAGGTCTTCAATCGAAACCATCGGTTGCTCCTGTTATGTTATCAGGGCCCTGCGGGGGAATTGTTCGCCGTTCCTGTGGCAAACGATTATCAGCGCAGCAAAAAAAGCAATACCACAAAGAGACCTGAAACGGCGGCACTGATACCTATAGGCACCACGCCGGCGTCAAAGGCGTACTGAATCCCGCGCCGGAAATTGTCGACTGCCTCACCATCGCGTCCCTTGAGACGGTGGATCGGCGTCAGCAGCCAGCGGCTGGCGCGCGCCGGGGCGTTGGCGGCAAACCGGTTGACGGCGCCGGTCAGCCCCTGGGCCAGCATCCGGTCGCAGGCCCGGTTCAAATTATTGAATACGGTATCCACCAGCCGGTAAAGACCGCGACCGCCTTTGCGGTAGAACCAGTCCGTATCCAAGTTGATGGCCCGCATCTCGGCCGGATAGTAGCCCGACAGAATCAGCAGGCAGAAGGCCAGGGCACCGAACATGAGCAACTGCAGCTGCCCGACCACATGGGCGCCGGTATATGGCACGTAGTCCACCGGATAGGGCAGTATTTCATAAAGCGGTTGTGGGTAAACCCCTATGAATACGCACAGAAACGCCGCCAGCCCCATCGCGATCAGCATATTCAGCGGCGGTTCCTTGGTGCGAATGCCGGAATCGTGGCCGAAAAACATGAAGAAGGGGACTTTGATGCCGGCATGGTGAAACACGCCCGCCGAGGCAAACTGCAGCAGGAGCCAGACCACCGTCATCTTGCCGTGGCCGGCCGCACTGATGATCATGGACTTGCTCACAAACCCGCTGAACAGGGGAAAGGCGGAAATGGACGCCGCTCCGATGATGCAGAACAAACACGTCAGCGGCATCGTTTTGTACAGCCCCCCGAGATCGGTGCACCGAATCTTGCCGGTCCGATAGAGAACGGCGCCGGCCGACATGAACAACAGTGCCTTGTAAAGGATATGGCAGAACGCGTGGGAGACCGTGCCGTTGATGGCAAGTGCGGTCCCGATGCCGACGCCGCACATCATGAATCCCACCTGGTTGATGAGGCTGTAGGCCAGCACCCGCCGGATGTCGTTTTCCAGCACCGCGTAAAAGATCGGAATGGATGTCATGATGGCGCCCAGATAAATCAGCAGTTCCGTGCCGGCAAACCCCCGGGCCATGACATATACGGCGCTTTTGGTGGTAAACGCGCTCAGGAAAACCGCCCCGGTGACGGTGGCTTCGGGATAGGCATCGCTCAGCCATGGATGCAGCGGCGGGATGGCCGCGTTCACGGCGATCCCGATGAACATGAGCCAGCTGGCCGTGCTGCCCAGGGTCATGTGCTCGAAGGCCGTGGAACCGGTCTGGGAAATCGTGAGCACGATCCCGGCCAGCAGGCAGAGCCCGCCAAAAATATGGACCAGCACGTATCGGAATGCGGCGGCCTGCGAGGCTTTTGTTCTCCTGGCCAGAATGAGGAAGGTGGATGCGATCGCCATCACCTCCCAGAACAGATACAGGCTGACCAGATCGCCGGCCAGCGTCACCCCGAGAGCGCCGCCAGCATACACGAAACCGGCCACATACTGGACGTTGTCGTTTACCTTCAAGGCAAAAATAGTGGAGATAAACGATATGATACAGAAGATATACCCGAACACTTTGCTCAGCCGGTCCACCCGGCCCAGAATCAGGTCGTAATCCAGAAACTGGTACGCCCAGTGGTTGCCCGCGGGGGTAGTATTCAAAGTAATGAACCCGATGATCGGCAGCAGCAGCATCCAGATCGATTTCAGACGCCCGCTGAACATGGGGATCAATAATCCGCCGGCAATGAACACAATCCCCGGCGGCAGGTTTATGGCATATGGTGTGAGGTCCATTGGTATTCCGTGTTAGTCAGGAAATATTAATGATCTGTCCAATCACTTCCGGTCATCCGCGGGGGATTCGAAATAATCCTCATCCCGCATGATCATCGGCCGCAATATTCTGGCAATGAATATCAGAAACACGCAGGAGACAAACCCGTAGGCCGCAAAAAAATTGGGTGCTTCCTCCCAGGGAAAATCCGCGTGCTTGTGTATAAAAAAATCGACAATCAACAGCACCAACAGTGATGCAAAGAATATCACCAGCAGGCGTTTCACATTTTTTGGATCATCGAAGAGTTTTAGTTCACGCATATCGTTGACTCCCGTATCATTCTGTCCCTAACCCCTGATTCTCAGGCCAGGAAAGAGATAATTGGTTTTGCCGTAACAGATCGCAAGTTTGTTCAGGTGTAAAGGTTGAAGTCGGAAGACTACGGTGATTCATTAATAATGCGACGGGAGATAAGAATCCTCCAGCCTTTGTAAGGAACACCATTCATTCCCTCATGTTGGTTTTGATATTTTCCTTCAACCTTCAACCTCCGGCCGGATTCCCTGAATCCAGTCACCAATCCGGCGCCGGTCGCTTCGCTTACAGGAAAAACACCGCCAGCAGATAGGCCGTGGCCACCGCAAGGACGATGTAAAATGCCCCCCGGTAACCGGGGACCGGTTCGTGGCTCAACACCATTATTTCGTCTTTATGTTCGGACACGGTATCCTCCATCACAGCGGCGAAGACCGCCCGCCGGTTGCTTCGAGAAAACCCCCCATCGTTATCCGCCCAATGCCGCTGCCGCCATCCGGGCAAGCTTTAAAAACGGCTGGGGGTAGAAAAACAGGGCCACGGAACACACGGCGGTGATCACCGGCGGCACCAGACACCATCGGGGCGGTTCCTCCCGGGGACCGGTGAACAGCGTTTCCTGTTCCGTGCAGAAAAAGGCTTTGTACACCACCGGCAGAAAATAAAACGCATTGAGCAGGGAGCTGGTCAGCAAAACCACCAGAATGGGCCACTGGTTCGCCTCCAGGCTGCCCAGGGCCAGATACCACTTGCTGAGAAACCCACCGGTCGGCGGCAGGCCGATGACGCTCAGGGCACCGATGAAAAAGGCCCCCATGGTGATCGGCATGCGGCGCCCGAGGCCCGTCATCTCGCTGATGTTCTTTTTGCCCGTGGCAACAAATATGGCGCCGGCGCAAAAGAAAAGCGTGATCTTGCCGAAGGCATGCATGGCGATGTGGATCATCCCGCCCGTCAGCCCCTTGGCGGACAGCAGTCCGACCCCCAGAACGATATATGAGAGCTGGGCGATGGTGGAAAACGCCAGGCGACGCTTCAGGTTGTCCTGGGAAAGGGCGATCAGCGAACCGGTGAGAATGGTGAGCGAAGCAACCGCCGTCACCCATAGCCCCAGATTCAAAGCGGCCAGCAGATCAGTCCCGAAGATCCCGCTGAGAGTACGGAAAATACTGAAGACCCCCACCTTGACCACGGCCACGGCGTGCAGCAGGGCGCTCACCGGCGTAGGGGCCACCATGGCCGCCGGCAGCCAGGAATGCAGCGGCATGACCGCGGCCTTGGCAAATCCGAAGACAAACATGAACAGCAGCACCGCCACGGTGGTCCGGGTCGCATGACCGGCCAGAACCCCCTGGGATGCAAATGCCATGTCCCCCGTCAGGTGATAGACCATCAGCATGGCCGGCAGGACGATCCCAATGGAAGAACCCATCGTATAGAGCAGGTATTTGCGCCCCGACGTGCGACCCTCGCGGTCCTGATGGTGGGTGACCAGCGGATAGGTGGCCAGGGAGAGCATCTCGTAGAACAGGTAGAGCGTCAGGAGGTTGCCGGCAAACGCCACGCCCAGGGTCGCGCTCAGCGAAACGGCAAAACAGGTGAAATACCGGTTCTGGGCATGCTCGTCCAGGCCCCGCATGTAGCCGATGGAATAAGCCGATGTCACAATCCACAGCGAGGAGGATACAAGCGCGAAAAGCATGCCGAAGGCATCCACCCGGAGGCTAAGGCTGAGACCCGGCAGGACCCGTGCCAGCGTATAAGTGAATTCCTGACCGGCCAGCACCGCCGGCAGCATGGAGGCCACCAGGGCAAACTTGATCAGAGCCGCCAGGAAGGTCCACCCCTCGCGCATATTGGGCGCGCGCGTACTGAAGATAAACGGGGCGGCCACGAGGGATACCAGCACCGCCATAAGGGGTTTGAGGGAATAGATCGGTTCCATCAATCAGTGAATCCCCGTCGGTAGGATTTGGACCACGAAGTTCTCGACAATATCGCCGCTGTAGATCCCCAGTCCGAAGAGCAGCAGGGCGGACGTCACCAAAACCGCCAGCATTTGCAGGGGGGCTTCGTCGATCGCCGCGCCATGGGCGCCCTCGCTGCCGTGGCCGCCGTGATGGTCGCTGAAAGGCTCAAAAAAAGCGATTTCGATAATCCGGAAAAAAAGCACGATGTTGATCAGGCTGCTGAAGAGCAGGGCCGCCACGAAGCCGTACTGGCCGGCGGCCAGGCCACCGGAGATCAGATACCATTTGCTGAAGAACCCACAGGTGGGCGGTACGCCGATAATCGCCAGGCCACCAAGGGCAAACACGGCCATGGTCACCGGCATCTTGGCAAACATGCCCTGCAGATCGTCGATGGTCTCGCTTTCGTTCTTGTCGATAAGGGCCGCCGCCGCCAGAAAGACGCAGAAGGTCATGGCCGCATCGTTGACGATATGAAGGATGGCGCCCGACATGCCCGCCCGGTTGCCGAGCCAGAACCCGCCCACCATATAGCCCACTTCGGCCACGATGATGTAGGTCAGCATGCGCTTCAGGCGCCGCGTGGACAGCGCCATGAAGGAACCGGCCACGATGGCGACAACCGCCAGCCAGACCATGGGTGCGCCCAACTGCAGGCGGTCGAAGGCGAACACCGGCGTAAAAACGGTCAGCACCACCCGCACCATGACATAGATCATGACCTTGGTCACGAGAGGCGCCACCAGACTACTGACGGGCAAGGGCGCATGCGCGTAAGCGTTGGGCAGCCAGGCGTGCAGCGGGAAAAAACCCATTTTGAGGCACATGCCGGCCAGGCACAGGATAAAGGCCGACACCACCAGCCGGGAGTCGTAGATTTCCGGGAGCCGGGCCGCCAGGTCGACCATGTTCAGGGTGCCCGTGGCCAGGTAGAGATAGCCCACCCCCAGAAGATAGAGGCTGGCCCCGATAGTGCCCATAAAAAGGTAGTTGAGGCTGGAGAAGGGTGCTCGGCCCGGCCCCATTCCGATCAGGGCATAGCCCGTCAGGGCGGCGATCTCGATCAGGACGTAGAGGTTGAAGGCATCCCCGGTGGCGGTGATGCCCAGCAGGCCGGTGATCAGCAGGATATAAAGGGTGTAAAAGGCGCCCAGGCGGTCGGTGTAGGTTTTCTCCACGATCGGCCGAGTGCCCAGCAGATTGAGAAAGGCC
>JASJED010000210.1 GCA_030065585.1 Desulfobacterales bacterium | reverse complement strand
CCTTATACCGCACACGGTGAGAAAAATCCATCGCAAAATGCGCTTTTTTCATTTATTTCAAACGGTTAGTATCACGGATGGACACTAGTTAGGCCCGCGGGCTCAAACGCTTTGCGGCCTTAGCCTGAGCCAAAACCGACCACCTCTCAATAAACACTATTGGGAGCATGCTTAATCAATCATAGAGAAAGCAATCGAGCAAAGCGGCTATTGCCATAAGGAGGATCCCATGCGCCCTTATCGCTACCTCATGATCATGCTGTGCATCCTGGCGGCCGGCAGCAACGGCCATGCCTACCCCCTGGACGGATATGACGCCACGGGCATTCGCCGTGTCGAAGCCGCCCGCCTGTCGGTTCTGGGCAAGTTGCGGGGCCGGGCGCAGCCCCCCGGCGCGCGGTTGCCTCTAGAAATGGTCGATCTGCGCCTGCAAGACATGCCCGATTTCGAGCTGCCGGCGCCCGATCCCGGGTTTACGGATGAAGTTCAGGCGCTGTTGGGCGAGAAGGCCGGCAAGTACGGCCTGGCCGTGTTGGATCTATCCGATCCGCAAAATCCCCGTTTGGCGCTGCACCGCGCCGATCATAAGCAAAACGTCGGCAGTGTTGGTAAGATCGTCGCGGCCGTGGGCATTTTTCAGGCGCTGGCCGATGTCTATCCGGACGATGTGGAGGCCCGCCGAAGGATCTTGCAGGAAACGATCATCACGGCGGACGCTTTCATCCAACACGATCACCACGAGGTGCGCATCTGGGATCTTAAAGCCGGCAAGCTGAGTTTCCGCCCCCTGCAGCTGGGCGACCAGGGCACCTTCTACGAGTGGCTCGACTGGATGCTTTCGGCCAGTTCCAATGCCGCCGCCTCCACGGTCATGAAGCACGGCATGCTGCTCAGGCATTTCGGCAGGGATTATCCGGTTTCCGAAGAGGAGGCCCGGCGGTTTTTCAAAGAAACGCCGAAAGCCGAGCTTGGCAGCCTCTATGCCGAGACCTTCACCACGTCGCTTGAGCGCAATGGGCTGGACACCGCAAGCCTGCGCCAGGGGAGTTTTTTCACCCGCCACGGCAAAGGACAGGTGCCCGGCACCACCAGCTACGGCACCGCCCTGGAGCTGATGCGCTATTTCGTCAAAATGGAGCAGGGGCGCCTGATTGATGTCTTCTCCAGCCGGGAGATCAAACGATTGCTCTATATGACCGAGCGCCGCATCCGCTATGCTTCCGCGCCCATCCTCAAGGACTCGGCCGTCTATTTTAAATCGGGCTCGCTCTATAGTTGCAAACCCGAGCCGGGATTCGCGTGCAAGAAGTATCATGGCAACGTGAGGAACTATATGAATTCGATGGCGGTCGTGGAAACGCCGGCCGGCGTCAAACGTCTGCATTATATGGCGACCCTGATTTCCAATGTGCTCTACAAAAACTCCGCCGTGGAGCACCAGACCCTGGGCACCTACATTCACAAGTTGATCGAGGCGGCCCATCCGCCCCAGGCGACTCCACCGGGCCAGTTGCCCGAGGATATCACCTTCGGCCGCAACCTGATCGGTTTCGGTGCGGAGCAGGAAAAACGCCTCCAGGTTGCGGAAGTCCAGTCTCTTCTGGCCGGATTGGGATACAAGGTGGAGAAGATCGACGGGAAACTCGGCCCCAAGACGGCTGGCGCCATCAAAGCATTCCAGAAGGACCATCAGCTCAAGGTGGACGGCAAGGTGACCGACAGCCTGTTGGAAAAGTTGCGCGCGGTCAAAGCGGGTTCGGGGCAGTAGAATTTTTTAACCGGGGGCTGAATGGGGGAAGGTTTCTTCGACCACTTGCCACGCGTGGCGACAATGTAATTGAATAGAAACATACCCCCATATTCGCCCCTCGGTGGGTCGGGTCAAACCATGAGCCTTATGCTCCTGACGATATTTTCAAATTGCTCCCTGTCACGCGCAAAGTAATGACGATCGGGGGCGATGTAGCGCACCAGATAAAACCAGTCGTTCTGCATAAAACCGTACAGTACCCCCCTGTAACGCAACCCGTCGTCATCCTTGAAAGTCACCTCGGTGCAAAACGCCTGATGCCCGGCGACTTGTGCCGGTTTTTTGCTGTGCACCTTGAAAGCGGCGCGATGGGGGCTCGATGCCATGTTGTCCAGAATCACGCCGGCTTGTTCCAGGGGCAGCATCCCGCGTTTGAACGTCTTTTTGGTATATTTCAATTCATCGTCGACATGGATGGCCACCACGATGACATGTTGGAGCTGAACACCGTCCCGCGTCGCAAGTAGAACATCTTCCCGGTTACTGAGCATCCAGCCTTCCGGCAGCATTAGCCTGACATTCTGCGAGGCCGCGACGTGTTCGGCCGCCGGGGCCGGTGTCCAGGGACGTTTGATACACCCGGAAAGCAGCAACACGACAGCGATGGTTACAAAGACTTTACGCATGGCGTTTCCCTCTATTCCAGTTGGCGGATATATTCCAGAATGAACTCCCGATCCATCGCTTGGGGCGCGAATTTCAGATAGGACCGAAAGGCTTGGCGAGCCGCCTTTTTATCTTTCTGGCTCATATAGACAATGCCGATCGAACGGTAAGTCGCGGCATGTTGGCGGTCGAGTTTGGAAGCCCGGAGCAGATGTTTGATCGCATTTTGAATGTCATCCCGGTGGTTGCGCTGCCGGTAGACCTCGCCGAGAAGATAATGTGCCCTTCCGCTGCGGGGGTCGATCTGCAAATAACGCTGAATGCCCTTTTCGGCCTTGGCGTAGCGTCCGGCCTTGAGGTCCAGGCGGGCGGTTTCGTAGATGGCCGGGGCAACCGCCTTTTCATAGATTGCGCGGTTGACCGTGCCGCCCTGGGGATACCCCCTCTCGGCGATAAAACGCTGATAGTTGGCCTGACGATCCGCCAGTTTGGGATGACTGCCGAAAAAGAACGGCTCATCCTGATCTTCTTCTTCCATCTCGGCCATGAGGTGTTCGAACAGTTTGGGCGATTCCCGGGGGTCATAGCCGGCCGCCACCATCCATTCGAGTCCGACATTGTCGGCCTCGGTTTCAAGTTCTTTCGAATAACCCGAAATCGAGGCCATCGTGCCCAGCTCGCCCAAAGCGGAAGAGAGTTCGCCGACCAGCGGTACACTGCCCAAGGTGGCTTTGAAAGAAGCCAGCCCGGCGGCCTTGTTGCGGATACTGCGCCGCTCCCGCAGCAGGTGCCGATGGGTCACGTGGGCCATCTCGTGGCCCAGCAGGGTCGCCAACTGGGCCTCGTTTTCCATCCGGGCCAGGATGCCGGTATGGACGTACACCTTGGCGTTCGGATAGGCGAAGGCGTTGCAGTAGGGATTGTTGATCACGCGAATTTCTATAGCGACCTTGTTCCGGGCCTCTCCCGGCAGCACCTTCATGGCGACAGCGTTCAGATAGGCCGACAGCTTCGGGTTGGCATAGATCATTTCGCTGTCGGTCAGGCGCCGCTGCTCAGCCTCGCAGGCCCGGTTGATCCGTTTTTCCTCCGGAAGCGGCTGGTACGTGCCCGATGTGACCGGCTGCAGATTGGTCGAGGCGCAGCCGGCGAGCAAAACAGTCGCCAAAAGGAGCTTGGCTATTTTAACAGTCATAAATCGCCCCCCTCGAAATCGGCGAACATGTCGTGAACGAACCGGACGGCTTCTTCAGAATCGCGCAGATCGTAATCGCCGGCATTCCACTTGATGACGAACCAGAGGACATCGCCGCTGGCATCGGTCAGGGTGGCCTCCAGAAAGGTCATGCCGCCCAATTGCCCCTGGCTGAACGGATTCAGGTAGGACACGACCCCGAGCGCCTTGCGGCCGGAGGTGGAAATGTTGTCCTCGCCCCGGATGATCAACATCCCGTCGACCCTGTAGGCCTTGAGGAGTTTTTCGACCGATCCGACGGAATAATCGAAATGCGCGATCCGCTCCGGAAAGATATTCAGGTTGCCCGGCTCATAGAGGGTGTGCTCGTAGATACTGCTCATGACGGCCAGATGCAGGTCCTTGACGTCGTCGACGGTCTTCCGATACCGGGTTTTGGGATCCAAGATCTTCAATTTGCGCCCTCGGGCCGCCATCTCGGCCTGGACCGTCTCGATGACCAGCTGACGCGCCTGCTCGGACCATTCGGGGATTTCTTCCTTGACGTCGCCGGCACTCAACGAGTTGACCTTGACATCGGGCGTCAGCAGCAGGATAGACTGCAATTCGGCGGCTCGGGCGGCCCGCTCGTCGTAATTGCTGGGGATTCCCCCCGAGGTCGCGCAGGCCGTCAGTGAAAAAAGAGATAGCATCAGCAGGCAAAGAAAAAGTTTTTTCCACCCAGACGACATCGTCCGACTCCTTTCATGGCGTTGGTTGCGAAAAAGCGATCTCGACAGGCCGATCATCCTTTTTTATCGGCCCAAAGTGACGATAACTTCAGCATCAATGTGAGATCGTGTCCTCGCCCCAACCAATGTCTGGGGACATTTTCCGGGCGGGCCCTCCGGCGCTGTTTGGCGAAGGTGATCGGAAACAGACTCAGCTTTCAACAAGTGTCCATTTTTGGCTGCGGTCGCTTCACACTCCTGCGTTCACTGCGCGCTTGGCAACTATCACCGCGGTCGGCTTTTTGAGGGCCTGTCTTGAAATTCTCTCGCGGTTGTGCACATCGTAGAAAACAAATTAACATCCGGTGGCAGCAAACCTGAAGTTTACGCTGCTCGAACGGGTAAATTACCTTCTGCGACCGATGAAAGGAGGATTTGGTGGAACTTATCACGGTTAATCTTGAAACGTGTAATCAAGACGGAATCTGCGCTGCGGTGTGTCCCGCGGGTATTCTAGAGCTTAAAGACGGAGCACCCCTACCGATCGATGCCGCGAATGAACTATGCATCCGTTGTGGACATTGCGTGGCCGTTTGCCCCACAGCGAGTCTTAGCCATGTGGATATTCCTCTGGAGAACTGCACGCCTATCGTCAAAGAACTCGGGATTAGCGCTGAGCAAACCGAACAGTTTTTGAGGAGCCGACGCTCCATTCGTCAGTATAAAGACAAATCGGTTGAGAAAGCGGAACTGAATAAGCTCGTCGATATCGCCCGGTATGCTCCCAGCGGCCATAACTCGCAGCCCGTGGAATGGTTGGTCTTGGGTGATAAGGCCGAGTTGAAGCGCCTGTCGGGAATTGTGGTGGAATGGATGCGCTGGATGCTTACCAATATGCCGGATGTTGCATCGTCCATGCATATGGATCGGACCGTAGCTCGCTATGAGAATGGTTATGACGTCGTTTTGCGAGATGCGCCGGCGGTTATTGTCGCCCACGCCCACAAGGCAAGTCGTGTCGCGCCGGCAGCCTGCAACATTGCCCTGACTTACCTGGAATTGGCCTCAACCACAATGGGAATGGGGGCCTGCTGGGCAGGCTATTTTAACGCGGCGGCAACCACCTTCCCGCCGATGATAGAGGCTTTAGAACTGCCCCAAGATCACCAGGCATTCGGTTCCATGATGGTCGGATATCCTAAATATCGATATCAGCGCATGCCAAGCCGGAATGAACCCCAAATCACGTGGCGACTATAGAAAGGCAGGGTCATTACCCCGGTGTGCACGCTGCCGACGACAATCAACAGCCGGTTCAGGATGGGGTACGTAAAAAGCGGGTCGATAGAAAATTATAGAGCCAGGCGAAAAGCGCGCCTCCGATCGCGCCATCGATCAAGGCCCAGAAAAAGCCAATCACACTGCCTGCCGGGGACACGCTATAGCCGCGATACACCTGTCCGATGATCGTCGGTTCACCGGTTGTGCCTTCAAAGAAAATGATCCACCAGGTCAACAGAAAAAGACCGATGCTCCAGATGATCCCGCAGGCGAGGGCAAACGCTTTGACATTGAGTTTCATTTCGGCACCTCCCTAGATAGTGTCGATTCAGAAAGGGTAGATTTTGGTTCAGGTCAAGGCCGCAGCGACCTGGCAACCGCAGGCGTAGGGTCGGCTACGTCGAGGATTGCCAGGGAGTGAGAACGCCGCACGGGGCCGAAAGATGCCTTTTATGGATGGGCACTATCTAAGTGCTTTCTTCAGGCCTGCCAATAGCAACCCGATCCCCACCATTTGGATCAGATGATAGACGCCGTTGTGGTCGAATGACCAGATGAAGGTGAACGAGAGCAATTTGCCGGCCTGAACGCCGGCCGCCACAATGGTCGTTAAAATCCCGATAACCATCAACCAGGCGCCCTCGAGGCGGCCTTGCCAGGCCAGCCACGTGTATCCTCCGAGGGCAAAGAGCATCGCCACGGTCTCATAGACGATAAAGACCAGAAAACTATCGGGCCATATCAGGGTGATCCCCAGAAAGCCGACACCGATCACGACCATTGCCGGCCATGTCCGCCGGGCGGCAGGCTCTCCCCAGATGTCGTACACCACCGCCACAATAAAAAGCGCCACCAACAAGCCCAATGAAAGTTTGATCGGGTGCCAGAGGGCGTTTTGTACCGTGGGGGGCATCTGGAAGCCGTGCGCGATGGATCCCAGAAAGGCCGCTAAAGCCAGCAAACCGAATACCAAAATCCATAGGGTCGTTTTCCAGCGGTTTTTCTGTCCAATCCGGTGCAGATACACGGCACCGGCAACCGCCAAAAGGGCTAAAATCACATCCGTGACGGCCGTGGTCTGTTCGGTGGGAATATCGATAAATGCCATTAAAGTACCTTGATCTGAAACTCAATCAAAGACACGATCCACTTTCGGAAATTATCACAAACGATAGGGCACTGTCAGGATCACATTGTCTGGGAACCCGCGTAGCGGTACCGCGTACTTAAGGGCGCGATGGGCCGCGAAGTAGAGCGTTGCATTCATGCATTCTCAGAGCCGGCCCCTCTGGGGTCGGCAATCTACGCGGTATGCGAATAAATAAAACTGTGGAATCAATTTCTCAGCGCTTAGGACCTATTTTACCTATTTGCGCTTATTTAGTCCTCATCACAGCCTGCAATACATGTAGATAATATTGATCCATACCAAACACGCTGCAATAAAAAAAATGGCAATTGCGTATTTCCTACTTTGCGCATGGCGATGATTTGAAGGCATGTCCCTT
>JASJED010000209.1 GCA_030065585.1 Desulfobacterales bacterium | reverse complement strand
TAATACACCGTTAAGAGAATGGATCCCAAAATACAAACCACGCACATCACATCCAAGGCGTAGTCGTGGGCCCCCGCCGAAGAATACACCTCCGATCGGAAAGGGTCGGCCTCCTGGAACCGGAAAAACATGTCATCCATCATCTCGTCGCTGGTCACCTGACCGGCCCACTTGGTCACCACGCAGCCATCCCACATGACCTTTGACGCCCCGGAATGGGCGATTTCCATGTGAGGGCCCATGAATTCGCGGGGTATGAAGCCGGTTTGGTCCTTTAAAGGGTTGTTGTGGTAATAGGGTATTTTCCCATAATCATAGTAATTACAGTACTCTTTTGTGAGGTTATAATTGACCGGAGTGGCTTCCTTGGCGGCCACAATATACAGCTCAAGATACAGGGTTGATCCGGGAATTCCGGTAAGTCTCATGGGATAGACCGGCTGGTCGGTTTCGAATTCAAGCAGGATGGGGTGAGGGGTCGTGGTGCCGTCCCAGAACGTCCTCAGCGTGGCAACGACAAAGACCCAGCCGCGCGCGATATAATCATCGATGATGGAAGTGGCTTTGGCGGGGAATGCGCTGAAACCATTGTTGGCGAGCCATGTGTTCAGCACGGCACTGTTATCGACTTCAAGGACCAAAACGTCGTAATCCCCAACCATGGCGCTGCTGGTGATATTCACCAATTGATTCGCCTTGGATGAAGCGCCGGGCCCGCTCCGATATACGATAGATGCGCGGTGGAGGTGGATGAAAATGACAAGCAGAACCGGGAAAATAAGGGCACCCTTGGCACCCCACCGCATGACCCCAAAACAGGTGGCTACGATCAGAATCGCAAAAAGACCAAAGAGTCCAATACCGAATACCCTCGCATATGGGGCCTCATGATGGATTTTCGGCTGAATCTGGAAGGACATCGTTTCGAGCAGTCCTGGTGCGACCTCGGCGAACTTGGTGGGTTGGCTGGGCACGGGAATGATCCATCCGTAGTCAGCGTCTTCCCCGATTAACGTCGATTCAACGATCAGGGATTCGGTGCCCCCGTGGTATTTTACTAGCGCACGCTGGACGGGGATATCCGGCATCTTTTGTTTGGCGGGGGGGATGAAGACGCCATCGGCAAAAGCGAGTTGGTGAACAAACAAAAGACTTAGCCAAGCCAATCCGAACTTGAGGGCCTTGGTTTTCATTGTTTGGCATTCTCCATATGTAATGACCATCTATCAGGCTGTTGAAAAACGTCATGAGCGCAGGCCAGACAGGGCTAAATCCGACGAAACCGCGCAGTTTATATGCAATCAATGAGCATTTGGAGGAGGATTTTAACACCGTATGGTCAAGCGCAATCGTTTTTCGACAGCCTGCTAAATCGTGTCATCGTTTTCATGGCAGACAATGGCGATTCCCGACCATTTCTCACCAAAAGTTTGCCATGACCATTTCTGGGGGCCGATCGAGAGCGGATCACCTACAACCAAATGTTCCTGTGTGGTTTCCATGACGCACACCATATGATTGGTCCTGAACGAAAGCTTTATGCCGGCCAAAAAAGGTTGGGGTAGATCGCGAAGATCATTTAAATCGGGGACTAAAACAGTCGTTTTCTCTGAGCGGCCAAACGCCCCGAGTTTCCTGCGCAGGGCATAGGCCGCTTGATGGGGTGATAGGCCCTTGCCAGGGGCGGCCATCGCCAGCCTCGCCATTTCGCCCTCGGTCGCTTGAACGCCGATTCCATTCAGCAGGGTAACCATGGATGCCGCCCCACAAGTGTCGAAGGCGCTCTGTTGACAAACACCGTCGGTAATCCGCCCCTCGTAGGCATAGATCTCAGGTTCTTGCAGGTGCCAGAAAGTCTCCTGCACCACAACCAGGACGAGCAACATGACAATGGCCCGGACGCCCTTGCGACTTCTTGAGGGCACGAGATGACTTGCCAAGGCGAAAAAGAGCACGGCGAAGGGCAGCCAGAACTCCCTTTGAATGGCGGCGTATAAGTCAAAGGGGATCATGCGGGCCTCAAGCAGCGGGAAAACGGAAAAGATCATTTTGGCCATGATCGGAACAAGCGCCAGCGTGGCGCCGATATATAATCTTCTGCGACCGACAGGTTTGGTATTGGAAATCGGTAAAAAGGCAACGGCCGCCATGATGCAAGCGATGACGGTCCAAAAAATGAAAAAGTGGGGTGTCATTTGGGAAAGTAGGCCGAAGTCCCTTGTATTCCAATCGATAATTATCGTCGTATTCACTAGCTATCGGCATCTATGGGAGACTTCTAAAGAAAAATATTTGATGGCGTAGTCGGTCTACGTCGAGGATGTAAATGAGCGAGAACTACGGGTGGGCCTTAAAAAATAATGGTTTTTATGGGTAATTTGAAGATGCGGTCGTAAAAAGTCATGTTTCAGACGGTCTCGGAAAGAGTTCGAGATCAAGGCTTGCGAAGCCCGAGGAATGAGGCGTACTTACCGTACGCCGCAATGACGAGGGCTGAAGCGTAACGCCGATATCGGACTTTTTACGAGACCGTCTTAGAAGGCATCTCAAAAATAGGACTTTGGTTCCAGATCAAGGCGGCCGTGAGTTTCCCCGCTAAAGCGGGATTCCCCGCCTGATCGAATATTTCTTGTGGGTCGAACCGGAGGAATACCCAGGTATTTCGAGGATTCAATTCGATCGCCCAACACAGTGCTGGGGCTAAAAGACATTTTTGAGTTGCCTTCTACTTGAATATACAGCGGCCATAGTACTGCCACGGTATCAAAATCCCGTTGAGCGTTGTATTGCGGCTGTGAACCGAAGCACCGTTACTGTCGAAGGTGGTCGTGATGACGCTCCCGTTGTCCGTAATCTCGATAAACGACAGGCCGCCCTCGCCGGCCACCTGATCGACTTTCCCGCTGCCGCGATCCCCGACCACGTAAACCGATTCCTTTGCAGGGTCGATGATAAAGGTCACCTCGAAGGGCTCACTCAGCTCGCGGCGGCCGTCCTTGTCGCTGAAGGTCGAGTAGGTACACTCGATGGTCAACGACTCCGCCCAAACAGAGGGCACAGTCGTCGTCATGGCCAACAATAGAATTATGGTTTTTGTCATTGGCGACATTTCCCCAGGTAGAAGATAGAATCCTTGCAGTTGTTGATGACCTCGTAAAAAGCCGAATTTATCCGGGACTTGTCATTCTGGCGCAAGTCAGAATCCAGCAATTACAGCATGTTCTGGATGCCGGATACGTCATCCCGGACCTAATCCGGTCCGGCATGACGAAAGCAATTCTTTTTAAAGCCCATCAGTTGTTCTATTCGCTTAATGGGCCTAACGGAAGATTGCGCCCCCATGGCACCGAGGCATAACCCAGCAATTTGGCAGCGATCGAAGCAGCGGTGTTAATCACTGCTCAAGGTTTGAGCCCTATATTTTCCCTATCCTTACACGGCAGTACGGCGAGGGCATCAACATCCTAATCAGCGTCCTATGGCGGCGGTGCACCGCCGCGGCTTCCGTCTCGACGGTGATCGTGATGCCATTGAAATTGTCCGTCTTTCCGCGGTCGGAAATTGGATGGCGATGGTAAAGGTGGCTGACGGCCGGGCGGTCTGCTGCCGGAACTTCACCAAATTTAGACCTATTTGCTGTGCAATCATCTGGAATCACATGGTTTTTATTAAAATACCAGCCATTCTCATTTACAAACTTTTTATTGAGATAACTGTTGATCAAGAACAATATTTAAGTATATGCTGAAGCAATAACAGATTGCTTGCACCTTAGCGGATGTTTTTGAGGCTTAACTAAAAAGGGCTGGGAGGCAATGAAGAAATCGTTCATTTTTATCCAGATTTTCGCACTCATTTCTTTCGCCAACGCAGGCCTGGCCGCGGGAGATGCCTCATCCCCTGACGTTTTCGGCCTTGAAGTCGGTAACGTATTCACATATCAGGAGACCGATAATACCGGCACTTACACTGGCGCTTCGGAAGTTATCGCCATCGATCAAACAACCTTCCCAATGACTACCTACATCATAGAAAGCCGGGAGAATGGCGAAACGTTCCAGGGGTGGTTCGCAAAAACACCGGGGGAATTAAGGCTGTGGGGGGAGTTAGAAGTCGCAACGGGTGAATTCTTGAGGTTCTCAGCCGGTCTCCTCGAGGCTTGGTATCCCATGCAAGTGGGTGACCATCGATATTCCTCGGCCACCGCCGAGCTCAGTAGTTATCCGGGCATTCTTGTCAACATTAGCCTAACCGTGGATGTGTTGGCCGAGGAGCCCGTAGTACTTAGCTTCGATACGCTTGAAGCTTTCCAAGTGCGTTACCAATTGCGCATCTGGGGCTATGGTGTGGAGGAGACCGAAACATTCTACCAGTGGGTTACGCCGTATTTGAGCGCGGTAAAATATCAGGACGCCGAATCGCAGGAAATTTTAACCTCGTTTGCCATAGGGGGCGGCACCATTACCGAAGAGACCGATACCGATGGTGACGGACTTAAAGATTACCAGGAAATCATCATCTACAACACCTCCCAATTATCCACCGATACCGATGGTGATCGCTTCTCCGATGGGGATGAAGTCAATATCCACGGCACTGACCCCAACGATCCGGACTCACATCCATCAATAGCCATGCCTTGGCTGCCATTGTTGCTTATCGATGAATAATCTTAAGTGCTTCTCCAATGACCTGGAAAAAAAGGTGACGAAAGGCGCGTGGGAACGCATGGGTTCAAACCTCCACTATTCACTATTATTCAATGCACTTCCCGCCCGCTCGAACCGTCTTTTTAAATGCGGGTCGGTTTCCATCCGCGCCCCAAGTCGTTTACGGTTTTGGGAAAAGCCGGACACGCCGATGCCAAGGTCGGCGGCTAATGATGATATTGAACGCCAGCCCGATAAATGCTGGCGGCATAGCTCAAGGAAGATGGCACGTTCATCTCGATGCCGAGACCGCACCCGAAGCAGATCTTCAAACGCGACCCCCAATAGGGGCGATAGCCGCGCGGCGATCGCATCCGGGGAATTGAATCGAATCATTAATGCCCTAGCCTCAGGCTGTTCGGCAAATTTCCGATCGACTCCCGATAAAAATCGATCACGCAACCATTCCCAGAATTCCTCTGGTCCCAAAACGGTCTTGGCCCTCACCTCCTCCTTTAGATCGAATGTATGGGATCCATTAAGGCCTTTCTGAACAAATCGCCGGTAGGCTTTACAGCTGCGCGTATCATCCCCGGTGCCGATCATCGATAATACTTTGCCACAATCAAGAAACGTCAGGCGTTTACCCAGATGGGTATAGCCGCCGTAACTACTCCATTGGTAGTTTTGAGGGAATTCACTTTTTTCTGAAAGGCTGAGCGATGCGTTTCGCTTGACCCGCACCGGGTTGAGGTGGACATAGCGGCTGAGCTCAAGAAGGTAGCTATCAGCGTCCACCAACAGGGCTTTGTAGCGCCCCTGCAATAGGTGGCCACTGCGATTATGGCGACGGTTAAAATAGACGGTGTACGTCGTATTGAAACGCTGCATAAAGCGGTTCAGATTGGCCTGTGGGGTGTGAACCACCAGATGGAAGTGATTGGGCATCAAAACATACGCATGGATTTCGGCCCCATAAGGATCGCGGATGTGAATGAGCGAGTATGATGGCCAGCGCAGGAAAGATTCGGTTTTCTATTCGAAATTAGAAGGCATCTCAAAAATAGGATTTTGGTTTCAGCGCAAGGCGGCCGTGAGTTTCACCGCTAAAGCGGGATTCCCCGCCTGATCGAATATTTCTTGTGGGTCGAACCGGAGGAATACACCGGTATTTCGAGGATTCAATTCGATCGCCCAACACCGCGATGGAGCTAAGGATGGCCTTCAAGAATAAACACCGGAAGCGGTTTCAAAGCCTTAGATCGCGTTCGAGGATCCCGCTTAACAGATGCGGGATTTCACGCCTCTTTCATGCGTTTCCTGTGTTCAACAAACACCGCCTGATGAAAAAGCGCAGCATACACGTAGTATGTGAGCATTTTGAAGAGGGCGGTAACGCCGCCATCGGGCGTTAGGTGTGTTTCCGGTGCCGTCTATCGTGTTCGTCCAGAAATGGTAGATTTTAGTTCAGGCCAAGGCCGCAACGAATTTGAAACCGCAGGCGTAGTCAGTCTACGTCGAGGATTTCAAATGAGCGAGAACGCCGGCCTGGGCTAAAAGTTGCCGTTTCTGAGCGAACACTATTTGAATACACAGCGGCCATAATACTGCGACGGTATCAAAATCCCGTTGAGCGTCGTATTGCGGCTGTGAACCGAAGCACCTTTACTGTCGAAGGTGGTCGTGATGACGCTCCCGTTGTCCGTAATCTCGATAAACGATAGGCCGTCTTCGCCGGCCACCTGATCGACTTTCCCGCTGCCGCGATCTCCGACCACGTAAACCGATTCCTTCGCAGGGTCGATGATAAAGGTCACCTCGAAAGGGTTGCTCAACTCGCGGCGGCCGTCCTTGTCGCTGAAGGTCGAGTAGGTGCACTCGATTGTCAACGTCTCGGCCCAAACAGAGGGCACGGTCATTGTCATAACCAGCAGAAGGGCCAGAAATCTTGTCATTGTGAGACTTTCCTTGGGTAGATGATGGAATGCTTTCTTGTTTCCATATTCGCTAAATGGGTCTTGCGGTCGATCTCGCCATTGATCCCGCCGATGCGGAACCCAGCGACCTGGCGGCGATCCAAGCAACGCTGTTAATCACTATTCAAGGTTTGACCCCTCGGTATCCTTTTATCCCTCATCGGTATCGCTATCGACGCTGCTCTTTTCGTATCGCTATTGAAAACGATGGGAAACGTCGATCCCGATACCGACGCCGATTCCGATCCCGAATGGCCAGGCGCAATCGTTTTTCAACAGCCGGATGCGAATCTGAGTTTGAGTCCCTTGAGTTTCAAAATGATCGCTTTCTATAAATTTTAGCTGGGCTTTACCCGGTAACCCGGCCGCCGGTCGTCCGCCGGCTGGCGCTTCGGCGGTCGATCCGCGGCCTAACTTTTTTGCGGCCCTCGCGGGCCCCGGCCAAGGTTCCAAGGGCTCAAGGGCCAAGGGTAACGGACCTGGAGAGACGAAAGCCCAGAT
>JASJED010000208.1 GCA_030065585.1 Desulfobacterales bacterium | reverse complement strand
TGACGAGAAACCTGCGCCTCGTATTCGCACTGCTGCGCATCACAGGAAGGTTCCACGGCTTGGGCCTCCAGTTTCACGACCTTGCCGGGCGGTTCCAGAAGATGACGCGCAAAGGTCATGATCCAGGCCGTGGTGGCGCCCTTTAAAACGTTGCCGCGCAGAAACGAGCTAAGCAGATAGCCGATGGATAATACTTCGGGATGAAAGCGCCCCTTATCTTTCAAATCCAGGTAGATGTGTTCGGAAACCGCCGCCGTGGTACCCAGCCCGCATATGACATGCAGCGCCGATAGCGGTTTGGTCTTAACCGCCAATACCGACAAGGTGTGGGCCATCAGGAGCGAGAGCCCCGAGAAAAGGGACAGCGTGCTTAGCGCGGTTCGCGCACTGGAGGTTTGGATGACGATGGGTTTGAACTGGTAGTCGACCGACAGACACAGTGCCGTGCGCAGGATGATTTCTTCGAGGGCAATGGCCGCAGGATCATAAAAAACCAGCAGATTCAAGGTGGGCGCGGAGTAGACCGCCGATTTCACGCCGGGGTGCCCCGTCACCATGCGCTCGGTTTGCGCCGCCTGCTGCGGCGGGTGTGAGAGGCGCAGCCGCAGACGTCCGGGCAGGGTGTGCGCCACGGTAAGCTGCAGTTCTTGGGCGTCGGCCGCCATGTCAGATGTCTTTCTCGATATCGGTGATCAGGATGCGGGCCGAATTCGATACCACGGCAATCGTGGTCGCATTGTGCAGCACGGCCGCCCAAAAAACCGGCAGGACCCCCATGGAGGCCAGGATCAACCCGATCGTGTTGACCCCGATGGCAGTCGCAAAATTCTGCCGGACGATTTGCATGGTTTTCTGGCTCAGCCCGATGATGCCGGGCAGCAGCAGGGGGTTGTCGTTGTTGATGGCGATATCCGCCGTTTCGATGCTGATTTCGGTGCTGCCGCGTCCCAGTGAAATACCGACATCGGCATAGGCCAGCGCCGGGGCGTCGTTGACCCCGTCGCCCACCATGACCACGCGATTGCCCTTGGCCTGGGTCAGCAGAACCTTCTCGGCCTTCTCTTCGGGCAACGCTTCGGCCTTGTAGCTGTCCACCGACATTCGGGAGGCCATCACATTGGCGTGGGCCTCGATGTCGCCGGTGAGCAGAACGATTTCATCATAGCCCTGGCGACGCAGCCGGTTGAGGGTCTTCTTCATATCCTCACGCAAACTGTCCTGGATACCAATGACCCCCATGAGTTGCCGGCCACGGGCGACGTAGATAACGTTCTCGCCGCGCTGCTGCATGGTGGCAATGGTCTCATCGGAGATAGATATCGCCACGCCGGCCGACTTCAGATAGGCGGCGCTGCCCACGCGGATTTTACGGCGGTTGACCGTGGTTTCGACCCCTTGGCCCAGATGCACCTTGACCCGGGAATGCCTGGGTATTTGCCATCCCATCTCACGCACCTTGTTGATCACGGCCAGAGCAATGGGGTGGTTGGTGGTTTCTTCGCAGGCCGCGGCCGCCTCGACGATGTCGCGGGTTTCGACGCCACGATCGGCGGCGTAGACCGAGGCTACCTTGGGTCGCCCCTCGGTAATGGTGCCCGTCTTGTCCAGAATCAAGGTGTCGGCTTCGCTGAGGATCTCGATAAAATTGCCGCCCTTGACCAATACTCCCTGGGCGGCCGAACGACAAACCGCCGCGGCAAAAGCGGTGGCCGTCGACAACCTGACCCCGCAGGAGTAATCGATGATCAGCATATTCAATGCGCGGGTGGGGCTGCGCGTAATCATGTAGACGATCAGGGCCAGGGCAAAATTGATGGGGATAAACTGGGCCGAAAAACGATCGGCATAGGCCTGGATCGGGGCTTTGCGGCTTTGGGCTTCCTCGACCAGATGCACGATCCGCGAGATGGCCCGATCGTCGCCGACCCGTTCCGCCTCCACGGTGAGATTGCCCGATTTGACGGTTGACCCGGCATAGACGCTGTCACCATGCGCTTTGACGGCGGGCATGAATTCCCCCGTCAGGGAGGCCTCGTCGATGGAGGCCTCCCCGGCCTGCACCTTGCCGTCGACGGGGATCTTGGAGCCGGTGTGGATCGCCACCAAATCGCCGGGCGCAACCTCTTCGAGCGGTACCCGGTTTTCTTTGCCATCCGCACCGATCTTCCAGGCGAATTGCTCCTCCAGGGCCAACATGCCGACAATGGCGCTACGGGTCCGCTCCATGGTGTAGGCCGTCATCAATTCGGCGATGTCCGCCAGCAATATGATGGTCAGCGAAGATCCACTCTTGCCGGAAAGCAGGCTGGCCAAAATAGCGGCGGCACTCAGCGTATCCGCATTGGGGCGCCCGTTGAAACGCAGCGAATCAAATCCGCTAGAAAAAATCGGCTTGGACAGCGACATCGCCGTGAGGGCGTTTAGATTGGTCAGCTTCTGAAGCAGGGTGACCGGCGGGGCCGGCTTGCGAACATACCCGATCATGAGGGTCGCGGTATTGATCCCGATGCGCACCAGCATCTCGCTCAGGGGTTCCTCGTGAAGTCGCCTTTCCTGCACCATTTGTTGGTTCTTGATTTCCCGATCGATTTTAAACGCCACGGTCGAATAGGACGCCATGACGGCTTCCATCAATTCCAGAATCTCTCGCGAGTTGGATTTATTGGGGTCATAATGGATGAGAATGCTTTCGGAACCGTGGGCGGCACCCACCGACGTGACGGCAAAATCCGCCTCGAGGCGTTCTTTGATCTCATGCTTGTAGCTGTCCAGAAATCCCAAGGCCCGGCAATGAATACGCATTCGACCTGGCAGCGAGTGGAGAATATCGCAGGACAGCAATGGTTTTTTGCGTGGCTGGAAAAACATCTTTGGTGTGACCTCCCTGACCTGACGTTGGCACTAATGCCAAAGGCGGGATTGGGAACGCATCCGCTTCAAGAAGGGCGCGATCTCCTGTTTTGAATCAAAGGGGGCATCGGTGTAGCCCTCCCAAAGCATCATGGTGACCCTTCGGAACCATTGCAGGATTTGGGATTGCGCGATCTGATCCGCATCATAGTGGATCAATACGCGTCCCGTAGCGATCGAGAAATCGATAGCGATCAGCCCCTGCTTGCGCTTGATGATTTCGATCAGGTCGGGCTTGTACCGCAGCCATTCAGGGGGGAGCTTCTCCAGCATGGGGATATGCAGCCGTAATCGACCCGGCAGGTGATGAACCACCTTGATCTGGTTTAAATGCTTTTTGACCGTCGCCAAATAAGCCCGCAACGTTACCCTCCCCGTTTGGCCAAAATATAAGTCCACCATAACAGATTGATGCCACCGGGAAGCGCGCGGTCGCCCTGGATGACAATACGATAAAGCGCCAGCATCAAAATGCTCAACATCAACGATGAGCGTAAATCCATTAGGCCGCCGCTCGATTGGTAAATTTGCTGGTTCAGCGCACGGCCGATCAAATCGATTTCACGGGTCAGCAGACCATGCGGGGATTTTTCCAGCTCACGCTCCAACCCTAAAATTTTGAGAACGATACCGTGGACGATTACGGGCTCGATATGAGCGGGATCAAATCTAATCAACAAACTCCCCGATTGGGCATTGATGGCCACATTTTGAATACCCTCGATTTTCCCAATCTCGGCGCTGATCTTCTTCCGGGTATTGTCGTGGAGCCCTTCGAGCAGCGACGAATTGAAACGCAACCGGCCCGGCAGGGCATGGACGGTTTCGAGCTTGCCGCGAATGGAAGGCAATCCGGTTCGTAATCGCGCCTTTTTGCGAAGTAAAGAGGCTAGCAGGAATCCTACGACCATGTGCATGGTGTCGCTCCGAAACAGTTGGTGGATCGATCTGAGTTAAAACGGATCTCGGGATGAACTATTTCAATATCAAATGACGTCAACAGGGGGGTCGCCCCAGGATAAACAAACCGTCCCAACGAAGGCCCCGGATTGAATCATCGGCGTTTGCTTGGCCGCCTAATTGCTAAACGTGCGGCTTGGCCCCAATGCCCTGCACAGGCTTCCCGTCGGCGGGAGATGTACAACGTTTCATTTCCCGGGCTAATGCAACCTTGACGTTCCCATGGCGATCAATGTAATTCGATAACAAATCCAGTCGCCGCAATACCAATTCCCCGACGGCATGCTCCAGTCGGCATACCTCGTCATTCGCTTGCTTGGCATCGAGTTGCAATACCTGGGTCAGAAATCGCTTCAGACTCGCATCACGGCGGGCAATGTACCGGGCGGCCCGATACCCTTCAGGCGTAAACTCGATCGCCCCATAGTGCTCATGCTGAACCAGCCCCAGGGAAACCAGGTTGTTGATGGCGCGGGTCACACTCGGCCGTTTAACACCGACCGAGTCGGCCAAATCGACAACCCGCACGGCTCCTTGACTGGAGAGATGCCAAATATGTTCCAGATAGTTTTCCTGGCTTGGCGTCAAATTCAATTCCATGACGAGCGTTCCCGCTGGTATGGCCGCAAACCTGAATGTTAGCGCGCGCTAGCTTCAACAGTTACGATGAAACCAAGGATGTCAAGCGGTGCGGCATAGCCGGTTAAGGGCGGATGCGGGACTGGATGCGTTGGTTGACCCGGGCGCAATTGCCCTCTATTGTTTCAAGTAAGCTGTTTTGAGATGAGAGGTAATTGCCATGGGGACGAATACAAATAACACCGCGCGAAAGGTCCGGATTCCCATCCGAACCGAAAAACACCGGACGCCCAAAGCCGCTTCAAGGGGCCGCAAGGCCGCGGCCAAACTTGGCATGACGGGTTCACTGGGCGCCCTGTTCGTTTCCGGTTTTTTCAAATTCAAGGGCGCCAAATCATTACATGTCTATTCAGGATTCGGTTTGCTGGCCTTTACGGTTTGGCATCATTACCTCAACCGGCCCAAGCGCCGTCTGAAGCCGTAAGCAAAGATCTCGCCTTGAAGTTTTTCACAAACGGTATCGGAATCGAATAGTTTCTACGGCCCGAAGTCGGTGCAATCGGTAACCCTATTGTCGAGGAGGCTTCACCCGACAGCCTTAAATGCGATCCTTCCCACGGCCGGTTTTTCAGCCGGCGACCAGTTCCCACCCATATTTCTACCATTCGAGCCCGAAGTATTCTTGTTGCGAGCATGCATTTCGTAGCTAAAGTGCCCCAGGATGATTTCGATTCACCAAACAATCGTATAGAAAAAGGAGGTCAAACATGGCCGGGTTCGTCATTAATATCGAGAAAGCAACGCTGCAAAACGATCATTTCCGTAAAGTTTTGAATACCGCCCAAAATAGCCAGTTGGTCGTCATGAGCCTTCTACCGGGCGAAGATATCGGTATGGAGATTCACGATCTGGATCAGTTCATACGTTTTGAATCAGGCCAAGGCAAAGTCGTCTTGAACGGTCAGGAGCACGCGGTCGAGGATGACTGGGCCGTGGTGATTCCCGCGGGGGTCGAGCACAATGTCGTCAATACATCGCAAACCGAAAAAATGAAGCTTTACTCGATCTATTCGCCACCTGAACATGCCGATGGGACGGTGCATCCCACGAAAGCCGATGATCACCACGATCATTGACGCGGCGCGGAGGGGACACTATGTCAATGCTGTTCCCTCCCGAGCGTCACCTTGCGGTGATTGCAGTCCTGCGGATGATAGGCTAATCGCATTTTACCGACATCGGCCGGGGCGCACTCAATTGTTGAATTCCACACGGATAGCGTTCCCCTTTACATCCGCCTCAAAAGGATTATAAATCCCCTAACCTGGCGTTTTGCTCCAGGAGCAAGTAAATCGGTAGGCTGAATGACTTTGGAGCTGGCTAAGCTAACAATCCACAGGGACCCCAAAAAATCATTAACGTAACATTTAAGGGATCCAAACCGCAGTCATTGCGCAGCAACTCATGTGTAATGATATTTATGGTCAACAAGGAGATGACATGAAATTCAAATACAATATCGATAGCTTAAAAACATTGTCGGTCTTATTCTCGATCCTTTCAGTATTGCTTTTTACCAGTCCCGCCCTGGCAGACCACACGATGCAGGGCAACATCAATATGGTGGCGGATGAAATGGCACGGTGGTCAAAGCAGTGCGGTGCCAAGCCTTTGACACCTGAGGCGCAGGCCAAGCTCAGCGAGTTATTGATCGAGACGAGCCAGTTGCTAAAACAAATCGCCGCCCACAGTGACCAGAAAATGCAAGGCCAATATCATCAAAAGGTAGAGAAGATGAAAGCCGAATGGGATCCTTTCGACTCATTTTATGGCAACTAAAGGTTACCGAAAAAAGGAACAATTAGCTATGAAAGTATTGATTGTATACTATTCGACTTACGGGCATATTCACCATATGGCCGCGGCGATAGCGGAAGGGGTCGCCGAAGTCCATGGCGCCGAAGCTGTGCTGCGCCGTGTACCTGAAACCCTACCACCGGAGGTCCTCGAGAAGATGGGGGCCGTCGAGGCGCAAAATACCATGGCGCATATTCCCGTTGCCACTGTGGATGAGCTGGCATCGGCGGATGCCGTTATTTTCGGGACACCGACCCGCTTCGGCAACATGTGCGGCCAGATGCGTCAGTTCCTCGATGCCACCGGGCAGCTCTGGGCCCAGGGCGCCCTGATCGGCAAAGTGGGCAGTGTCTTCACCTGTTCGGCCACGCAGCACGGAGGCCAGGAATCGACCATTCTTTCGTTTCACATCTCTCTGCTGCACCATGGCTTCGTGATCGTGGGGCTGCCCTATTCGTTTCAAGGCCAGATGCGAACCGATGAGATCACTGGCGGCTCGCCCTACGGGGCCTCGACCATCGCCGGGGGGACAGGCGAAAGAATGCCCAGCGAAAACGAGCTGGCCGCGGCACGCTTCCAAGGCCAGCACGTTGCCGCAATAGCGGCCAAGCTGAAAAACTAGTCGCAAGCGCCATTCAGCAGACTGCCGAACCACCCCACAGCCAAGCGTAGAATCTAGCGGAGGACTGGCATGCAAGCATCAACGTCCCCCATCGCCGTTATTGTGGGCGGCTCCAGCGGTATCGGCAAACAAACCGCC
>JASJED010000207.1 GCA_030065585.1 Desulfobacterales bacterium | reverse complement strand
GAAGGATTGATTATTCTTGCGCATTCGTATACGTTGAGCATGGTGGAAATGGATACAAATCGGCGGGGTCGACCGGCAGGGCGACTTCGGTTCGGTTTCCTAATCGATTGGATAGGACGGAGATACGCACGCAATGAAAATCGAAACCTTCGAGGAACAAGGGGTATTCTGCTTCAAGATTGATGGGCGCCTGGATGCCGTCACGGCCGAGGCGGCCGAGAAGCAAATCATGGATCAGGTCCGCGGCGGGCAGGGCCCCTTTCTTTTCGACATCGCCGGAATGGAGTACATCAGCAGCGCCGGTTTACGCGTGCTTCTGGCCACGGCCAAGGAAATCAAACGCAACGAGGGCCGTTTCGCCCTCTGCGCCCCCAACACCAATGTCCGCAATATCTTCGAAATCAGCGGTTTCGCCTCTTTTTTCCCGATAAGCGACACCCTGGAAGACGGTTTGAAACAACTATCCGGATGAAGCCCGCCAAGGGCTGATCCGGATGAGTCCCCTGCAGCTGCCCGGCTGCAAGCTATTCGGCGATTTTTTTCTGGCGATTCTGCCACCAAGCATTGCGAATGGCCACGTAAGGATCCAGGGCCATCCCTTTGAGCTTGTCGTATTCCCCGATTTGAAACGAGGTTGCATTAAATCTTTCGAACCCGCGAATAGCGATTTTATACCACTTGGTTTTGTATGGTTTACCGTCGAGGTAGGAGACGGGATGTAGATAGCCGTCCGCCACAAAGCCGATGCCGTCCCGCAATGACGATGGACCAATAAAGGGCAAGGTCAGGAAGAACCCGTCGTTTAGCCCCCAATAGCCCAGGGTCTGCCCGAAATCCTCATCCTTGGGTGGCCCGTAGTCCTCTAACGCGGGGTCGCCGAAGCCTAGGACCCCTGCGGTGGTGTTGATCATAAAACGCGCGGTCTCATTGCCGGCGTCATCCCATTTGCCCTGCAGCAGGCAATTGACCAGACGGATGGGGGTGGTCAGGTTGGAGAAAAAATTACGCACGCCCTTGCGAGCCGGTTCGGGAACCACAAAGCCATATCCCTGGGCCAGGGGCTCCCAGAGATAGCGGTAGAACTTGTCGTTGAATTGAAAAAATAGCCAGTTCAAGCCCATCAAGGGGTCCGGTATCTCTTCGGCGACCTCATCCTCATCATCCCATTCGTCATCCCATTCGTCGGCAAATTCGTCTTCCGCGGCACCATTGTCGTTTTGTGCCCAGAGAAGGGGCTCCGTCTCCTGGTAACGCTGGCTGTCGGGAACCGTATCGCCTTCGTATGCGGGTTGAGCCCCCCAGGTTTCAAATTGCTCGTTGTCCGAAGCCCGATGGGATTTGGAAAAAATATTGTTCAGATCGGCGTGGCTGCCGGCCGTTGCCGCCGTCGTGCTCGTAAGCCAGACGATTCCGCCGAGAAGGATCAGTATTCCGGCCCTTCGCATGTGAACTTCTCCTGTTTCAATGATTGGTTGCCGCTGTCAGCCGCCAGCGCGGCAGCATCCCGCGCTGGCGGCCGGCGGTCGATGCCCAGACCATTTTCATACGCCGGGCCGCTGCCGGTTATTTGTCGACATCGCCAAAGGCGTACTTGCTGATCAGGTCGTTCAGATCGATTGGCGACTCGGTTTCGATGATCGTGTCGCCGTCGGCCAGCGGATCACCGCCGCCGCCCGGATCGAGATTGATAAATTTGTCGCCGATCAAGCCGGCGGTTTTGATCGAGACGATGGCGTCGTCGAAGATTTCGATCTCCTTGTCCACCTCCAGGGTCACGATGGCCTGCAGCTTTTCCTGGTCCATCCGGAAATCGGCCACACGGCCGATTTCCATGCCCAGCATTTCAACGGAGTTGCCCACCCGCAGGCCGGAAACCGTGCTGAAGGGGGCGTAGAACGTGTTGGTGTCATCGCCGACCAGGTCAACATTGCCGAGTTTCACGGCCATCACATAGATGCCGATCAGGCCAAGAACCACAAAGACGCCGACGATCGTTTCATGGGAGTATTTTTTCATCGTTAGACCTTTCTCAATTCAAAGCGCTTGGCATGGTTTACATTAAAAGGGCCGTTACGGCATAGTCGGCCACCAGTATGGAGACGCACGACAACACCACGGCCGAGGTGGTCGAAAGGCTGACGCTGCGCGCGCCGTAGCTGTCCGTGCGCATGTGGGTAAAATATCCCTGGTAGCAGCAGATCGTGGAGACGATTAACGCAAACACGATGGCCTTGATGAAGCCCCCGGTGACATCCTCGAGTAAAACGCTGCTGGTGACGCGGTAAAAATAGGATCCGGAATTGACGCCCATGATCACGCATCCACTGACGTAGCCACCAAAGATGCCGATCAGATCGAAGAGGGCCGTCAAAATGGGAAAGCTGATGAGCGAAGCGGCAATCTTGGGACTGATCAGGTAGCCCACCGGGTCGATCCGCATGGTGTACAGCGCGTCGATCTGCTCCGAATTGCGCTGGATGCCGATTTCGGCCGTCATGGACGATCCGGCCCGGGCCGTGATCATGATGGCCGTCAACACGGGCCCCAACTCGCGGATCAGGGAGAGGGCCACGGCCGACCCCAGAACGCCGGCGGAACCGTATTTGACCAGCGTATAGTAGAGTTGCAGCCCCATGACCATTCCGGTGAAAAATCCCACCAGGGCCACGATGTTGACGGTTTTGACTCCAATGATGTGGATCTGTTGAATGATGGCCGCGAACTGTTTGCGGCCAAAAATGAGCACGAGCGCTTTGAGTAGGAAAATTGTGACGGCGCCCAGGTTGTTGATGGTGCGCATAACCCATTGGCCGATGGTTTCGAATACCATGGCGAGCGCAGCCTGTGGCGGTGGCCCCGCCACGCCCTGGTCTTGCGTGATAGGTTGGCCCATAGACCCTTTCCTTTCTGTCTTCAGCGGTGCGGACAGCGCTGAACTTATTCCGTATCCTGCTGGCGCTGAAACCAGATCCGCAGGATGTTTTTATCGTTTTTACGCTGGTATTCCATCATATCCCGCATTTTGCGGACCACACTGATACCCAGGCCCCCAATGCCCCGCTCCATCATCGGCTGCTGGGTATCCGCTTTCTTGACCGTGAGCGGGTTGAAGGGCGTGCCTTCATCGATGAACTTCATCGCAATCATGTTCTCATCGACTTCGACCTTGAACTCGATTTCGTGCGATGTGTCGCCCTCATAGGCATAGGAGATGATGTTGACCAGGATTTCTTCCAGGGTCAGCTCGAGGGCGTAAAGCGTGGCCGAGGGCATCTGGTAGGGCCGCAGAAAAACCTGCAGCATCTGGGTCAGCACACTGAGTTCCTCGAGTTTGTTTTCCAGTACGATTGCCATTTTGCGGCTCATAACGACCTCTTTGGTTGGGGCGTTTTGGTTGCAGTCACCACCGGCCGGCGCTGGTCCGGTTCGATTTTATTTGATGCTGAACTCGAGAAAGGTGGCCTCCCGCGATTCAGCGCTGGCCAAAACTTCGTCGATGGATGCGTCCATGGGGGCTTCGGCAAAACCGGCGCTGACATTCAGGGTGTCCACTTCCTCGCTGATGCCGTTCAAAATATGCTCGGCCTTGAGCCTCTGCGCCAGGTCGAAGCAGAAGCGGCGGGTATCGTCCTCGCCGGCGTTGTGCAGGACGACCATCAATTGGTTCAAATCGTGCCGCGAGCAGGAATCGCCCTCGCGCAGATGCGGTTTGACGTCGGAGGAAAAGTTCTTGAGGATGGTCTGGCCCTTGACGTGCCCCAAAGCGTCGTTGATCTTATCCATACCCTCCAGGGTCAGCACGACGATCGAAAAGGCGGCCTGGCCCTCCTTGAGCTGGGCCATGGCCTGGTTGTAGTGCTGCTTGCCCTGGGTCACGGTGTCCATACCGGTCAGTTCGTCCTGGGGACTTTGCAGGCCGGTGATGAACTCGTGAATCATCGTATTGTCGACGTTTTGAATCTCCTCCGGCGGTCCCTGGAAGATGATGTGCCCCTCGTCCAGCATGGCCAGCTGCTGGGTAATCAGGAACACATCGGGAATCTCGTGGCTGATGAGCATCACGGTAAAGCCGAATTTGCTCTGATATTCCGATATCATGCTGTGGACCGCGTTCTTGCGGATGGGATCCAGGCCGGTGGTGGGCTCGTCGAAGAGAATGATCTCCGGATCGGTCACCAGGGCCCGGGCCATGGCCACGCGTTTTTGCATACCGCCCGAGAGCTCCGAGGGATACTTGTGGTCGATGCCCTCCAGGTCCAGTTGACGCAGGCGTTCATGGGCCCGTTTGGTGATTTCATCTTTGGGCAGGTTGGTTCCCTGGGCCAGGGGCAGGGCCACGTTTTCGAAGATCGTCATCGAATCGAACAGGGCCATGTTCTGGAACATATAGCTGAATTTACCACGCCAATCGTAGATTTCGTGGCGCGTCATCTCCGACATGGGTTTACCATCGCAGATGATGTCGCCACGGTCCGGTGAGAGCAGGCCAATGACATGTTTAAAGAAAACGCTTTTGCCCGTTCCGCTTTTACCGATGATCGTGGTGATTTCGCCCTTGGGAATTTTGAGGTTGGTCCCGCGGAGAACATAGGTGCTGCCCAAAGTTTTATGGACGTCACGGAACTCGATGAGGGGATGTGTCATGATGGCTCCCAGACGGAGAGTTAGCGTTGTGAACGGTGGGCCCGCGTCTTGCTTATTAAGCGTGGTCGGCGGTTATTAAACCGCTTGCTGGCAGGGATTGGCGAAGCGCCTTGCGGGGAACAAAACGCGCCACCCGCTTGGATAGGCGATATTGTTACGGTGCTCTCAAACCCTTACCCATACGGCCCCAAACGCGGCCCAGTATTGCGGGAATTTTCCATTGGGTCAAGGGGTAATTAAGGGCCAACCAGCAGCGGGTCCGCCACAGACGGGGCGTTAGGCCTGGTGACCCTGGAAATGATGCTTATTGTGTTGCTTCGGGAAATTTGATCGGCAAACGTTGACATATCTGAACAGCAGCACGGCCGGCCGATAACCTGCCACGGCCTGCTATGGCGCGCGAAATCATAAATGAGGGGATAATCGTTATGGCATTGATCACGGTTTCTCACAATCTCGGCAGCGGGGGACTCGAAATTGCGCGTTTGGCAGCGGCGCAATTGGACATGCCGCTCTACGACGACCGGAAGATGCAGGGCATTGCGTTGTCTTCGGGGCTTCATCCCGAGGATATTGGCGCGCTGGACGAGAAAGCCCCGGGATTTTTCGACCGGATTCTCAGCCGCCGGCCGGATATCTACCTCGATTTGATGGAATCGGTGGTCTATGAAATGGCCCGGCGGGGCGTGGGGGTCATTGTGGGCCACGGCAGCCAGATGCTCCTGCGCGACTTCGACTGTGCGCTGCATGTGCGGATTCATGCCCGCGAGACCGTGCGCATTTTGCGGATGGCCAGGGACCAGGGGCTCACGGAGGCCGATGCAAATAAGCTGGTCCAGAAAGCCGATGCGCGCCAGAAAGGGTTTTTCAACTTCGCTTTCCAGAAGCGCTGGGATGATGCCGCGCTCTACGATTTGACCATCAATACCGAAAAATTGCCGGATACCGCCGCGGCCGCTCTCATTGCCGCCGCCGCCGGGGACCAGCGGATCAACGAATGCAGCTTGAACGCCCTGGAGTCCATGGAGCGCCTTGCGCTGATCAAGCGAATCGAAGCCGAACTCCTGAAGCACGAAATCGATTTGAAATTCTTGACCATCGAAATCCGTGACGGGGGCCTGGCGGACATCAGCGGCCTGGTTTTCACCCTCGCCATGGTGACGGACATGCCCGACATCGTCAAGCGTGTGCCGGGCGTCCGTAAGGTGGATTCACGGGTTATGCTCATGCCGGCCGGGGTCTGATCGATATTGATGGCCTAAGGGCGAAACTTGCGATGGCATGCGACATATCCGTGACCCTTCACGCGCGCCATCATTCTGGCGGCTCTAAGATCACCTTCGATTGACGGCGTCTGCCGGCGGGGCTATAAGTGGGCCTCCGGATCCCATTTGCCAAGGAGCCTCACAGCCTATGAGCGCCTACGCCCACCTCTTTACACCCCTGTCGATCGGATCGCTGATCGTAAAAAACCGCCTGCTCATGTCGGCCATGAGCATCAACTTCGGGGTGGATGGCAACGGGTTTGTCACCGATCAGTTGACCGCCTATTTCGAAGCACGTGCCCGCGGCGGCGTGGGGGCCATGCTGGTGGGCGGCGGGGCCGTGCATCCCAGCGGAATCGAACTGCCCGAACTGCCCCGTTTGTGGGACGATGCCTGCATCCCGGCCCTGGCGCGTATGGTGGCCGCCATGCAACCCTATGATGTGGGCTTCGGGGTTCAGCTCATGCACGGCGGGCGCCAGTCCTACCACGACCAGAAGGTGGCGCCCTCACCCATTGCCGCACCGGCCGTGGTCAAAGGTATTCCCCGTGAGTTGGCCGTGGCGGAGATCGGCAGCCTGGTGGCGGCGTTCGGGGATGCGGCCCGCCGCTGCCGTGAGGCCGGCTTCGATTTCATCGAAGTCCACGGCGCCCACGGCTATCTGATCAACCAATTTTTGTCCCCCAATGCCAATCGGCGCCGCGATCAATACGGCGGCCGCTTTGAAAACCGGATCCGCTTTCTGCTGGAGCTGCTTCAGGATATCAAGGTCAAGGCCGGCCGCGACTTTCCGGTGGGCATCCGCATCAACGGCGATGACTATATCGAAGGCGGCTGGCGCCTCGACGAGGCCTTGCGCCTGGCGCCCGTGCTGGAGGCCGCCGGGGCCGACTATCTGCATGTCTCCGCCGGGGTCTACGGATCGCGCGAACTCACGATTCCCTCCCTCTATGCCCCCCAGGGCTGCTTCGTTCACCTGGCTGAGGCCGTCAAGGACGTGGTTTCCATACCGGTGGTGGCCGTGGGGCGCATCAAACACCTGGCCATGGCGGATGATATCGTCGCAACCGGCCAAGCCGACATGGTCGCCTTGGGGCGCGCCCTGCTGGCCGATCCGGATCTGCCCGCCAAGTCCCGGGAGGGTCAGGCCGCTGTGCGGCCCTGCATCGGCTGCTG
>JASJED010000206.1 GCA_030065585.1 Desulfobacterales bacterium | reverse complement strand
CTCCTGCTCTTTGACGACAAGATGCTCTCCGGGCGCAGCATCGAGACCATCGAACGCGACAAGGTCAATGCCGAATGGGCCCTGAAAAACGTGGTCGGCGAAATCAAGAGCATGTTCCAGACCATGGAAGATGCCTACCTCAAGGAGCGCGTGTCCGACATCATGCACGTTTCCGACCGCATCATGCACCAGCTCACCGGCGCCGAACAGGTCCGGATCGCCGATATCGACAAACGCGTCATCCTGGTGGCCCGCGACCTGTCGCCGGCCGACACCAGCCAGATCCAGCTCGAACGCATCAAGGGTTTTCTGACCGACATGGGCGGCAAGACATCCCACACCGGCATCATTGCCCGCACCCTGGACATTCCGGCGGTTCTGGGTCTGGACAATGCCACCTCCCTGATCCGTACCGACGATATCCTGATCGTGGATGGCAACGAGGGGGTCGTCATCGTCAACCCGGAAGAGCACACCCTGGTCGAATACGAGGAACGCCAGGAACGCTACGAAGCCTACCGTGCGCGCATCATACGTGAAAGTCACATCCAGGCCCGCACGGCCGACGAAGAGGAAGTCGTCGTCCAGGGCAATATCGAACTGCCCGAGGAGGTCGTTTCGGTCATCGACAACGGCGGGGACGGCATCGGTCTCTACCGCACCGAGTTCCAGTACATGAACCGCACCACCTTCCCGGATGAATTCGAGCTGTTCGACAAATACCGCGATGTGGTCGAGGTGATGTATCCCAAGACGGTCACCATTCGCACGCTGGACATCAACGGCGACAAGGCCCTGAACTATCTCGGCAGCGACAACGAGGTCAATCCGGTGCTGGGCCTGCGGGCTATCCGCTACTGCCTCCAGAACCGGGATGTCTTCATGGCCCAACTGCGGGCGATCCTGCGGGCCGCGGCTTTCGGCAACGTGCGCATCCTGTTTCCGATGATCTCGAACTGCAATGAGCTGGCCCAGGCCAAGGCGATGCTCGCCGAGGCGACCGAATCCCTCGAGAGGGACGGTATCGACTTCAAGGGTGATATCGAAGTGGGGGTCATGATCGAGGTGCCCTCGGCCGTGGTCATGGCCGACCAGCTGGCCAAGATGTGCGATTTCTTCAGCATCGGCACCAACGACCTGATCCAGTACACCCTGGCGATCGACCGCGGCAACCGCAACGTGGCCTACCTTTACGATCCGCTCGACCCGGCCATTCTGCGCATGCTCAAACACGTGGCCGATGAGGCCCGCAAGGCCGGCATCGGCATCGCCATGTGCGGCGAAATGGCCGGCGAGCCGATCCACGTGCCGATTCTCATCGGGCTGGGCATCACCGAATTGAGCATGAACACCCATGCGATCCCGGTGGTCAAACGCATGGTCCGGCGGCTGTCGGCCAGCGACGCCCGCCAATTCGCGGCGGAAATCGTCGATCTGCACGATGCCGAGGAAATCAACCGCCGGGCCGAGGAACGCTACGGCGTGATCCTTAAAAACGGGCAGGGCGCGAACACCAACTAATCTGGCCCTGCGTCTGTCACCACGACGAAGGCCCCCCAATGATCCCATGAGCGCCGAAGGCATCAAAATCATCGCCGAAAACCGCAAGGCCCGGCATGACTACTTCATCGAAGACAAGTTCGAGGCCGGCATGGCCCTGCGGGGCACCGAGGTCAAGTCGCTGCGACGCGGCCGCTGCAACCTACGCGACAGCTACGCCCGCATCCACAATGGTGAGGTCTGGGTGCACAACATGCACATCGGCCCCTACCCCTTTGCCTACTACAACAACCACGAGCCGCGGCGCACC
Source organism: Desulfobacterales bacterium (assembly GCA_030065585.1). Lineage (GTDB taxonomy): Bacteria > Desulfobacterota > Desulfobacteria > Desulfobacterales > UBA5852 > JABZFP01. The sequence continues at coordinate 5,281 of JASJED010000206.1, read as the reverse complement.
CGCAAACTCCTGATGCACAAGTCCGAGATCAAGAAACTCTACGGCAAGGTCAACGAGGCCGGCTACAGCCTAATACCGGTAAGGGTCTACTTCAAAAAGGGCAAGGCCAAGCTGCTCCTGGCCCTGGCCAAAGGGAAGAAAAAGCACGACAAGCGCGAGACCATCCGGCGGCGGGAAGAACAACGGGATTTGCAGCGGGCCATGCGAAAATACAAGTAGTGTGCACGCAGGAGAGGCATCTCTCGATCCCAGGCGGCGTTCTCGCCTCCTGCCGGTCCTCGACGTAGCTTGTGCTACGCCTGCGGACGCTCGCGGGCGTGCTCACAACCACACGAGGTTGCGCCGCATCCCGCATCCCGCCATGTCTTCAATGCGCCCCTGTTGCTTGCTTTTTAGCGCCGGCGTAAATATTGTCAAACTTAATGGCTTTGTTATCGGCGCCAGTCCGCGGCAGAATAACCATCTATATTCTTCTTCAATTTGAATACGCATACATAACACGGCGCCCGCTGCCGTCTTCGCTGACATTCGTTTCTAACTTTCTGATTATTCTTATTTTTCGAACTCCATCCCAATGGATGGCGAGGAGCGTATAACGGATGACCTTAGGCTGGTTTGGCACCTGATCCTGCCACCGCCGGCGCTAAGAAAGCGCAGGCATATTAGCCTTCAGCAAAAGGAGGCCCCCATGTATACCAAGATTCTCGTCCCCCTGGATGGTTCGCCGCGCGCGGAAGCCATCCTGCCGCACGCCGAGGAACTGGCCAAGCGTTACCAGGCCGAAATCATATTACTGCGGGTGGTGGAAATACCCAGCATGACCGGTTTCAAAGGCTATGACCCGAAATGGCACAACGAAACCCTGGCGAAACTCAATAAAGAGGCCTCGGATTACTTGGAAGGTATCGACCAGCAGCTGCAAGCGGCGGGGGTATCCGTCTCCCACCAGGTGATAAACGGCCCGGTGGTTTCATGTGTTCTCATGGCGGCCGAGGAAACCGGTGCAGATTTGGTTGCCATGGCCAGCCACGGGCGCGGCGGTATCGGCCGTGTATTTTACGGCAGTGTGGCCGCAGGTGTCCTACATCGCGTGGACCGCCCGCTTCTGCTCATTCGCTCACGTCAAATGGATTCCTGATCCCGGGCAAGGCTGTCGGCACCGATGTAACGTCCTTATATCGGCTCGACCTCTTGAAAAATTGTTCACCATAGCTGCCGGACGCACTGATCCGCCGGGTGTCGCCAAACGCCCCGCGTCGTCAGAAATGACACCTGCCCGTCAGGCGGTCTCAGGGCGCACCCGGCCGCGCCATGTCATGGGTCAGCTTTTTGGCTTCGTCGGGTGTGACCTCCTGCATCTTGTTATCGCAGCAGTTCAAATCCCCTTCACCGTCTTTGAGCACCGTAACGATACACCCGCAGCTATTGCATCTGTAAACATCGGATTTGCGTGTCATGGCAACCTCCCTGATATTGGCCGTAATACAGAATCAATTCTCATGTGGCGTATGAGACGGACTATTTGGGTGGAAATCTAGAAGGCGGATGTGAGGATGACTTCAGATCAATCAAGGCTTCATTCAGGTAGTGCAAAGCGAACATTGAAGCGCGGGTAACAGTTTCAGGTAAGCTGTCCGTCAGCACTCATTCCATATGATTTAAAAATTAAGCATGGCGCCAAACATGTCGAGCGCCGGGGCCTTCTGTGCCCGGCCGGCCCGCGGGCTGCCGCAAGGCCGCATGAGAACCCACCAAATAAAGAGGTCAGCCATCGAAAATGGCTGACCTTTTTTCACTCTCCGGGCTTTTCTGCGATGGGGCCACCACCCCCGGTCATCGGTCGCGGCCGCCTCGGTGTAAAGCGGTCGGGACCTCACGCCGGAAACTTTCAAGGCCGGACTCTTTCCGGGAGCGACCCTGAAAACTTGCGGGTATCCTTTCCGGGGAACCTGTCGCAATATTTCCGGTGGCAAATTACCCGGTCATTTGACCTTTAATGACGAACCAGACGCCGCAATGGTCGACATGACCATTGTAGGATTGCATCCAGGCCCTGAGCGCTTAATTTAACAGTAATCGCTTTGCTCGCATGCTTTATCCCGATCCAAGGAATCATCACATGAAACTTTACCAACGCGCTCTGCAGATGGCTGCTGTCGCCATGGCACTCGGGTTGATTGCCGGACTGGCGGCCTGCCAGACCGAACAGATGGCGCGCCGATCATTTCCGCCCGATAAACGCGTCAGTCTTCAATCCGGCGGGCCCCACGCGGGAACGGCCGAAACCATGACCGTCATCGTCAATTACCGCTACCGCATCGATGCACGCGAGCCCCCCGGTCGGATCATGCAGATCGAAGGCGGTATTAATCGCTTCATGGCCAAAAAACCGGAAAGCCTGACCCTCCACCTCAATTTTCTCGACGACCAGGGCGTGACCATCAGCCGCAATCTGGTCTTTGCCTTGGGGCACAAACAGGGTCGCGACACTTTCATTCGCCCCTCGACGACATTTGCCACGCAACTGGCCGTGCCTCCCGACAGCACCTATTTCGCCCTGAGCTCAAGGACCCGACTCTCGCGGGGGAGAAGATGATGAGCGAACATGACCCGTCCCGCATCCGCATTAGAAATACCCTTCGACCGCTGTGCAACAACAAATGGCCGGTTCGTGCGGCATTCGTCCTGCTGGCGGCTGTCTTTCTCTGGGCCTGCAGCAGCGACGGCCGGCCGGTGTTCGACAAAACCATGCCTCCCGACCAGCGGATTCCGCTCTTGGACGGCGGCCCGCACGCCGGCAGGGCCGATACCGGCAGCACGGTCGTGGCCTACGAATATACGCGGCAGCCCTCATCCACTTCGGAGGTGGTCGTGCATGTCAAAGGCCAGATCCTCGACGTTCGGATTAGCAGCTTCTCGGTCAACATCTATCTGCTGGCGCTCGAAGGCGATGGCAACGTGATACTCCGCAAAGTGCTCTATGCGTCCGGCTTCAAATCGCGATCCGTCTATTTTCGCCGGTCCTCGTCATTTGACAAAACGATCACCCTGCCGCCGGAAACCCAAGCGCTGGCCATCGATTCCGAGACGCGTGTGTCTCGCGGGCGAAAATAGAGCGGTCTCAGCGGAATCGGATCAACACTTATATCAATTGACATTTCAATGGATTAGGCTTAGTTTTGTATCAAAATCGACGCTTGTATACCGGCCATGCCTGTGCTACAAGCGGATCTCTTGCAAGCTCTTGCGTGTAAGGCTGTTCTTTCAAAATTTGGGGGCGAAACGGGTTCGACGGGGGCAAAGAAGCATAGGCTGCATGTCGAGCTTTCCTGTCCGCTCGTAAAACGACGGGAAACTAAATATAATCGCAGACGATTATAACTACGCCGTAGCTGCTTAAGCAGCTTCCGTCCTTCCAGGTTACTCCCGCGGGCCTGGAAAGGGCGTCGACTAGCGGGATAGCGACGGTTGATGCCTGGTGCAACCGAAGCGAAACCTAAATCAGGATAAGCCTAAAGAGACCTGGCCCGGAAGGGCTCTCACGGCTGACACGCAAAGTTCGGGCTAAGCATGTAGATGCCGATGTGGAATGTTCTCGGACGCGGGTTCGACTCCCGCCGCCTCCACCATCCTTCGCCTTGGCGAAGGATGTGCGCCGAAGCTTCAGCGTAGGCGTACTTTACTACCCCGCAAACTTGCACGAAAGCCGCTGCCAAGGCTTCGGATGGCAAGCCATATTAAATTGTCGATCTTGGTACCTTAGCCAATGCGAAGGATGGCGAACCCTGCCGTCACAAATTAAAACTTGATCATTTAAACCAATCGCAAAGAGCCACCTCAAGCTATATCGAGCGGTCATGAAATATGTTTATCTGATCCGCAGCATCCCTTTTCCCGATCAGCGTTACGTCGGCATCACTGAAAACATCGAAAAAAGAATTAGCCAACACAATAACGGCTGCTCCAAGCATACGAAGAAATATAAACCGTAGAAACTTGTTACGTATATCGCTTTTACGGATTCATCCCGGGCATCCGCTTTTGAAAAATACCTGAAAACAGGATCAGGGCGGGCGTTAGCGAACAAACGTTTGTGGTAAGTCCGAATAGCAAAGCAGGCCCTTGGCCTTGATTTTCTGCTGTCATTCAGACATAGTTTTCATACGGATGAACAAATAATCATTTTTTCGGGGCAGAAATAGACCAGCAAAGCCAGAACCGCATGGAAAAAATTATCAACATTCATATCGAAAAACTACCTGAAGGCGTTTACCTGGCAACCTCGGATGACATTCAAGGTCTGGTGGCTCAGGGGCGGACAGCGACCGAGGCGTTGGAGATCGCCCGCGATGTGGCCCGCAAACTGCTTGAAGCGCGAGCGGAGCGCTCAAGCGATGTCAATCTGACTGCCATTGCCGATGCCTTTGACTATCCATTGATTGTCAGTGCCTAGCATGGGCCGGTTATCCGGATTCAACTATCGCCAGATCACCAAACGCATAAAAGCCTTTGGATTTGTTTTCGATCGCCAGGCCGCCGGAAGCCACGAAATCTGGTACAATGAAGCTAACGGCCGCGACACCACCATCCCCAACCATCCGGGCGACATGCCGGAAGGCACACTTCGGACTATTCTTCGCCACGCTGGCATTGATCCACGAGATTTCCTATCGAAATAATGCAAATGCAAGTATTGCGTCCCCTTATTGCGCCTGAAATTTTTATTCTATAGCTCTGATGGATAAATGCTTTTTCAGGAGCGACTAACTTGGAGATTTAATATGAACGATAAACAGCAAACACTATTTGAGAGAGTCGGTGGCGAACAAACAATCAGTGATCTGATCCACGAATTTTATAATCGCGTCATAGCCGACCCGGAATTGAAGCCTTTTTTTGAAAACGCTTCTATGGGCAAACTACGCCGTATGCAACGCGAGTTTTTTAGTGCAGCACTGGATGGCCCGATCACATACTCCGGCAGACCCCTAAGCCATGTCCACCATGCAAGAGGCATTACTAAGCATCATTTTGCCCTGTATGTGGGGCACCTCATTGATACCCTCCAAAGTCAAGGGATCAATGACCAGGATACGCAAGAGATTATAGGTCGGATCAGCACTTACTCAGACGAAATCACAGGAGATGTCGGATCTGCGGGATAAAGAGCAGAACATACAATATGATTTACGAAGAATATCGTGAAATTATTAGGACGTCTATGTTTTTATGCGATACTATCTTTTACAATAGCATCACCTGCGCGAGAAATCATTCATTG
>JASJED010000205.1 GCA_030065585.1 Desulfobacterales bacterium | reverse complement strand
GTCAAGCGCGATCAGATCCTGGAGACCGGGTGCAAGTTGGTGATTGCCCCCTGTCACAACTGCTGGGATGCTATTCGCGATCTTGAGGAGGAATTCCGGATCGGTATTCGCTGGTCGTTTCTCAAACCGCTGCTGATTCACATGGCGATCGTACCGGATCACCTGCAGCCGGAGGAATAACGGGCACGATGATTGCCTTGGGTGCCAGGCCCTGCTATGATGGTAGGACCACCACTTGCCGGGTCAGCCCATGAATACAGTAACGCTTCAGACTAACGGAACGCTTTTCACGGACGGCATGCCTGTCGATGCCGAGCCGCTTGCTTGTCTGGGTTTCAAGGTCGAACTGGAAAGCGGCGTAACGGTTCGCAGCCTGTTTGCCATGCTCGAGCGTTATCCGCTTTTGACGCGTCTGAACGCCTTTTTCCCTACCTATCTCGAGCAATACGGGGCGGCGCCGGCGAGTGGCTGCCAGTGCGATGATTTCAGCCATATCGAATTCAACAAGACCGTCGAGATGGTCGGCTATCCCGGAGAGCCCCGGCTGGAGATCTACAGCTCGCTCGTTGGGGCCGGCGGTCCGGAACCCCGTGAAATACGCAACTACGAATTGGAACAACTGCTGGATATGCCCCTGAAGCTTGGTCGGTTAAAGCACATCGTGTTCGGCGACAAGGTCGATCAGTTCGAGTTCGGAACCGTTTTCAACCTGTTTGAATTTATTGACGGCGTCGTATGGGAACTCAGCTTCCACGGCACCCTGAGAGCCTGTGCACTAAGGAGGTGACAATGTTTGAGAAGATACTTTTCGCGACCACCGGGACACCCACCTGCGATCATGCGGCCCACGTGGCATTCGACCTGACCAAGAAATATAAATCCGAGCTGACCTTGTTTCACACGCTGGGTACCCCGACGCGTGGCTTCAGTCATGTGGTCAAAGATCTGCGCACGGGCATGGAGGAGTACGTCAACGACGACTACGTGGAGTGGGTGTGTGAGGAAATCAAAACCTATTATACCAAACAGTTGGAAGAGGCCGATGAAACGTTGATCGAAGCGGCCACCGGTTCGCCGCATCGCGAAATCCTGCGTTACGCCCGGAAAAGCGATACCGATTTGATCATCATGGGGGCCCATGCGCGCGAAGAAGACGCCGGCGCCACCCGCTACCGCAATGTGGTCGGCAGTACCATGCAGCGCGTGGCCAAGGGGGCCAAGTGTCCCGTGCTGATCGTCAGCCGCCCCTGTACCACCTGCCTGTGGTATTTCTCCAATATCGTTTTTGGCACCGATTTTTCCAAAGCCTCCCTGTCCGCTTTTAAGTTCGCCTTCCAGTTGGCCCGTGAAATCGGCGCCAAGCTGCACTTGTTGCACGCCCTTGATATGAGCGCCATCTATGCCGGCAAGGCCGTCAGTCAGGACGATATCGAGAAGGAAATCAAGACGGCGCGCGAGCGTATCGAAAAGACCTATGTTTCGCAGATGGGCGACTACGACAACTATGCCATCGAGGTCTGGGAAGGTGTGCCCTACGTCGAGATCCTTAAATACACCCGCGAGAACAACGGCGATCTGGTTGTCATGGCCCACCACACCCGCGAAGTGGATCCGGAAAAAGCCGTGCTGGGCAGCACGGTCGAGCAAGTCGTCTTGCGGGCGGCCTGCCCGGTGGCCAGCGTCAATCGTCCGGACAAGGTGAGCTAGGAATTCTAACGTTTCAGGATTTCCGGTGGATGCGTTCGGCGGCACCCGGCCGGTAGGCCTATCGGTGCCCGCTCGCAGACCCCGCTGGCGGCCATGGCGCAAAAAAAGATTCTCGTCGTCGATGATGAAATGGACATGCGGTTTTATGTCTGCGCGCTTTTGGAAAGTCACGGCTACCAAACCGTGGCGACCCGCGACGGGAAAGCGGGGTTGCAGAAAGCCTGCGACGATCGCCCCGATCTGATTATTCTGGATATCATGATGCCGGGTGACGGCGGGGTTAAAATGTACGGCCGTCTCAAAGCGGACCCCGCGCTGGCGCAAATACCGGTGATCATGCTCTCGGCGGTGGCCGAACGCAGTTTCCGCCATTATCTGGCCATGCTAAATGCCCAGAGCCCCCAGCCGGTGCCCGATCCGGTGGCCTATCTGGAAAAGCCCGTGGATCATGAGCGGCTGCTTGAGCGTATTCGGCAAACGATTGGCTGAAACCGGCTGCCACCATCATTCCGGTCACGACCTCCCGCCATTACCGGCCTGCCGTCATTCGCCACAGATGGCTGCCGTGTCTTTCTTCGCAGGCCGGTCGGCCAGCGCCGACTTCATCTGTCCCGGGGCTCGAAAGCGACACCATGGAAATTGAAAAGCGCATACTGGTAGTGGATGACGAAGAGGATTTGCGCGACATCCTGCAGATCTATCTGTCCGAGATCGGCTACGAAGTCCTCACGGCGTCCAACGGCCGCGAGGGTCTCGATGTTTTTCTGGCTGAGCGGCCTCCGATCATCTTGAGCGACATCAAAATGCCGGTCATGGACGGGGTCGAGATGCTGCGGCAGATCAAGGCCCAGGATCCGGATGCGGAAGTTCTGATGATCACCGGCCATGGCGATATGGAACTGGCCATCGAGAGCCTCAAACTCGAGGCCGCCGATTTTATCACCAAACCGATCAACGATGATGTTCTCGAAATCGCCCTCCAACGCGCGGCGGAAAAAATTGCGATGCGCCGCCAATTGAAGGCCTATACCGAGAATCTGGAAACGCTGGTGGAGGCCAAGTCCGCGCGGCTCGTCGAAATGGAGCGTCTTACGGCCCTGGGACAGGCGGTCGATTGCCTGACCACGGCCTTTCTGGACATCGCCGGTGATGTGCGGCGCGGCATGGAATACTTCAACGAAGTGCCCTGTTTCGTATCCCTGCACAACCGGCAGCTGCAGGTCGTGGCCACCAATCAACTGTTCAGCGACCGTCTGGGCGACATGGTGGGCCGACCCAGTTGGGAGATCTACACGGGGCCTTTTGACAATCCCGACGCCTGCCCGGCCGGCCAAACCTTCGTCTCCGGGGCCGGCGTGCGCAGCCGCGAGACGATCCGCTACAAGGACGGCCAGACCTACCCGGTGGTGGTGCACACCGCGCCGATCCGCGATAGCCGGGGGGAGTTGGAACTGGTCTTGGAGATTTCCGCTGATATTTCCGAAGTCACGCGGCTGCAGGAAGAATTGCGTACGACCCAGCAGCGGTATCATCAGCTTTTCGAGGAGGTCCCCTGTTATATCGCGGTGGTGGACCGGCAGTTCCGGATCACGGCCGCCAACCGCCGCTTCCGGGACGAATTCGGGGAAGATGCCGGCCCCACTTGTTTTGAAGCCTACAAACAACGCCAGACGCCCTGCCGGGACTGTCCGGTAACGGCCACCTTCGAGGATGGCCGGTCGCACCAAACGGAGATGATGGTCATCTCCCATGACGGCCGTCAGCGCCACCTTTTGATCTGGACGGCCCCGATTACCGATGCGGCCGGCGATATCAGGCAGGTTATGGAGATGGCCACCGATGTCACACCGATCCGCCAGCTTCAAGATCGTCTGTCATCGCTGGGTCTGATGGTCAGTTCCGTATCCCATGGTGTCAAAGGGGTTCTGACCGGCATGGACGGCGGCCTCTACCTGATGAAGACCGGGCTGCGCAAGGATGACCGCGACCAGATCCAGGAGGGCTTCGACATCATGAAGCTGATGACGGAACGGATTCGCGGCGTCGTTCTGGATGTGCTATATTATGCCAAGGAACGCGCGCTGGTTCTCGAGACCGTCGATGCCTTGAGCTTTGTCAATGAGCTCGCCCTGATCATCGAGCCCCGGGCTAGGAAGCAGGGCATCCGCTTGACCCGCCGCTTCGATGACCTGGCGGATTCGATCGTCGCCGACTCCGTGGCCTTGCGCGCCGCCCTGATCAATATCCTGGAAAACGCTGTCGATGCCTGTGCGGCAGACACGTCCGGGCGGCCGCCCGAGATCGTTTTTGCCGCGCGCCTGGTGGAAGATGAGCAGATTGAATTCGATATTGCGGACAACGGCCCTGGCATGGACGCTGATACCCGCGAGAACCTTTTCAACCTGTTTTATTCATCCAAGCAGGAAAAGGGCACGGGGCTGGGCCTGCATATCACCAAGACCACTGTCCAGCAGCATGGTGGCCATATCCAGGTGACCTCCGAACCGGGGCAGGGGAGTCGTTTTTTAATACGACTGCCACGCCGACCGGACACGCGCAATGAAGATTAGGCAACGAAACAAGGTGGGGCGCATCTCTAAGGCCCGGCGCCGGCCATCCTACTCAATGAAACGGTTGCGCTTAAACCGCACCGTGACTCGAACCGCAGAATGAAACGACCGATACGCCATAGTTTGATCACATCCCTCATCCTGGCGGTGGGGCTCACCCTGCTGGTCAGCATTTCGGCCTGGGCCTATTTCAGCATCCGCCACCAGAAGATGAGGGTCCAACAAGAAACGCTCGAGCGCGTCGATCGGCTGAGCAATACGATCAAGCTGGGCACCCACTATGCCATGATGCTCGATTCCGGTGAAGACATTCATCAGATTATCAACAATATTGCCCGGCAAGAGGAAATCGCCTCCATCCGCATCTACAACAAAGATGGTGTCATCCATTTTTCCAACCGGCATACTGAAATCGGCCGTCAGACGACCATCGACTCCGAAGCCTGCCGCATTTGCCATCACCGCGAGCCGCCCCCGGTCGAACTGCCCCTCCACAGCCGTACCCGCGAGCTTAAAGTCGGTGACCATCCAGCCCTGGGACTGATCAGCCCGATCTATAACGAACCCGGATGCTCCACGGATGCCTGTCATGTGCACCCGCCGGAAATCAAGGTCCTGGGGCTGCTGGATGTGGTTTTCTCGCTGGAAGACACCGAAAGCGAGATCCAGTTGATGGAAAACGGCGTGATTGGTCTCGCGGCCATGCTGTTCATCATGAGTTCGGTCATCATCGGGTTGATTATCATGAAGCTGGTCAACCAGCCCATCCGCAACCTGATTGGCGAAACCAAACGCATTGCCCGGGGCGAGCGCCGCCGCCAGATCGAGGTCGAGCACAGTTTCGAGATGGAGCAGTTGGCCGAAGCCATCAACCTAATGGGACGTGAAATCGAAGAAAAGCAGGATGAACTCAATGCCCAGCGGGACCGCTTCCGCCAGCTCTTCGAACAGGTGCCCTGCTGGATCTCGGTGCAGGATCGCGATTACCGCCTGATCGAATACAATCAGGAATTCGAGGACACCTTCGCCCCGCAACCCGGCGATCACTGCTACTATGCTTACAAGGGGCGTAGCGAAAAATGCGAGAACTGCCCGGTGGAAAAAACTTTCGCCGACGGGCAGACCCATTACAGCGAGGAGGCCGGTTTAACCAAGGACGGTAAACCGGCGCATTGGATCGTGCGCACCTCGCCGCTGCATGACGAGGCCGGAAACGTCGTGGCGGCCATGGAGATGTGCCTCGACATCACCCACAGCCGGCTCTTGGAGGACGAGCTCAAGGAAGCCGAAAAAAAGTATTACGATGTCTTCAACAACATCCCCAATCCGGTTTTCGTGCTGGACCGCGCAAGCCTTGAAATCCTGGAATGCAACCGGAGTGTCGGCGCGGTTTACGGGCTGGGCCAACGCGAGGTGCTGGGCACCTGCTTTCTCGATCTGTTCGTCGAAGAGGACCGGGCCCTCTACGCCCAATCGATTCAATCCGGGCGGGTGATCGATCGGGCCCGCCACCGTCACAAGGAAGGCCGCACCATTTATGTCACCATCCGGATTTCCCCCCTGGACTATAAAGGCCGCGACGTTCTGCTGGTCACCACCGGGGATATCACCAAACGCCTGGAGGCCGAACAGCAGCTGATTCAGGCCAGTAAGATGGCCACCCTGGGGGAGATGGCCTCGGGCGTGGCCCACGAGCTCAACCAGCCGCTGGCGGTGATCAAGACCGCCGGTTCGATTCTAAAGAAGAAACTGAGTCGTTCGCCCCTGGCGGAGGACGAAACCGTGATCAAGGTGACCCACAAGATCGGCGCCAATGTGGATCGCGCCTCCAACATCATCGATCACATGCGGCAGTTTGCCCGTAAGTCCGATACGCGGCTGGAACGCACCCAGATCAACCACGTGATCGAGAAAGCCTTCGAGATGTTCGAACAGCAGTTGAAGGTGCGTGGGATCGAGATCGAATGGCACCTGGATCCCGATTTGCCCGAGATCCTGGCGGAACCCAATCGCCTGGAGCAGGTTTTCGTCAATCTGTTTCTCAACGCCCGGGATGCCATCGAAGACCGCTGGGAATTACAAGTCGACGCCGAGGCCGTCAAAAGGATTCGCATCACCACCCGCTTCGAAGCGGATATGGTCCATGCCGAAGTCTGTGATGCGGGTTACGGGGTGCCCGCGGAGCTGGCCGAAAAGATTTTTGAACCCTTTTTCACCACCAAGGAGGTGGGCAAGGGCACGGGACTGGGATTGTCCATCAGCTATGGGATCGTCCAGGAGTTGGGCGGCGTGATTTTCGTGCGTCCCGGTCCCGATAAGGGCGCCTGCTTCGTGATTCAACTGCCCCTCAAGGTCGAGCGCAATGGAACGAACGCTTCTGCTGGTGGATGATGAACCCGATATCCGGGAGCTCCTGGATATTTATCTGACCGAACTGGGCTACCGTGTGCACACGGCCGAAAACGGCGAAAAGGCCCTGGCCGTCTTCCACCGCACCGTGCCCTCGATTGTGTTGAGTGATATCAAGATGCCCGTAATGGACGGCATCGAGCTGTTGCGCCGCATCAAGAAGCAATCCCCCGAAACCGAAGTGATCATGATCACCGGACACGGCGACATGGATCTGGCCATCGCCAGCCTCAAACTGGAAGCCACGGATTTTATCACCAAACCCGTCAATGACGAGATTCTTGAATTCGCCCTCGAGCGTGCCGAAGAACGCATCGCCATGCGCCGTCAGCTAAGGGCCTACACCGAGAA
>JASJED010000204.1 GCA_030065585.1 Desulfobacterales bacterium | reverse complement strand
ATCGACCGGTTGACACGGTCGGCGCGCGCGGAAACTCCCCCGCCTTTCGGCGGGGTCAGACAGGTCCGCGCGCTGATTCCGCCCGCCGTGTCGATGCTCGGCGCGGGACAAAGGGGAAAACCCTAAAACCCAAACAGATTGATACCCCCCTCCGGGGGGCTACCCAAGGTCTTCCGCTCTGCGGGAGGAGCCTTATTCGATAAAATCACCCCAGGACCGACCGCAGGAATTGGGCCGTGTGCGATCCTGCCGAGCGGGCCACTTCCTCGGGGCGCCCCTGAGCGACGATTCGCCCGCCCGCCTCGCCGCCTTCCGGTCCCAGATCGATGATGGTGTCGGCGGTCTTGACGACATCCAGATTGTGCTCGATGACGATGACCGTGTTGCCGCTGTCCACCAGCCGGTGGAGCACCTCCAGCAATCGATGGACATCCTCGAAATGCAGTCCCGTGGTGGGCTCATCCATGATGTAGACGGTCCGGCCGGTGGCTTTGCGCCCCAGTTCCCGGGCCAGCTTGATGCGCTGCGCCTCGCCCCCCGACAGGGTCGTGGCGGCCTGACCCAGCGCTACATAACCCACGCCCACGTCGATCAGGGTCTCGAGCTTGTGTTTGAGCTGGGGCAGCCGTTGGAAAAAGACGTCCGCCTGGTTGACGGTCATGTCGAGCACGGCCTTGATGTTGTGGCCGCGGTATTTGATTTCCAGCGTTTCGCGGTTGTAGCGCTGTCCCTGACAGACATCGCAGGTGACGTAGATGTCCGGTAGAAAATGCATCTCGATTTTGATGATGCCGTCGCCGCGGCAGTTTTCACATCGGCCGCCCTTGACGTTGAAGCTGAAGCGTCCGGGTTTATAGCCCCGGGCCCGGGCTTCCGGCGTGCGGGCAAACAAATCCCGAATCAGAGCGAACAGGCCGGTATAGGTGGCGGGGTTGGAGCGCGGTGTGCGGCCGATGGCGGTCTGGTCGATGTGCACGACGCGGTCGATGTTTTCCACGCCCTGAATGGCATCGAATTCCCCGGCCAGGATGCCGGTGCGATAGAGCCTCTGGGCCATGGCCGGATAGAGGGTCTCCAGCACCAGGGTCGATTTGCCCGAGCCCGACACGCCCGTAACACAGATGAATTGCCCCAGGGGGAATTGAACGTTCAGTTGCTTGAGGTTGTTTTGACGGGCGCCTTCAAGGGTGATCCGGTTGCCGTTTCCCGGTCGGCGCCCGGGCGGCAGGGCGATTTGGCGGCGCCCGCTCAAGTAATCGCCGGTCAGGCTGCCCGCTGCCCGGGTAAGATTCGCGGGGGTGCCAGCAAACACGACTTCGCCGCCCTTGACACCGGCACCCGGTCCCATGTCCACCACAAAATCCGCCTGACGGATGGTTTCGGCATCATGCTCCACCACCAGAACACTGTTGCCCAGATCCCGCATGCGCAGCAATGAATCGAGCAGTCGCTGGTTGTCGCGTGGGTGCAGTCCGATGCTGGGTTCATCCAGGACGTACAGGACCCCGGTCAGTTTGGAGCCGATCTGGGTGGCCAGGCGGATGCGCTGGCTTTCACCGCCCGACAGGCTGGCCGCCGTTCGGTCCAGGCTGATGTAGGGCAGGCCCACGTCCACGATATACGCCAGGCGGCTGATGATTTCGCCGAGGATTTTAGCAGCGATTTCGCGCTGCTGACCATCAAGCGCCAGATTACGCGCTTGTTCCAGCGCCTGGGCGGCGCTCAGGGCGCAGAATTCCGGCAGGCTGAAGCCGCCCACCTCGACATGCCGGGCCGCCGGATTGAGGCGGGTGCCCAGGCAGGCGGGGCAGGGCTGGGCGCGCATGTAGGCGCGCAACTCCTCGCGGGTGCGGGCATCCGGCGCCTCGTGCCAGCGTCGCTCCAGGATGGGAATCAAGCCTTCAAACGGACGCGGCTGGGTCTGACGGCGATCGTTTTCATGGAAGAAGAACGCGATTTCCTCTTCACCGCTGCCGTGCATCAAAGCGCTTTTAAGCTGCGGCGGAAGATCCCGGTAGGGACGAAACACGTCAGCATCGTAATGGGCGCTGAGGGCTTCCAGAAATTCGAGGAAATGCACCGAGTGGCGATGGGCCCAAGGATTGAGCGCGCCTTCGCGCAGGGACAGATCCGGGTTGGGAACGATCAGGTCCGGATCGAATGATTCGCGCTGTCCCAGCCCGTCACACGACGGGCAGGCGCCGTGGGGGGAGTTGAACGAGAAAGCGGCCGGGGTCAATTCCGGCAGGCGCAGGTCGCAGGCCGGGCAGCGCGCGCTCTCGCTAAACGGCAGGGCGGCGCCGGCGATGACGTCCACCAGGGCCTCGCCCCCGGTCAGGGCCACGGCCAGTTCGAGCGAATCGGCCAGTCGGTTGCGGACCGTCGGACGCACGATCAGGCGGTCCACCAATACTTCCAGGCGGTCGATGGGCATCGCGGCCAACCCATCGATGTCCTCCAACTCGAGGATCTGCTCCTGATTGATCCGTATGCGGGCAAAACCATCCCGGCGCAGCCGTTTGAGCAGTCCCTTGGGTTGACGGAGATCATGCTTGCCAAGCGGGGCGAAAATCATCAGCCGCGTACCGTCTTCCATCCGGAGCAGGCGGTCGATGAATTGATCGAGGTTCTGGGCCTGGATCGGATGGTGGCAATCGGGGCAATGCGGGATTCCGACGCGGGCGTAAAGCAGTCGCAGGTAGTCGGCGATTTCGGTCAGCGTGCCAACGGTGGAGCGCGGATTGCGGGTCGCGGTTTTCTGTTCGATGGCAATCGCGGGCGACAGGCCTTCGATGGATTCGACCTCAGGCTTGGGCAGTCGTTCCAGGAACTGGCGGGCATAGGCCGAGAGCGATTCGACGTATCGGCGCTGGCCTTCCGCGTAGAGCGTGTCAAAGGCCAGGGTCGATTTGCCCGAGCCGGACAGTCCGGTAATGACGATGAACCGATTGCGCGGCAGGTCCAGGTCGACACCCTTGAGATTATGCTGGCGGGCGTCGCGAATTTTGATCCAATCGGAGGTCATGGATTTGGCGGCTGATCCTTTTCGGTCGGTATTATAAATAGCCGCTGGCAACAGATCAAACAAAAATCTAATGGAAAACGGCGGGTTGCAATGATCCGCGCGCGTTTATTTGAATTTGATTTGAAAAGGATTAAAATAGAAGAAAAACGCCGATAAAACAAGAAAACAAGAGATAAAGATTTTGTTGATAAATGGCCCGCGCAATCGGATATCCCTAAAATTCCTACGAAAAAGGTGGTTGAACAAAAAGGTTGTATTTAAAGCTAGTTGTGCCGATGTATGCAAATAAATGCATTAATAACAATAATATAAAAATTGTTGATAACTACGGATCGGGCCGGAAGCAAATCGACATGATTCGATTTGACTTCAGGCTGCCCTTCCCATAAAAGAGGCCCTGTTTTTCGCAGTCGCTTACTCATAATCAAAGCTAAACCTCCGATACAGACAATTTTAATTAATAATTTTGCTAACTTTACGTTAGTTGAGACATGTTGTGCCCGTGGTGCGAGGCGGCACCACTGAATGCCCGCAGAAAAAAGGCTCATGGAGAATTACTGGGACAGGATCAAATCGGCGCTTAAAGACACGATTCCTCTGCACACCTATCGCATGTGGATCAAACCCCTCACGATCCGCAGGGACGACGCCGGCGGGTTGTTCATCGAATGCCCCAACGCGTTTTCGCTGCGACGCGTGCAGGAGCATTACAGCCAGCAGATCCAGAAAGAAATCAAACGCCTCACCGGTCAAAGCTGCCGGTTCGGCATCGCCGACGGCCGCCATGGGCGCTCGTCCCGGGATGCGGCGCTAACCGTCGAGCCGCAACTGACGCTGCCCGATATCAACCGGCAGGTCAATGCCGGCCGGTTTTTACGCCGGGATTTCACCTTCGATCAATTTGTGGTCGGCCGCAACAACGATTTTGCCTTCTCGGCGTCCCTGTCCCTGGCGTCAAACCGGCAAGCGGCGCAGAACTGCCTTTACCTGCTGTCCGACACCGGATTGGGCAAAAGCCATCTGACCCAGGCCATCGGCCACCATATTCTGCAGGATCGGCCCCAGGAACGCGTCTACTACACCACGGCCGAGGATTTCAGCAACGAGATGGTCGCCGCTTTTCGCAATGACCATCTGGAA
Organism: Desulfobacterales bacterium; assembly: GCA_030065585.1. GTDB lineage: Bacteria > Desulfobacterota > Desulfobacteria > Desulfobacterales > UBA5852 > JABZFP01. Next base: position 2,821 of record JASJED010000204.1, on the reverse strand, counting down.
AAATTCAAAGGCAAGTACCGCGACCAATGCGATGTTTTGCTCCTTGAGGATGTCCACCATCTGGGCGGTAAGGAACGCACCCAGCAAGAGTTGTCCGCCACCCTCGACAGTTTGTTCGAATCGGGAAAAAAAATCATATTTTCAAGTTGCTATTCGCCATCAGAAATTCCGCGGCTGGCGGACAAACTGCGCTCGCGCTTCGCCTATGGTCTGATTTCCAATATTGATCCGCCCAAATTCGGTACCCGGGTGCGGATTCTGGAGAAGAAAGCCGAAGATAAATCGATCCAGGTCTCCAAGGACGTGATCCATTATCTGGCCAGCGAATTGTCTGACGATATCCGTCAGTTGGAAAGCGGCTTGATGCAAGTTGCCGCCAAATCCTCTCTTCTGGGATGCGCCATCGACCTGAAGTTGGTGGAAGGTGTTCTGCGCAATATGGTCCGCCAACGCAAGACCATCACCATCGATGTGATCAAGAAGATCGTGTGCCGCCATTATGGGGTTTCGCACCAGGATCTGGTTTCGCGCTCGCGCAAGCAGGTGCTGGTGCGCCCCCGCCAAGTGGCCATCTTCCTGGCGCGCCGGTACACGGACGCCCCGCTGCAGACCATCGGCAAGAGTTTCAACCGCTACCATGCCACGGCCCTGCATTCCATCAATGCGGTTGAAAAGGGAATGCGGGAAAGTGGCGCCCTGCGCCAGCAAATCGCGCTTATATCGGAAAAATTGGAAACCGGTGATTTTTAGAGCGCCGCCGAATGGGGCGCCTTGCATCCGGCGCTAAGGGGGGGATGGCCAGCCCTTTGCCATGGCCGGCGTGATGGGGAAGGCGGCTATTGCATTTTCAGACCCACGCCGTCCGAACTGATCAGGTCCTCCAGCAATTCCATCCGCATGTGCTCGTCTTTGGCAATCGCACACCTTAGGTTCAGCACACAGTTTTTCAGGCACACCTTGTTGTCGGCATCGAAACTGCCGAAGCATCCCAGGAAGCGGTCCAGGTCTTGAGCGGATTGGGCGTGATGGGTCATGCGGTTTCCTTCGCTTGCAGCAGGTTTAGCATCTGGTTGTGAATTTTACCATTGGAGGCCACGATGGCGTTCGCCTCCGGGTTGAAATCCTGATCGTCAAAATCCGAGACCCGGCCGCCGGCTTCGGTTACCATCAACATGCCGGCGGCCGTATCCCACGGTTTCAAATTCTGCTCCCAAAAGGCTTCGAAACGACCCGCCGCCACATAGCACAGATCCAGGGCCGCCGATCCCAGCCGCCGGATACCCTGAGATGCTTCCAGACTGCGGGCCAAACGGGTCATGGTTGTGGCCATGATGTCCCTGACGTTGTAAGGAAATCCCGTGACCAGCAGACTGTCGCGCAGCGTGTCCACATTGGACACGCCGATCGGCCGACCGTTCAACCAGGCGCCGCGGCCGCGCAGGGCCACGAACAATTCATCGGCAAACGGGTCCAGAATGACGCCCACCTGGATTTGGTCATCGGCCGCAAAGGCGATCGAAACACAGCAGGATTTGACGCCATGGGCAAAATTGGTGGTGCCGTCCAAAGGATCGACAATCCAGAGACGATCCGGGCGGCCCTGCTCCCGGCCCCGTTCTTCGGCCAGAATGGCATGGTCGCTAAACTGGTGGCGGAGCAGGGTGATGATCCGCTCCTCGGCACCGTGATCCGCTTCGGTCACCAGATCGATGGCCCCTTTGTGGGCCGCCGGCCCGATGCGGCCCAGTTTGGACCGAATATGGGTTCCCGCTTGAAATGCCGCCGCGATGGCAACATCCTTTAAGTGGTTTAAATCCATAAGAAAAAGCCATTATAGTGAATACCATCCAAAAGTCAATCGATATCGGTGGGCCCCATGATAAATCCATGCCATTCATGGGCGGGCGGACAACTCCGTGGTGATCTGTCCAATGAGCGGCAGCAAGGAGCGGGGCTGGGTGGCGGACAGCGGGACACCGCCGAGGGTTCGCGACAGACGCGCACACTGCTCGCCGTCGAGTTGGTCCTGCTTGTTGAGCACCCGGATGGTTTTGATATGGTCCAGCCCCAGGTCGGCCAGGATGTCTTCGACGGCGCGGATATGGGCGGCATGCTGGGGGTTGCTGATGTCGATGACATGCAGGAGTAAATCGGCGTTTTCGAGTTCTTCCAGGGTCGCCCGGAAGGCGGCCATCAGTTCTTGGGGCAGATTGCGGATAAACCCGACCGTGTCGGTGATGATCACTTCCAAATCCTGCGGGAATTTGAGACGCCGGCTGGAGGGGTCCAAGGTGGCGAAGAGGCGATCCGCGACGTGCACTTTGCTGCGCGTCAGGGCATTGAGCAGGGTGGACTTGCCGGCATTGGTGTAGCCGATGATCGAAATGACGGGCAGGCGGCGTTTGCTGCGCCGGGCCCTTTGTTGTTTGCGCTGTTTCTGCACCCCCACCAGGGACTGCTCGAGACGGGCGATCCGCTCCCGCACCCGTCGACGGTTGATCTCGAGTTTGGTTTCCCCGGGGCCGCGGCCGCCGATGCCGCCGGTCAGCCGGGACATGGCCGTATTCTTGGCAACCAGCCGCGGCAGACGATAGTTGAGCTGGGCCAGTTCGACCTGCAGCTTGCCTTCGCGGGTGCGGGCCCGCTGGGCGAAGATATCCAGGATCAACTGGGTGCGATCGATGACTTTGAGTTCGATGCTGTCGGTCAGGGCGCGAATTTGGGAAGGATTGAGTTCCTGATCGAAGACCATCAGGGCGATGTGCTTTTGCATGGCCGTGATGGCCAGATCCCGTATCTTGCCGGTCCCGAGCATCAGGCG
>JASJED010000203.1 GCA_030065585.1 Desulfobacterales bacterium | reverse complement strand
CTATTTTATATAGATGTGCGCCGCCTTGCTCAGCTCCGGTATGATTTCACGGCCCTTGTTGAGCGCCTCCTGCTTGAGCAGTTCGTATTCGCCAAAGGTCAGGGCGTCAGTCATGCACACATCCACGCAGATCGGCTTTTCTCCACGGGTGATGCGGTCGTAGCACAGGTTGCACTTGTGGGAGATGCCCGCCTGGCCGTCGAACTGGATGACGTCATAGGCGCAGCTCTGCATGCAGGCGCATCCGCAGTTCAGGCAACGCTCGGCCTCCGCCTTGATTTGGCGGTCGTCCAGCCCGGCGCATTCTTCCAGAAAACAGGTTACGCGCGCTTCCGGGTCCATGTAGGCCGCCGCCTGCCGGGGAGCGGTTTCGCAGACGCCCGAAGGAACCGCTTTCCAGGTATAATCCTCGACCGTGGCGTCCTCGACCGCTTCAAGCGGCGGTTGGACCGGCAGCCCTTGCGCGAAGCGGTCGATGGCCTCGGCCGCGCGATGCCCGTCGGCAATGGCGTGAATCACGGTGGCCGGCCCGCGCACGGCATCGCCGGCCGAAAACACGTGCGGCAGGGTCGTCTGCATCTGGCCGGAGATATGAAAGATGTCTCCGGCCTTTACGGCCAGGCCGGGTTCTCCGGTTAACCAGGCCGCCTCCATACTCTGGCCGATGGCGGGGATGACCGTGTCGCACTCCAGGGTAAACTCGGAGCCCTTGATCGGAACGGGCCGGGGCCTTCCGGACTCGTCCGGCAAGCCCAGTTCGCACTTGATGCAGCGCAGGCCGGTGACCCTGCCGTTTCCGCCCTCGACTTCCACGGGCGCGGCCAATTCCACGAAGGCGATGCCTTCCTGCCGGGCCCCCTCCAACTCCTCGGCGTAGGCCGGCATCTCGTCGGCGGTGCGGCGATAGACCACGGTGACTTCAGGGCACCCCAGGCGCTTGGCGGCCCGGGCCGCGTCGATAGCCACGTTGCCGCCGCCCACCACCACGGCCCTGGCGGTCTCCTGTTGACGGTCGCCCAAATTCACTTCCCGTAAAAACCGCATGGCATCGAGAACGCCTTCCTTGTCGTTTCCAGGAACATTCATGTTGATGCCGCCCTGCAGGCCGATGCCCATCAGCACCGCCGCGTAGCCATCGGCGGCCAGACTCTCGAGGGTTATATCTTCGCCGAAGCTCACCCCGGTTTGGGTCTCGATGCCGTGTCGCAGCAGATAATCGATTTCACGGTCGACCACTTCGTTGGGCAGGCGGTAGTCGGGAATACCCACTTTGAGCATCCCCCCCAGCACATCCAACTCCTCGAAAAGGGTGACTGCGTAGCCTTTCAGCCGCAGATCATAGGCCGCCGTCAGACCGGCCGGACCCGAGCCGACCACGGCGACCTGGATGCCGTTTTCCTTGATCCGCGGCACCGCCAGGGTCGCAAAATCAACGGCATCGGCCGCGGCGCGCTTCAGCTCGCGGATGGACACGGCCTGGTCGACTTCCGCCCGGCGGCATACATCTTCACAGGGATGCGGGCACACACGCCCCAGAACCCCGGGTAGCGGTACACGCTCCAGAATCAGCTTGACCGCCTCTTCATATTTACCCTCTTTGACCAATTGCACATAACCCTGGACATTGAGACCCGCGGGGCAGGAAACCTTGCAGGGCGACGGCACGGCTTTATTCTCGACGCCCATTTTCGCATCGAACTCGCAACCGGTGCACTTTTCCGGATCGATCTGCACCACGCCGGACTGGGCATCCTTGGCGATCGCTGCATGCGCACAGGCACCGAGGCATCCGGGCTCCCGGCAGTGTTGGCAGGGAACCACCCAGGTATCCAGGGACAAGTCAGGGTATTGGCCATGCTCTTTGGCCTCGACCCGCAGGTAGTAGGGCAGCGCGTTGGGCAGGGCTTCCGAATGGTCGACGAGGTCATTGCCGTTGCGGCAAGCGACGATGCAGGTTTTGCACCCGATACAACGGCCAAGGTCTATCATCATACTCATCTGTTTCATGATTACGCCTCCTTTTTGCCGATGCGCACACGGGTGGAAACATGCGACTCACCGCCCACCAGATCCTGCCAGTCAAGCGTCATGCCGGAATCCGGGATGAGGATGTTGTCGCTTACGCCGTCACCCAGACAGGCCACCTTGCCGATGCTCGATCCAAATCCGTGATGCAGGCCCAGACAATCGGGCCGGATGCCTTCGATGATCTTGGCCTTGACCTGAATTTCCCCGGTTCTCGAACTGACGTTTACCATATCACCGTCGCTGAGCCCCAAATTCTTGGCGGCCCTTGAATTGATCAGCAGCGGGTTTTCAAAAACACCGCTGCGGCCATCCCGCAGTTGCGGGTTGTTGTGGGTCCACTGGCCGGAGCCCTGATGGAAAATGCTGCGATAGGATATGAGGGTGAAAGGATATTCCTCGACGTCGCTTTCGTACTCCGGGGCCAAATCCGGCCGCGGCATGGCCTGCCCCACCCCCTCGAGGTCCTCCCAGTAAAGATGGACTTTGCCGCTGGGAGTGCCGAACCCGGATGCTTCATATTTGCGGAAACCCATGGCGCCGGGCGACCAGTGTCCCCCCATCTCCATGAGTTTTTCCACCGAGAGACCCAGTCCGGAGAGTTCGATATCGTAGTATTCGCGCAGATCCGTGAAGGCGAAGTATTCCGGCTCCAGGCGTTTGCCGAGTTCGATGAACACATCGTTGGCGTGCCGGCACTCGCCCAGGGCCTCGACCACCGGGCGCCGAAGCACCACGCCATGGCCGTAGTTGTACCACCAGGGCATGTAGAGTAATTCCCAGCGTTCAAAGTAGGAGCGATCGGGCAGCACGAGGTCGGCATACTGGCAGGTTTCACTCATCATCAGCTCAAAGCTGACCAGCAGTTCGAGCTTGTATTCCTCGCCGTGGTCCCCCGGCAGGCAAACGGCTTTACACCATTCCGCCTGGCCCATCTCGGTCAGCGCCGGGTTGCACTCGGCCGTGATCAGCACCTTGAGACCGTCCTCCTTGATGGCCTGGGCCTGGTACCAGGTCGGCTCCATGATAAAGGCATAGTTGGCGAATTTGTCCCGGTTGGGGCCCGTACGGTGCCATCCCAGTTCGGCCAGATCCGGTCCGGTCGGCACGGGTTCGACCGCGGTCATCGGGGTCAGGTCCGGCAGCGGCTGACCACCGGGGTTGTCGATGTTGCCGGTAATGGCCAGGAAAATCGTCCAGGCATGACCGAAATCCAGGGCCTGGCCGAGCATGATGCCCTTGAAACTGTCAACGCCCACCGACGGGGCCTCGGCGCACATCTCGGCCAACTTGCGGATATCCTGGGCGGAGACATCGCAAATAGCGCTCATGGCCTCGGGGGTCTTGTCGGCGATATAGGCCTTGAGCTTGTCGAAGTCGCCCTCACGAATCCAGTTGCTCACAAAATCCTTGTCGTAGCGTTCGTTCACGACGAGGTGGTTGATCATGCCGAGGAAAAAGGCCGTATCGCCTGAGGGTTTGATGGGAATCCACCAGTCGGCCTTGGCGGCATCCACGGTAAACAGGGGATCGAGCACCACAAGTTTGGCGCCACGCTCTTGGGCATCCAGAATGTCGCGGGGGATGGCGGCATCATCCAGACCGCCGAAGGCGTGTCGTCCCGCCATGATCATGATCCCGCCTTGGGGCACCGTGAAAAAAGCCGGCGGTATGTGGTGGTTGGGCACGCCCCCCATCGCTTTGATAAACGCGATGATCTTGGCCGAATCGCAGTGGGGCAAGGCCGTATTGATGAAGCCCCCGTAGGCGTTCAGAAAGCGCCACTTAGGATCCGTGATGGAGTGGGGGAAAAAACTGGCCGTGAGTTTGTGGGCCTCGCCGCGCTCTTTCAGCTGGGCTAACTTATCCGCCATGATGTCCATGGCCTCGTCCCAACTGATCGGTTCAAATTGGCCTTCGCCGCGCTTGCCCACACGCTTCAAAGGGTGGGTCAGTCGCTCCGGATGGTACTGCAGGGAAACGCCTGACATGCCTTTGACACAGGCCTTGCTGCCGGTCAGGGGATTACCCCTGATTTCCTTGAGTACGCCTTTCTCGACCCGGGCTAGAATGGCGCACTCCGCCTTGCATTGGTAGCACGCGGTGGGGATCCATTCGGAATTCTTCATAGCGCCACCTCCGTTATGATTGATTATTGTTTACTGTCTTCATCGCGATGGCCCGGATAGTCCGGGTACTTGGCATGAAAGGCCTTGACCGCCAGCCAGGTGATGGCGCAAAAGCCAATGAAAACCAGCCAGGCCGTTGGGTTAAATGCCGAATAGTCCATAAGCCCCTCCCCTCTTTGGACGCTAAAGCTTGAGCATAAAGTTATTCTTAGCCGCGTATAATTTGCGGACCCTATCGGGATGGGAAACGAACTGATAGATCAACCCCACGAAAAGGATGCCGCCGATAAGGTTGCCCATGACCGTGTATAACTGGTTGTGCGCCCAGCCGAACTGACCGAAACCCCAGTGAAGTATCGTCGTTACCTCGACCCCCATCTTGGCGGCGGCCTGCAAGTAGACTTCCTGCTGGAAGAGCGGCAGGGCCAGAAATCCGATATTGGCGATGCAGTGCTCTGTCATCCCGGCCACGAAGGCCAGAGGTCCGTAGGCGGCCATGACGATTTTGGCGCTGTCGCTGTCGGCCTTGACGTAAAGAATGGCAGCGGTCTGGAGCATCCAGGTGCAGACAATGCCCATCACAAAGATCTGCGTGGCGGTCTGCCCCATCTTGGCCACGCCGATGGCGTGGGCACGGGCCAGCCACGGCCAGTAAGCATAGCTGCCCGACTTGCTGATCAGCCACATGAAAAACATGCTGCCCAGGAAGTTGCCGATGTAGCCCAGGACGATCCCCCAGATGAACGAACCCCAGCCGATGCGTCGGTGAAATACCCCGATGATCCCGATGTACATGTCGGCGGTCACCAGGGTCATGCCGCTGACCATGATGATCACCAGTGAAAACATGAAGACGAGGCCCATGAGAAGATTGGCCAGACCTACGGCCAAATCGGCCACCCCGGCGGATACGGCCAGGGCCAGCGTGGCGCCGAAGACCACCATGGCCCCTCCGGCGAAACCGCTGGCCAGATAAGCAAACGGCCGGTTGCGAATCACGTCCCATTTATAGGTGCAGATGTCCGCGACCCTGACGACGAGTTCGTCGACATTGGCAGCCATGGTCCCTCCCCTTCTTCAGTGGTTTTGAGCGCCGTGTTCCAAGACAACCGCGATCAAATGGATTGGATTGTCTCTACAAACCACCTCAAAAAAGTCTTTTGCCCCGTATCGGTGTTGGGCGCTCGTTTCAAATCCTCGAAATACCGATGTATTCCTCCGGTTGGAAACTCGCGGCCAGCCGTATCTGGAGCCAAAATCCTAATTTTGAGATGGTTTCTAATAGAGACGTGCCGCTTAAAAAAAGTTCGGTAGTTAAAAAAATGGGAGGTTGACTAAACGATACTGTTGCACAGAAAGGTATCGATGTTGCACGGTCCTTCAAGGATACCCGTTCGCACGGCAAGGTGCATCAATGCCTCCATACGACCGCGATCCGGCATAATTTCGTTAAACGTGATTTCATGATTCTGGAGGACATGCATGATGATATTGGCGGAAACACCCGTGTAGAGTTCCTGGATCTTGGCACTGCGCTTGAAATCCGCCGCGAGGTATTCACTGGTTGAAAGGAGCAGTCGGAGGTAACTGCGCACCCGGTCACCATGTTTTTTCAGAAAGTCCTCGCGGACCGCCACGATACAACAAATATGCCCGGGATGAAAATCCTTTGACCGGGCCAGGATCGTACCGGCCCCTTCAATGGCCGCCTTGGTGTTCCATGGCTCCGCACAGCAAAACGCATCGATCTCGCGATTGATCAGGGAGTTGATCAGGTAGGAGGGCCCCAGATACCGTGTCTTGATGGCGGATGGTTCCGTCTCGCGATAGATTCCGACCATGTCGGCGAAAAGGATGCTATGGGTTGAAATCGCGTAGGGCAGCCCCACGCGATTGGCCGTCATCCATATCCGGTTTAGGTCCATATCTTTGCGCACGGTGATGGCACTGCCATCGTGGTGTCCATCCATGACATAGACGATGGGCACGCCTTTGTTGCGCAGCGCCATCGCGATCGGGGCCATCACAAAGGCGGCATCCAAAAGATCGCTTTCCAGTGAGCTCGCCAGACTTGACCAGGAAAGGAATTTTCTCAGTTGGATCTTCAGGCGGCCCCGATTGATGCAATGGGAGACCATCGCCAGGATATGGTCGGAAATGGGGAGATATCCCACACGGATAGCGGGGTCATCGTTACGCTGAAAAGCTTTGATGATCTTGTTTCGGACATCATGCAGGCGGCGTTTGATGGTTCCCTCGGGCACTTGTAGCGCGGAGGCAATCTCTTTGTAGGAAAGGCCTAGGATGTAACGTTGGATGCAAGCCTCGCGCGCAACCCCGTCGAGGGCGTCTAGCGTGGCGGCAACCATTTCACGGGTTTGGTAACGGACCATCTGTTCATAGGGGTCCGGCGTCGTTGCGGCAAGATCCTCCAAAGCACCGCCGTGGTCCAAAGCCATCTGGATTTGCTTCTGTTTCAAACGGTTACAACAGCTATCCAAAACTTTTCGAAACCATGCCGGAAAGGCCTGGGGGTTTCTTAACCCCGAAAGGTTGGCATAGGCCGTCAAAAACGCCTCTTGCACCGCGTCTTCGACCAACCCGTTGTCGTCGAACCATCGCCTGGCGATGGCGGAAGCCATACCCCGGAAGCGATAAACGATCTCCGTGAACGCTCGCTTGTCACCCGCGGCGGCAGCCGCCACCACGGGCTGATAGCCCACGGACGCGTATAGATCCCTGCCAGAGCACTTCGTCGAATGCGAGCAGGGTGTCTGCGGCTTGGAATTCATGCGCCCCTCTTGTGGTTCACAAGTGAGAGGTTATGAGCTGTATTTCACCTCTCATA
>JASJED010000018.1 GCA_030065585.1 Desulfobacterales bacterium | reverse complement strand
TATCCGCCCGGGCCCATCACCATCACGTTGGCCGGGTGCGATATGGGGGTCATGAAACTGGCCGAGGCGGCCATGGCCATGGCCATCATCATGGGGTAGGGGGCCACCCCCATGTCAGCAGCCGTGCTCAAAATGATGGGGACCATCAATACCACCAGCGCGGCCGTCGGTATGACGCAGGTGGCCATGAAGGTCAGAATCATCAGGCCGGCCATGACCGCCGTCGGACCGAAACCGCCGACGGCACCGACCACCGCGGTGGCCAGGTAACGGGCGGCGCCGGTGCTGTCCAAGGCCGCGCCCAGGGGCATCATGCCCGCGATCAGAAAAATGCCCTTCCACTCGATGGCGCGATAGGCCTCCGCCATGGTCAGGCAGCGGGCCAGAACCATGACCGCCGCACCGATGACCGCCGAAAGGTAGATCGGTATCCAGCCCATCATCACCGGCAAGAGGACGGCGGCCATGATGGGTATCGAAATCTTGGCTTTGGACAGATGGGGATGCTCCTGGGCCGCTTCGGTCAACACCAGAAAATCCGGCTCGCGTCCCAGGCGCCCATAATTGGCCCGTGCGCTGAATCTCGGCGCCCTGCCGCACGGCCAGTACATTCGCACCGAAACGTTTACGGAAGTTGACTTGACGGAGGCTCCCTCCGGCGAATTCCGCCTGGTGAGCCACGGTTATTTCCGCCAAGGGGGCGCTAGTGGTCAGAAGATTGTCGAGCAGGATTGTTTGGGGCTCAATCTGCAACTGCCCCAGGCTGTGCAGCGCGTCCCGGAGCTTGCCGATGCCCCCGATGCCGCTTTCGACGATCAGCTTGTCTTCGGCGCGTAAGGTTTCCGACGGTCCCGGGGCGGCCAGGACGCGATCCTGCCGGCGGATGCCCACCACGTTGACCCCCAAAATCGTACCGATTCGGCTGGCGGCAATCGTTTTGCCCACCAGGATCGAATGGGGCGGAATCCCCAGGCGCAACAGGCGCTCCCGCAGCCGATACTGTTCCTTCAAGGGTTGGGCATCCTTGTCCTGAGGGTCATGCTGCAGATTGCGCGTGGGCAGCAGATGCCGGCCGAACAGGGCCGTAAAGGTCACGCCCGCAGCGAAAACCGCGAGGCCCACGGGCGTAAAGTCGAATAGGGTGAAAGGTTTTAGGCCGTTTTCGCGCAGGGCTTCACTGACCAGTATGTTGGGGGGAGTGCCGATCTGGGTGGTCAGTCCGCCCAACAGAGATCCATAGGCCAGCGGCAGCAAAAGGCGTGAGGCCGGTTTGCCCGTGCTGCGGGCGATATCCATGACCACCGGCATCATCAAGGCGGCCACGGCCACGTTGTTCATGATGGCCGACATGGCGCCGGCGCTGATCATGACGACCACCACGAGAAGGGTTTCGCTGCGGCCCGCCAGCCGCAATACCACGCGACCGATCAGGTTGGCAACCCCGGTGCGGGTGAGCCCCCCGCTGAGAATGAAAACCGCCCAGACCGTTACCACGGCGGGGTTGCTGAAGCCGGCCAGGGCGTCGTTCGGTGTTACCAGTCCGGTGAGGGCCACGACACCGAGCACCAGCAGGGCGGTCACTTCCATGGGGATCCACTCAGTTACCAGAAAAATCACGGAGACCCCCAGAATCGTGAAGACGGTTGCGATTTCGGTGGTCATATCGTCAGTTACTCCACTTCGGCGAAGCTTGATGCCTCGCAGGCGCTGCGCCGCTTAAACACCCCATCCGGTCAGAACGGATAAGTTCTCTAAGGGACAAGTAAATTGACAGCCTGACCGAACTTCATTACATAGGATCCACGCATCGTCGATCCGCCTGTGGCCATCGGGGCGGCAGGCCTCACCGCAGGGACTTGGCGGTGACGCCGTCGGACCGTCGGCTAAATGAAGACGTTTTCTCCGCCCGGGTCGCCGCCGTCAGCGGCCGCGCGACGAAGGGATGGTTTGCATGCCTGAAATACCCAGTGCTTCGGCCTCAAGTGCCAATATATCGATTCTGATGGTGGATGACGATCCCCTGAACCTGAAGGTGTTGTCCGAAACCATCAAGGGACTGGGCTATACGCTGCTGGCGGCCCGTTCGGGCAACGATGCCCTGCGTATCGCCGCCAAAACCCATCCCTCACTCATTCTGCTCGATGTCCAAATGCCGGGCATCGACGGTTATGAAACCTGCCGGCGCCTGAAAGCCGATGAGCGCACCCGGGATATTGCGGTCATCTTTCTCACGGCCCTGCAGAGCACCGCCGACAAGGTCAAGGGCCTCTCGCTGGGCGCGGTGGACTTTATCACCAAGCCGTTCGAGCCGGAAGAAATCACGGCACGGGTTACCCGCCAGGTGACCGTCCAGCAGCGGCACAAGACCCTGGTGGCCGAAAACCGCGACCTGGCCCAGCGGCTGCGTGAAGCATTATCGGCCGAACCAGGCGATATGGCTTCCGGTGAAAACACCTTGCGGCAGTTGATCCAGCGCGGCGAGAATGAGCAGGTCGAATTCAAGTCCACCATGCGCTGGAACCTGAAAACCGACCGGGCCGAACGCGTCATCGAGAAAGCCTGGCTCAAGACGGTGGTGGCCTTCCTGAACAGCAGCGGAGGGACCCTCATCGTGGGTGTTGGCGACGACGGCGCGATCGTTGGGATTTCTGCGGACGGTTTCGAAAACGAAGACAAATATCTGCTCCATGTCAACAACCGTTTGCAGAACCATGTCGGGCTGGCCCATACCGCCTGCATTCGGTATCATCTGGCGGCCGTGGCCGACCAAAAAGTCCTGGTAATCCAGTGCCGTCCCTCCTCTCAGCCCGTGTTTCTTCAAATGGCGAAAGAAGAAGAGTTTTTTGTCCGCGTCGGCCCCGGCAGCCGTAAACTCTCCACCAGTGAAGTCGTGGCCTACGTTACCCAGCGCCGAATCGAATAAAAACGCGGCATGACGAGCGCCGCCGGTCGGCACGGAGCGTCGATCGTCGTATGCAGCGCAACAGGCCCCCTTGGCCGGTGATGGTTGGACCGGGTACGGTCAAGGTGCCTGCCGCCGCAATTCTTCGATGAAATCCTCGAGATCGCCCCGCGGTGCGCCTTGCAACTGCTGCATCACCACCAGCACCGCCCATTTAAGCTCCAGCGCGCTGTTTTTTTTAAGGTCGTAGAACGCGTCCAGGGCGGACATGAATTGGGAGCGGTCGAGGCGTGTCAATTCGGTTTCAAGCACATTGACATTCTGGGCCACGGCCTGGTGGCATTCCGGCCGGAATTCCCCTGCGTCGGTTTTGATCAGCAATCGAGCGGCCACCCGGTCCTGGCCCTGGACCACTCCGCTCATGAAGCTGTAGACAAACAATTGCCGTGTTTGCGGGTCGGCTTGGCGCCAGAAATGGCCGTCGAAACGCGGTTCCGCCCCGAAGGCGGGCAGAAGGGCCAACAGGCAGCTGAGACTGGCGGTCAAGAGGGAGCGCTTGATGGGCATCATCGATCCTTTCCAACCTGTCATGGGAAAACCTGAAAGTTACGGAATGCGCCCCCCCGAGGCGTTTCCGCGATGGATAACAAGTTAGGTATAATAGTACACGGGTCGAGCGCCTTCAAGCCTTCCCCGGTTGGCCGCGGGGGCTCGAAGCAGAAATGCACTGTGTGCGGTGGGATTTTGGGGCAGGCATCGTATCAGGCCGAATGCCACGAGCGGGAGGCGCCCGCCATCGAGCCGGCAATCGCCCGTCGGCAACCACGTGACGTTCAGCAGGATCCGCGCGTCAGGCAAAATCGCAGATACTCGCGTTCCGCGTGATGAAAATCCCGCTCGGAGTAGTAATTGAGATTCTCAGGGATTCGGAACTGCCGCCGGTATTTTTCCACGAGTTGATCCATGCCGGATGTGGCGGCCGGAAACTGATAATCGGATTGGGTCTCCATGGCTGTGCTCCCGATCGAAACTAAACGGAGGTTACATATATTTGATCGTGCTACGAGGGGCTGACGGAACGCAATAACCTTGACCACCAACTACTAGTTAGCATGGAGTGTGCCATAACGATCGACCACGTCGATGCCCGCCAGTTAACGGCTGGCGTCAACGGATCGTTTTGGGTGCCGGATAATCTGGGTACTCGATTGGCCAAAGTTGGGAAAAGGTGGTTATACGGCTCATATGCGACGGGGCGCCTGGTGGGCCTTGTCCCGGGCTGATAAATCGTTGGTGGTGGGCCAATTGATGCCAGCGCGATGGTTGCCAACCTGGCACCCCGGGGGCGGTCATCGTTTCGGGCGGTCGAGGTCTGCCTGACACCCAAGGGCATGTTAGGGCAGTGCCGGGCGCGTCGAATGCACAACGATGGTGGTGTGGGGGGGCGCGCAAGGAATCTGCGTAGCAATGGTGCGCGCTATCAGGGATAACCAGGCGGTCCGGCCGCAAATCGCTGCGCCGGACCGCGCTTACAAAATTAGATCAGGTCCTGAAGTTTCTTGCCCGCCTTGAATTTGACGACATTCTTGGCTTTGATTTTGATGGCGGCGCCGGTCTGCGGATTGCGGCCCTTGCGCGCTTTGCGACGAACTTTGGAGAACGTGCCGAAGCCAACGAGGGTGACCTTGCCGTCCTTTTTCTTGAGTGCTTTGCTCACATTCGTGATAAAAGAATCCAGGGCGGTTCCGGCGGCTGCTTTGGTGATGCCTGCATCCTTGGCCATTTTTTCAATCAAATCGGCTTTTGTCATCTGTTCGTTTCCTCCTAATTCTGGGATTTTTGTGGATCGATTTGTCACCGGCAATTGGCATCTACTGGATGAATGGCCAATTGTCAAGACTTCACGCGGATCTATCCCGGTTTTTTTCGATTGGGCGCCGCTTTACAAGGATCTGACTTCGCAAAAACAAGGTGGGAGCGTGTTTTTTATCATCCACAAAGTGTGCACTTTTTCATTTAGGGCGGTTGACATAATCGGTTAACGAACGCTAACGGAGGTTGTTCGTGTAATGTCACATCCCTGTGGTTTTAATCGAGAATTCAAGATCAATCTTCCCGGAACGTTCGGGAGACGTCCGATGTGCGATGGTTCCGACCCTTCCTCGACGACGATTTCACGGGAGCCGATTCGCTACCTGATCAATCCGTTGCAGCGCTTTCTTCTCATCGAAGCGGCGGATGGCGCCATACTGCTGGTGGCAGCCGTTTTCGCGCTGGGCGTGGCCATTTCGCCTTTAGGGGATGCCTACCTGGCCTTCTGGCAGAAAAGCGTCGGACTGCATTTGGATATTCACGCGCTGATGCTCAGCCTGGTGGGGATTGGGTTGTTTATCGGACGGCTCAAGATCGGGGTTCGCAGCAACCTGGTTTTTCTTCTCGTGGGCACTTGGATCTGGTTTGAGCTTCATGAATCCGGCATCCATGCCACGGTCGCCGGCGTCATCCTGGCCGGCATCGGGTTCACCATGGCGCTGTTTATTGCCGGTCTGGCCCTGGACGGGGAGCTGCTCAACCACGCCAAAATCGGCGTCATGATGGGATCTCTTTTGAGTGCCATTGCCGGTATGGCCATTTTATTGTTGTTGGGCCGACGCCCGCCGTCGGGGTAGACGGTCGCCGACCACGTTTGATATAGGTTCGGCGACACCCGGGCCACAAGGTCCTACGACACGGCGTTAAACAGCCCGACGAGTTGGCCCATTTAAGGGCAAGTGAGCATCATGCGAAAAGAAAACCCCACGGCCGCACCCCTGTCTTTCAAAGAACCGATCTGTGTCCTGGTCGATCCGCTGCAACGCTTTCTGCTGGTGGAATCCGCTGACGGCCTTGTTCTGCTGGCCGCGGCGGCCGCCGCCCTGATTCTGGCCAATTCTCCCTTGTCCGCGGCTTTTCTGGGGTTCTGGCAGCAGCCTTTCGGATTCGAACTCGGCGGCATCGGCATGCGCATGCCGATTCAGCTCTGGATCAACGACGGGTTGATGGCCATTTTCTTCTTTGTCGTGGGGCTCGAGGTCAAACGGGAAATCCTGCTGGGCGAGCTTCGTGAAATCCGCAAGGCGGCCCTGCCGATCGCCGCGGCGCTCGGTGGCATGATCGTACCCGCCGCCATTTATCTGTCGCTGCAGGCCGGCGCGCCGGGGGAGCGCGGCTGGGGCATCCCCATGGCCACGGATATCGCTTTCGTGGTGGGCTGCATGGCCCTTCTGGGCAACCGGCTTCCCAACGGTTTGCGCGTCATGCTGCTGACCCTGGCCATCGCTGATGACATCGGCGCCATCCTGGTGATCGCCATTGGTTATTCGGACGCCCTCAACTATCATGCCCTGGGCATGAGTCTGGTGGGTGTCGTTCTGTTCGTGACCCTGTTGAAGCTGGGGGTCCGCAACAATCTGGTCTATCTATTGATGGGCACCTGGATCTGGTTCGAATTTCATGAATCGGGTATCCATGCCACCGTATCCGGGGTGATCATCGGTTTGATGACCCCGCTGCGCAGTTGGGTCAGCCCGGGTCGTTTTAGTTTCGTCGTCCAGAAAACCCTCAAAGATCTTCAGGACTGCGATGAAAAAGGCACGGCCGTGCGCTATGCCCTCATCCGGCAGATGCAGCTGTCGGCGCGTGATGCGCTCTCGCCGCTGGAGCGCCTGGAAACCGAATTGCACCCCTGGGTCGGTTTCGTCATCATGCCGCTTTTTGCCTTTGCCAATGCCGGGGTGGCACTTGATTTCAAGGTGCTCAGCGATCCCGTGTCCGTGGCCGTGCTGCTGGGCCTCTTCGTGGGCAAACCGGTTGGCATCTTTCTTTTCAGCTGGGTGGCGGTCAAACTGAAATTGGCACGTCTGCCCAAAGGCGTTACCTGGCCGGTCCTCGCGGCGGGGGGTATCCTGGGGGGGATCGGATTTACGATGGCCTTGTTCATCGCCGGTCTGGCCCTGGGCGGCGAACTGCTCGATGCGGCCAAGGTCGGCGTCATGGCCGGATCCGCCATCAGTGCGGTGGTCGGGATGAGCCTGATCGTGCTGCTGCGCCGCAAGGCCCCGGCGCCGAATAGTTGTCCGCCGCCCGAGGGACTCGATGCCGATTAGTCGATCCGCTTGCCCAGACTGACGACATCATCCTCGGCGAAACCGATGCGGCGGTAGAAGTCAATGACCGCGGCGTTGCCGCGCCTGACCTGCAGGTTGATCTTGGGGCAGCCCAGGGCGCGCAGACGCGCTTCGGCGGCCGCCATCATTTGGCGGCCAATACCCTGGCGGCGGTGAGCGGGCGCCACGGCCAGGTAGTTGATCCATCCCCGGTGACCCTCGTACCCGGCCATCACCGTGGCCAGCAATTGTCCATCTTCACTGGATCCCACCAGAAAGAGATCCGGCTGAAAGCGGATCTTGAGAAGAATATCGGTCTGCGGATCGTTTGACGGCACCACCAGGCGGCAGTCGCGCCACAGCGCGATGACGGCCTGGCCGTCTTGGTCCTGGTAGGGACGGATAGTGATCGGCATGACGATCTTTTTCATTCGCGGCGGTTGATTTCATCCAGAACCCGGGGCAGCAGGTTCCGTGTGGTGGCGAGCCCCTCGTTGGCGTAGATGGTTTCATTACCGGACCAGTCGCCGAAATAGCCGCCCGCTTCATGCATGATGGGTGGAAAGGGCGCGCAGTCGTAGGGGTTCAATACCGGATCCAGCATGATCTCGACGCGCCCGGTGGCCACCAGGGCATACCCGTAGGCATCCGACCAGCCCACACAGTGATAGCAGCGTCGCAGAAGCCGCTGCCACGCTTCGAACCGCCCATGGGCGGCAAAACTTTCCGCACCGGTAAAAGCCAGATAGCTGCGCGCCAGATGCTCAGCGGTGGAGACACGCGCGGGACGGCCGTTCCAGAAGCAGCCCTCTCCGCGGGCGGCATAGATCATGTCGTTGAGGGCCGGGAAGTAGATCGCCCCGACATCACAGCGGCCCTCGATTTCAAGACCGATCAGCACGGCATACAGCGGTACGCCGCGAATAAATGCCTTGGTGCCGTCAATCGGGTCGATGATCCAGCGGAAATCGCTTGGGTGGCTGGAAGTACCGTATTCTTCTCCCACGATGGCGTGGTCGGGATAGCGCTTTGCGATACGCTGGCGGATCAGTTCTTCGGCCTGGCGGTCCGCCACGGTCACCGGCGAATCGTCGGGCTTGAATTCGGGTTGGACACCAGCCTGGAAATAGCCAAGGGTCAGGCGGCCGGCATCGTGGGCGGTTTGGACGGCAAAGTGCAGCAATTCGGAAAGGGTCGGTTTCATGGTACGCAGCGTTCTCCTTGATGGTGTTTAGCCTGTTAGGTCTTGATCGACGTATCCCCTCAACGCCTAAAGCCGGCCGGGACCATAAACTGGATGGCCTGTGGCCGAACCTCGATGCGCAGCCCGGTCTGCGGGGTCAGCGGATCGCCGTCGACCTGGAGCCACAGCGGACGTTCGGCCTCGATGATCATTTGCCGCCCTTGTCGGTAATCGACATCGGCGCTCCGCGTTTCCCGGCGGCGCCGGGCATTGGCATAGCTTTGCACAAGGGCTGCAGGGGTGTCACGCCGCCTGCCCATAAAATCCAGCAATCCATCGTGGGGCTGGGCAAGCGGGGTCATGGTCCACCCCCGGGCGTAAGTGCGGGTATTGGCGATCACGGCCTGGCGAAAACCCGCCAACGGCGCCTGGCTGTCGATGCGGACCCGGAAAGCGGGGCGCGATGATGCGGTCAACGACTTAAGGATGGCCGGGAAATACAATAGATCGCCGCAGCAGCGATAGACATGGCGCCAGGCGCCACCACGCCATCGATGCACCCGGTGAATGACGGCCGCCCCAAAACCGATTTCGAGCATGGCCATGAAAAGGACGGGGGCCGTGTCCCGCCTGGCCGGCATCACCAGGCCGGCATCCACCGCCAGTGGGTGACCGTCGGTCAGAAGCCGTATGGCTTTTTTGGGATCTAACGGGATGTCCAGTTCCCGGGCCATGACATTGGCATTGCCGATGGGAATCAACCCCAGGGCGATCCGATGACCCGTCGCGTGCAAGACCGTGCAGACTTCCCGCAGGGTGCCGTCGCCGCCCACCACCACCAGATATTCCGTGCGTGCGGCCAGTCGTTGTACGAGAGCGGTGCGATCTTCGGCGCAGGCGGGCGTCGCGGCGGGCGCAATCACCCGCCATCCGGCGCGGGTCAGGAACTGGGCACTGCGGGCGGCGATCGCGCGGCCCTGACCGCGGCCGGCGTTGGCGTTGAACACAACCGCTGCTGTTCCGGTCGATGGTTTCATCTTTTCCGAGGTGCCTGTTCCGTTTCGGTTGTGCGTCACTGCCCCGCGGCCCGTGGCCCCACAGTAGACTTCCGCGCCGACTTTTCCATTTACTTTACTACGGCCTTGATCGCAAGGCCTTCAAGGTGCAGGGGTCGGGTAGGTGATTTCAACGCGGTGCGCTTCATTGATCAGCGCGCGGTGAAACGGGCGGCCGGGGGGCTGCTTGGATAAGCAGGTACTGGTAGAGTCCGTCGATCACCCGGGCCATGCGGGTATAGTCCAATCGATCGGCTGTGTCCCCGGCGGTATGATAGGCCCGGTTGCGGTAAAAGGCGGTATCCGTGAGCATTACGGCATCGTAGCCTGCCTGCCAAAAGCTGCGGTGATCGGAGAGGCCGATGCCCCACAGGAATGTGGGCGCATTGATCGAATGGACCACCAGCGGAGCGGCCGATCGCATAGCGTCACGAAGACGCGGGCCGTGATCCGATCTCAGCCGGTCGACGACCATGATAAAATTGCCGCGGGAAGGGTAGAAGATCCGAAGCAGGGGCAAGGGAAACAACTGACTGCCGGGTTGATCGCTGAAATAGCCGATCATTTCCAGGCAGATCATCAATTCGATCCGGCGCCCCGCTTTTTTGAGGGATTGGGCGTGGATCGCACTGCCCATATGACGGGTTGCAAAAAAAGGCGGCTCCTCCAGCGAATAGGCGGCCAGCAGCACCCGGCGGGACAATTCGCTGGATCCCAGAAGACGGCCCAGTTCCAGAAGTCCGGCCACGGCACTGGCATTGTCGTCGGCCCCGGGGCCGTCGCCGGCCACGTCGTAGTGCGCTCCCACGACGATCCACGGCTCGTGATCGGGACCGTAAGCCGCCAGAATATTGCGGTAGGGACGGCCCTCGACATTGAAGACCTGTTCGCCTACCGACGCCCCGTTGTTCTTCTGTTCGGCAGCGATATAGTCTGCCGCCCGATTAAGATTGGTCAGGTGGCGCCAGCTGCGGGGGATGAGTTCTTCGGAAAGCAGGCGCACATGGCCTTGCAGGTTGGCCTCCCGGGTAAGCGATGGTGCCGGGTCGGTTGCGAGACGCAAGGTGCGATTGGAGGAACGGACGACGACAAGCCAAATTAAAAGGGTGGCGACCACCCCCAGAAGCGTTATCACCATTAGGCTTTTGGTTATCAGGGCAACCATGCGGTATTTGTCTCCGTGACGTCCGAGGGCGGCGGCCCACCACCACCTTCAAGCGTCGGAATTATTTATCTGGCGTTGGAAGTCGTCTTTGTCGAAGAAATGCAAATGCCAGAATCGCCGGCAGGCCGGAATGGTGCGCGGGGGGATTCATCATGGTGTTTCCTTGCGGACTTTATCAGGCTGTCCGTGTCGATTGAATCAGGTGCCCGAATCTAGCGATCACGCATCGGAAAGGCCCCGCTCCTAAAAGTTTGCTGCAGGGCCAGCCAGATGGCGCGGGGTTTGCGTCTCAAAAAGAACCAGGGCAGCTTGATGAATTGGCGTTTAACGGCGCGAATTTCCTTTTGAATGCCGGCGTCCCCGCTGCAGAAGGTGGTCACACAGACTTCGGGGCGGATATCGGATGCAAAAATACAGGGACCGATGCGTGACTTCAGAAACAGACAGTCGGCCGAGTAAAGGGGTTTTTCCTCGGCGACCCGGTCCGCCATGGGGTCTGCGAGAGCCGGTGTCAGGGTCAGGATAAAGACCAGATCCCAGAGAGCGATGATATCGTCCAGCTGGGCATTGCGGCAGCAGAGCCCTTGGCAGTTGTGGATGCATTGTTGCATGGCCGGACCGGCGTTTTGCAGCAGGGCGGCCTGGGCGCTTTGAATCGACGCACAGATGCCCTTGAGTTGGTCGAGTTCAGCCGGTGTGAGGGCCGCGATCAGCGTCCGGGCTTTATGGAGTTTGTAGCGCAGGCTCATCGCGGCTCTCAGAGAGTGTTCTCGAGGATATCGAAAAGGATTTCGTAGTGATCAAACGGCGGCATGATGCAGGCTCCGGCAAAGCGCTCGCGGGCCAGCTTGAGCGTAAGGCGGGCGTTGGCGTTGCCCTCCCGAACGCTATCGGTCGCCTGGTGCATCGCTTCCCGCACGGCTGCCGGGACCACGATCCCGGATACTTTGTCATTGAGGAAATCGGCATGCCGCGGCGTGCGCAGCGGCAGGATGCCCATGACCACTGGCAGTCCGCAACCCTGTGTCGCTTCCGCCAGCAGGTCCGCACCGGCTTCGTCGTAGGCCGGCTGCGTGACCACGAACTGGGCCCCGGCCTGGGCTTTGGCCGTGAGATGGCCAACGGCCCTGTCCAGCCCGCCGGTTTCCAGGAAGGGATCGAAAACCACACCGGTGTAGAGTCCGGCCTCGCGGGCCATGGCGATCAACCCGAACAGGTCCACATCGCGAACCGTCGTCGTGGCCGCGCGGTCGCCCAGGGCCACGAAGTCGCCCGTAGTGATCAGCACGGTTTCAAGGCCCAACGCGCGGGCCCCCCAAAGCAGCCCCTGGAGGCTCAGACGGTTGTGGTCACGTGTGGTGCAATGCAGGACGGCCGGCCGCCGGGTTCTTTGCTGAAGGATGCTGCACACCGCCATGGCGCTCATCCGTGGTTTGGCCACCGGGTTGGTGGCCACGCTGAATCCATCAACAACGAGCGGCGCAAGCGATTCCAGAGACCCGAGCAGCGGCTGCACTTTTGGGCCGGCCGGCGGCACCACTTCGATGATCGTGCTGAATTCTTTGTCACGTATGATGTTGTGTCCAATCATGAGGTCTCCTAACGACTTGCTCCAGGTCTACAGGCGTCTGGGTTTGATAACGTGCCCACCATCGCTGCCGGACGGCAGGTCTGGATTGCACAAAATTTAGTCGACCGCCACCGGAAAGTAAATGCATTTGATAAACCGGTTGGCTGAGCAAGATGGGCGCGCCTGGTATCTTTCACTGACCGCCTGCGGGATGACGCGATCCACTTGGCGGCGCATCCCCGCCGGTCAGGGGAGTTTGCGGCGGCATTATGCATCAGAGGGCTTTACAGGCCCTCATCATATCATAGAGGGTATTGAAAAGGTCCGTCGAACGCAGAATACCCACGATTTCCTTGCTGCGGATGACCAGCAGGCTGTGATGGCGCCCCATGGCGATGCGGTGCATGGCCACGTTCATGGTGTCGTCGGCATCCACGAATTCGCCTTCGGTGGGGATCTGCATGAAATCACGGACGCGGACGTCGCCGACGACCCGGCACATTTCCTCGAGGGGCTGCTCCCAGAGTTGAAATTTCTCGCGCAGCGTCACCAGGGCGCGCCGGCTGAAAACCGATTGTCCGATCCAGCGCGCATCACCCAGTTCGCTGTATCGGGGTTCCAGAGCATGCATGATGTCCACTTGGCTCAATCGGCCACGCACATGCCGGTTGGCATCGATGACCACCAAAGACTGATGTCGATATGGCTTGTCACCGTGGCGGCGGTCCTCGTTTTCAAGCGCCAGGATGGCTTCGGCGATGGTGGCGTCTTGGTGAATTGTGGCGTAATCGTCGATGGGGATCATCAGTTCTCGGACTTGGCGGGTTTTCATGGTTTTCTCCTTTCGGTTGAGCATAAGTGGCGATTTACGTAGACAGATTTCAGACCGGGAAAGGTACCGAATACCTTTCAATTTAATGCGATCGCGGCCTGAATCAATGGTGGGATCTGTTGGCGCTAAAGCGGCTCCATCCATACTTGTGGCTCCGCCGCCCACCAGAGCGGCTCGAACGAATCCGCTACTAAATAGTGTCCGTCCAGAAATGGTCGATTTTGGTTCATGCTGCAGTGCTTTTTGTACCGACGGTGTAGCCGTCGTCGCTTAAGCGACGCGCAGTCAGGCTCCGTCGAGGATTTCCAAAGCGCGAGAACGCCAGCCGGGGCCGAAAGATGCCTTTTATGGACGGGCCCTAAATAGCACCTGTCAAATCCTAGCTTCAAGGCGCCCGCGCTTGCCCATCAGTGGCAATGGCGAGTTCGACACCGGGGCCACCAGCGAAAATGACTTGTTTTTCAGTGTCAATTTCATTATTTTAGCGCGCATTTGGTGCTGTGTGAGTAAGGACAGGCAAACAACTGCTCGGGTCAATCCGACGTGTAAAACAACTGCGCCAAGGAACTGAAGGTCCTCCTTTCGGAATAGGTATCTATACCGGAGGGTTCGGTCTCGATCAGGAGAAGCGCCCGGCGTTGCCGGCCACCCGGGAAGGCCTTATCATCGGCCTCCCGTGCCTGGCGGCTTCCTCAGGGCTGTTCAACCCAAAATGCGAGAAAGCGCCACCAAACAGGAGAAAAAATGAAAGCACTTCAAAATCTATTCGATCGCATCGTCCAGCGCGTCAACATCAATTTACGCGAACTGGATTTCGACGTCCAACCTTACGTCCAGAACCTGCTTTCCTTTGAACAATTGACCAAGTTTTACGGCTTTTACGGTATCACGCCGCACCATCCGCTGGATTTTCGATTTCGGCGGTCCAACCTCGCCGGCAGTTACTTTCTGGGCAAGTGTAGCACGACCAACTCAATCCTCTATAAGAGTGACATTCGCGGCGATGAATTAAAAAAGGAGGGAGACGTCTACAATTTCCAGAATTTTCAAATAACGCTCGAGGCGGATGAGCGCATACGGATTGAAGATAGTTTTCTTTTCAAAACGCTGGTGCACTGTTTCTCCCACGACCCGGAAACGCTGGAAGAGTTTTTTATCACCAATACGATCGCACTACATGATGCCAATATCCACGGCGCCCCCATCGATGGCAGTTTTCTGGGACCCTTCGCCACCGTCGACCTGACCACCATGAATGACTGCATCATCGGAGCGTATTCCTACATCCAGGCCGGAGAGGTCGGCCATCGCAAAATTGAACCCGGCACGATCTGGGTGCGCAGTCCGGACCAGTTCAATTTTTTCTACCGTCATCCTGAGGAAGAACTGCGCCGCTACATCCATTTCGAGGCCGGCCAACTACCCCAGGGAATTCTGATCGATTTCGTGGAGGAGCGCAAAGAAGACTGGCAGCGTTTATATGAACCGGTCAACCTCGAGACCATAGCGGTGCCCGAAAGCTCCTCACTTGATCGCTTTGCCCTGATCAAACCCAACACCAAGATTGGTGACAATGTTTTGATTTCGGAACGGGCCTATCTGGAAAATGCCCACATGGGAAAAGGTGCCAATGCCCAGGAGCACTGCTACATCATTAATTCACGGCTCGAAGGCAATAATGTGACGGCCCACGGCGGCAAAATCATCGAGGCCGACCTGGCGCCCAACGTGTTCGTCGGGTTCAACAGCTTCCTGCGGGGCCGACCCTCAAGTCGCCTGTCCATCGGCAAGGAGTGCGTCATCATGCCGCACACGATCATCGACAGCGACCAGCCGATCGAGATCGCGGCGGGTAGTCTCGTTTGGGGCTTCAACACCAGCCAGGCCGATCTCGAAACCAATAGCTTGCCGCTGGAGAAACTCTCCAAGGTCAAGGACGGTCTGAGTCTTGGCGGCATGACGTTCGAGGGGAACGGTGGCGCATTTGTTTCGGGCTTCCGTGATCGCATTAACCACATTTTGGAAGCCAACGGGGCATTCTTCGACGGTCTGGCCAACAGCGGACATGCTCAGAAAAACCAGAACATCTCATTCAACACCATCCAACCTTATCCGGATGGCGAACGGGAGGGACTCTACCCCACCATTATCATTCGGCCCTGAGGCACCATCCGTTAGAGATGCGGACCCTATGCGCATCCACCTCTCAGGTGAGGCATCCGCCGGGCGGCCAAGAGAATTTGCGCCCGGCGGATCACCGTGAACCCGCCAAACCTTCCCTGCCCCCCGGCCGAGCAGCCCATTGCCCCCGCCCCGTGATCATTGCCGGCCAATCAAGATTGATTATTGACTCAAAACGCTTTCTGGGCTAAATGCTGATGAATTTTTCGCAGGGCATCCGAGGCTCGACCAAATGCCCCGACCAGAGTTTCAATAGCTGATAACGCCGTTGCGCCGCGCTCCCGCGGAGCACCGGAATCGGATTCGGGATTCTGAATGAATCAACTATTGCTGGCCGTATCAATGATCATATGGGAGGGACTCAAAGGGCGTTGCTTCTCCCGATACGGTCCCGAGCGGGCGGAAAGCGACGGCTATTACCCATTTAAAGTCTGCTTTCCGATTGCATCTCTGGAAGGACCTGCGCTGCTCCCCACCCATTTTCGAGTGGTAACCGCGACAACCGCAATCACCTATCCATCATCCCCTTGTTTTCCTGCAATTGACCTGCTTGGATTTTTATGGCCCGCCATGATTGGACGGTTGAATGTGCCAGACCTGCCTGTCTTATTGCGGACGTTGAATTTCAACGCCCTTGAGGCCCCATTGTTACCAGAAGGAGCGTGTTGATGAAGACTTTCACTGTAGACGAGTTGATGGTTCCGCTTTCCGAATACGCCACGGTTTCGGACGACGCCAGTCTGTACGATGCGATTTTGGCGCTGGAAAAGGCCCAGGAAGAATTCGATGAGACCCGTTATCGCCACCGGGCGATCCTGGTTTTCGATAAAAATGACAAAATCGTCGGTAAAATCAGCCAAGTAGACGCCCTGAAAGCCCTCGAGCCCAAATATGCCGAGCTGCTGCCAGAGACCAGGGGGCGCCAAATGGGATTCAGTAACAAATTTGTCCAGGGCATGCTGGACCAGTTTTCGCTATGGGCCAGTCCGCTGGACGACATCTGTGAGCGATCGATGGACCGCAAAGTCGTCGATTTCATGCACACCCCGACCGAAGGGGAGTATGTCCGCCAGGATGCATCATTCGATGCGGCCATGCACCAACTCATTGTCGGCCATCACCAGTCACTGCTGGTGACGGACGCGGCCGGTGAGATCGTTGGTGTCCTCCGGCTCACGGACTGCTTTGCCGCCATTTTTCACAGGCTCAAAGAGTGTAAACCGGCGAGCGAATAATGACGAATAGGCCGGTCTGCACGGAACCGGCCCCCACATAATACCGAGATCTGTTCGAGGAGGTTGTCAACATGATTGATGGTGCAGTCCAGGCGCCGAAAAAGGTGAATTGGAACAAAATTATTTTTCTATTCCTTGGTATCATCCTATTCACGGTTACCTATGTTTCACCGCCATGGCCGGATGCGGTCGATCCGGTCGGCAAACATTTCGAATTGACCCGCGAAGGCAAGGGGGCCCTGGCGGTCTTCCTGCTGGCCGGCACCTGGTGGGTTTTCGAAGTGGTGCCCATCGGGGTCACCAGCCTGATGATCGGCGTGCTGCAGGCCCTGTTTCTGATCCGGCCGGCCAAGGTGGCCTTCAAGGATTTCATGGACCCCTCGGTCATGTTCATCTTCGCCTCGATCGTCATTGGCCTCGTATTCACCAAGACCGGCCTGACCCGGCGGCTGGCCTACAAGATGCTCGCCATTGTGGGGGAGAAGACCAGCATGATCTATCTGGGCTGTTTCGTGGTCACCTCGGCCTTGACCCATATCATGGCGCACACCGCCGTGGCGGCCACAATCTACCCCCTTTTGATCGCCATTTACTCCCTCTACGGCGAAGGCGACAAAAGGACCAAGTTCGGCAAGGGCCTGTTTATCGGCATGGCCTACGTGGCCGGCGCCGGCAGCATCGTCACCCTC
>JASJED010000202.1 GCA_030065585.1 Desulfobacterales bacterium | reverse complement strand
CGATGACACTTGGTGCAGTGTTTGTTCATGATCTGCTTTTTTTTGAGTTGACCGCTGGCTTTCAACTTCTCGATGCTGCCGATTTCCTGAGGGAAGAGTTCGTGGCAGATCATGCAGTCCGCCAAGGCATCTTGATGGGCCAGATGCGGGAAGGGCACCGGACCGCTTTTTCCGCCGAACAGCTCGATATTCTCGGCCCCTTTGTTTTCGGTCTGAATGGTGTAGGCATAGGCGGCACCGGTCGAGATAACGAGCGGTATCAGAATGAGAATTCGAAGTCCCTTCATCAGGCTGAGCTCCTAAAATCGTCGAATCAAATCCCATCGCGGGGAATAAGGCTCCTCTCGCAGAGCGGGCGGCCTCAGGCAACTCCCCGAATGGGGCGAATCAATCTGTTGGGGGTTCAAGTTTTTCCCCTTTGTCCCGCGCCGAGCATCGACACGGCTGTGCGGAATCAGCGCGCGGAACTGTCTGACCCCGCCGGAAGGCGGGGGCGTCTCCGCGCGCGGCGACCGTATTAACCAGCCAATGAAGCAAGCATCATGCTGTCAGGCCAGGCGCCCCAAGGAAGCGAGGCGCGCAGCAATCGACTGATTGTGAGCACCCGAGCAAATTGGGCAACGCCGCATGGCGGCATGAGGCGCCGCGTCATTGTCTGGTTTGGCGACGCGCAGGATATGCGGGACACGGGCGGTTTCTTTTGGTTCGTTTTATTTCCCGGGAAAGAAAATGAACAAACCAATCAATAAAATAATACTCCGGATCGGTAAAACCTCTCCTTCTCCGCCACCAGAGGTGGAGGGTTTCGATCAAGACTAATAGGCACCTTCTTCATGGGCCAGATCAGCCGCCGCCACCTTGCTTCCGAAAAGCTTGAAGGCCCAGATCTGGTAAATCAGCACAATCGGCACGAAGACGATGACCACCACCAGCATGATCTTGAGCGTCAGTGGGCTGGAGCTGGCGTTGCGCGCTGTCAGATTGAACGCCGAATCCAGACTGGACGGAAAGAGGCTGGGGAAGAGGCCGATCACGCCATAGAACGTGCAGCTCACGATGGTCACGGCCGAGGCGGCCCAGGCTTTGATCCAGGACTGACCGGCCATGAACAACCGCGCGGCCAGAAGGCCGGCCACCGCCAGGGCGATCACCAGGAACAGGGCCGGATGGTTCAGGTAATTGGCGTAGAGATCGGTGGCATACCAGCTGGCGGCCAGAAAAATGACCGCCACGGCCACCAGCACCGGCCAGGCCTTCTGGCCCACCGCGGCCGCCCGCTGCTGCACCGTGCCAGTGGTCTTGATGCTCAGCCAGAGGGCCCCGTGCTGCAGGAACAGCATGACGAACAGGACACCGCCCAAGAGACCGTAGGGGTTGAGCAGGGTCAACAAGTTGCCGTGATAGATGCCGTCGGCATCGAAGGGAATCCCCTTGAAGATGTTGGCGAACGCCACACCGAACAATAGTGCCGGCGCGAAGCTGCCGATAAAGATGCAGATCTCCCAGATGCGCTTCCAGCGCGGATCATTCTGCTGGGAGCGGAACTCGATGGCCACCCCGCGCAGGATCAGCGTGAAGAGCACCAGCATCAGCGCCGAGTAGAGGGTCGAGAACATGACGGCATAGACCAGGGGAAAGGCCGCGAAGGTCACTCCGCCGGCGGTGATCAGCCAGACCTGATTGCCGTGCCACAGCGGCCCCAGCGAAGCGATCATGGTCCGCTTCTCTTCATCGGTCTTGCCGATGAAGGGCAGCAGGGTCCCAATCCCGAAGTCGAATCCGCTGGTCATGAAAAAAATCGCCCACAGAAGGCCCCACAGAAAAAACCAAATAGCCTGTAAATCCATTTATTCCCCCTCATACCAGGTTCTTGGAATCAACCTGGCTTTATCGATCAACCATCTTTGGTAAAAGCGCTTGAAGACCGCGTTGCCTCAGGCGCTCTCCAACTGCGGTCCCTGCTTGGCATGCTTGAAGATCAGGTAATATCCAACAATGCCCAGCAGGCTGTAAATCAGGAAAAACCCCACCAGGGTGGTGGCCACCTGCAGGACCGATACGGCTGAGACGGCATCGGCGGTGCGCAGCATGCCCCAAACGATCCAGGGCTGGCGCCCAAGTTCGGTCACGACCCACCCCAGTTGAATGGCGATATAGGGCAGCGGAATGGAGAGCACCAGAATCTTCAGCAACAGCGGACTTTCCAGCAGTTTTTTCCGTCGGATGAAGGCATAGATCGTAATCAGGATGAAATACGTCCCCAGGCCCACCATGCCTCGAAAAGCCAGGAAGGTCCACAGCACCGGGGGCCGCTCGTCACGTGGAAAGTCGTTTAACCCCCGTATCTCGGCATTGACATCGCCGTGCCCCAGAAAGCTCAGCGCGCCGGGTATCGGCAACAGTTCGATCGCATTGCGGCCGTTTTCCTCATCCGGCAGGGCCAGGAGGTAGATCGGCGCCTGGCGCGTGGTCTCCCAAAGCGATTCCATGGCCGCCAGTTTGACCGGCTGCTTCTCGGTGACGTCCTTGGCGTGCAAATCGCCCTCGATGGCC
Organism: Desulfobacterales bacterium; assembly: GCA_030065585.1. Lineage (GTDB taxonomy): Bacteria > Desulfobacterota > Desulfobacteria > Desulfobacterales > UBA5852 > JABZFP01. The sequence goes on along the minus strand of JASJED010000202.1, from coordinate 4,420 downwards.
ACCACCAGTGAGCCCACCAGTCCGCAGACCAGACCGATCTGAAAGGAGCGTGTAAAGAAATCCACGTTCTGCTTGCGCAGGAGATGGTAGGCGCTGATGCCCATGATCACGAAACCGACCAGTACAAAGGCGCTGCTCAACACATGGATGATCTGCAGAACGGCAAACTTCTGGGTGATCACGGCGAAGAAGTCGGTTAGCTCCGCACGCCCCCCGCGGATGGTGTAACCCACCGGATTCTGCATCCAGGAATTGGCGATCAAGATCCAGACCGCCGAGAGGTTGGCGCCGATGGCCACCAGCCAGGCCACGGCGGCGTGCGCCTTGGCGGAGAGTTTCTTCCAGCCGAAATGCCAGACACCGATAAAGGTGGACTCAAGAAAAAAGGCGGCCGTGGCCTCGATGGCCAGGAGCGTCCCAAAAATGTCCCCCATATATTTGGAGTAGCCGGACCAGTTGGTGCCGAACTGAAATTCGAGCGTAATGCCGGTGACCACCCCCACCGCAAAATTGATGAGGAAGATCTTTCCCCAGAACTTGGTCATTTTAAGGTAGGTTTCATCACCGGTGCGCACGTAACGGGTTTCCATGTACGCCACCACCCAACTTAAGCCCAAGGTCAAGGGGACAAAAAGAAAATGAAAGGCCGAAGTCGCATAGAACTGCAAACGCGAGAGCATGACAACATCCATAAAACGCCTCCAACATCAGGGGCCAACAGACCACCTGCCCGAATCGTTCTCAACTCCGAACGTCCGGCAAATTAAAGGTTGCGGGGCCCGATCGCCGGTCAAACGGCAACCGGAGCGCCGTATTCAACGTGATGTCCATCCCCCATGGGATGGCAGCTATTTTAACGCGGCGATGTGCTTTTGGCTTCGCCCGAAAGTTGGCACTGACTGAAATCAACCGGTTTACCGCAGCCCTTGCAGTTGCGCGGTTTGTCGAATTCATCTGAAAAGATTTCGATTTCTTCGCCGCACTCCGGGCATTGGCAAGTAAATGATTTCAGGTTGCGAAAGTCTTCAAATCCGGGGCAGTGCTGAGGTGTCGACATATTTTCCTCCGAAAGCTAAAGCATAGGGTAAATTGAAAAAGCGTTGCGGCCCTATCGCGTTCAACCCAACTTGGCGGCAATCTCCCGGCCATAGTCCTGGGCCATCTGAATGCCACCGCCCAGTTCACTGGATTTGAGCAGCAGCGGCCCGCTGACCATATCCATTTTAAAAATGTTCTGCATGGTCGCGAAAACCCGTTCCGGGGCTTCGGAACTCCAACCATGCGCACCAAAGGCCCCCCCAACTTTGCTCTCCAGGGAGGCTTTTTCGGCCAGGAAAAGAAACGTCTTCATGCTCTGAATCATCTCACCGTGATATGTCGGCGATCCAAACACATAGGCGTCATAACCGTCGAGATCAGCTTCGGATTTGATTTCCTTGACACTTTTCACGACGGCCTCGTGTCCCGTGAAGCGCAAACCCTCGCCGATCAGACCGGCAATCCGGGCGGTTTCCTCCGTGCGTGTGGCGTAAACGATGAGCGTTCGGGCCATGTTGATCACTCCATCTAGCGAATGCGCTGGTCGATGCCCTTGTCATCACAATCGGGCGTATAACAGGTGACGTTGAGAAACTCGCATTTTTCCTGGCACGAGGGGCAGGGCTCCGGCGGGGCTTCCTGCTTGACGGTATAACCGCAGTTGGAACATTTCCACGTGTTCATGGTTCACCTCATCATCCGAAACCATTGGGCGGCACCGGCCGCAGAGCCGTCGGGCCTGCGATCATCCGGCGGCGCCGCTGGATTGAAACCTGAAACCGGATGGCCTCAGGCCTTCCACAGGCCGTGCAGATTGCAGTACTCACGCGCCGAAACCTGGTCGGCCTCGATGCAGAACATCGCCTCCGGGGCTTCACCGGGGTTCAGAAACTGGCGGTAGACCTTACCGTCGGCAATCAGTTCGACAAACTCGATATAATGTTTTTCTTCCATGGGGTGCGGGACATCGCCCACCTTGACCTTAATGCCACCCGCTACCTTTTCGATGACCGGCACATGTTTTTCCTTGGCCGCATCCACCGTGTTTTCGATGAACAGTTTCATCGGCTGGCCGCAGCAGACCAGTTCACCGGCCCCGCCGTGAAGCATCTCGACGATGTTGCCGCACAGATCACACTTGTAAACCTCCAGTCTTTCCGCCATGATCTTCTCCTTTGTGCTTGAGCGCCGGGGGGGTCGGACGCCCTGCGACCCCCGCCCGGCAATAAATGTTGACGCCGAGCCGCCTACCAGTTCTCGCTCAGCAGTTCGAAATAGGCCTGGGGATGAGCGCAGGCCGGGCACATCGCCGGTGCTTCGAGCGCCTCAGCCACATAGCCGCAATTCAGGCAGTGCCATTTGGCCGCCTGCTCACGCTTGAAGACCCGGTCCGCCTTGATGTTGCCGGCCAATTCAACATAGCGCTTTTCGTGCTGCGCTTCCGCGTTGGCGATGCTTTCCATGATGATGGCCGTGGCTTCGAATCCCTCACCCCGGGCGATCTCGGCGAAGCCCGGATACATTTCGGTGTGCTCGTAGCGTTCACCGGCGGCCGATTCCATCAGGTTGTCATAGGTAGAACCGATGACGCCCGCCGGAAAGGCCGCCGTTACCTGGGCTTCGCCGCCTTCGAGCAGTTTGAACAGACGACTGGCATGGGCCTTTTCCTGGTTGGCGGTTTCCTCGAAAACCTGGGCAATTTGAACGAAACCGTCCTTCTTGGCCTTTTTGGCAAAATAAGTGTAGCGGTTGCGCGCCTGGGATTCGCCGGCAAAGGCCGTTAAAATGTTTTTTTCAGTCTGGGATCCTTTGAGCTGAGCCAATTTTTCCTCCTTAGCCATGAATGTTCGAATTAAGTCGTTAAATAACCTTCGGGCGGTCCGTATTCAGGGTTCGGCTACCCACCAGCCTTTCTCCTGGTGTCGGCGCTTCTCTTCCTGGGCCATCTTTTGGATCTTGTAGGCGGAATCCCGAATGATGCCGTAGAGGACGCCGCAACCCACATCTTCGCGGTCGGCATCGCCCTGATCGGCCAGATCGATCATTTCCTCGACCAGGCTCAGCGCTTTTCGGAGATTGTGATTGCAGGGTTTCAAAACCTGGATGGCGCCTTTCGGCGACGGTCGTGATCGTCGCCCACGGAAAGTGAAACAATCGGTTCTCCGCGTTGGATAATCAAATAGCATGCCATTCCGGATTTTATCCCACCAACATATTGGAATTACGTACTATATTTAAATGAATCCGTTGGGCGGGGGTCAAATTGAAACGCCGGCGTCAACGCTATCATCTGATTCATGATACAGTCGGCACCCCTTGACCAACAGCCGCCAAATTTCAGGAAACCATGATTGGCGCGCAGAATGGTACGTTTTAGCGTATCATGAGGAAAGGATACACGAGTCGATACAATTATGTATCACCGTACAGTAAAGTGATACACTCTGCCGTCGAAAAATAAGACCTTCGGGAAAATCGGGAACGTCGTTTAGCGTTTCAGAAACGATTAGAAATGCCGCAGGAACCATTCCCCCATAACAGAACCGGGATATGGTTTCAAGCGGTTTGGTTGCAGGGCGATCCCGCAAAAGAGCAGCGGGTCCTCTCGGCGGGGACCGACAATGCCAAAGTGCGCCGTGGTTCTTGGGGGGGGTCGATTGCCGAACATTCCCGGTGGGCACCGGGAAGCAAGAAAGGGGCGGGGAATGTTAAGATTCCGAGCCCGGCGCTCACACCCTGGCTGGACCCGGAATTTTAGGATGTTGTGGAAAAACGTCAGTAATGCTTCGACAAGGCCCAATCCAACGAGAAAGATCACCGTTTACGTGCCAATCAATGCACATTTTGATGAGGATTTTTGCGCCGCTTGGCCAAACGCGATTGTCTTTCAAGAGCCTGTTGGGCTTCGACCCGCTGACCACGGGCCGAAATGACCACTTCCTCCAGGGGGATATTCACCGCCGCCTTTTCCATCGCTTTCTGGACGATCACCAGCAAGCCTGCGCAGCAGGGCACTTCCATCCGCACGGCCGTAACCGATTGAATATCGGCCTGGGTGAAAATCTGAGCGAAACGTTCGATATACTCCTGGACCTCGTCAAACTTGGGGCATCCGATCAAAACCACCCGACCCTGCAGGTAGTCGCGGTGCAGGGTCGGAAAGGCCACCGCGCCGCAGTCGGCCAGCACGAGCAGATGGGCCTCCTTTAAAAAAGGCGCATGGGGCGGCACCAGCCGGATTTTGATCGGCCAATGGCTCAGGGCCGAATCGGACGCCGGTCCTTCGGCGAGGATTCCCGGCGCGGGCGGTTCACCGACACCGCGGGGAGCAAACATTTTCATGCCCGCCGAAGGGCAGCCACCGGTCGGGAAAGGCATCACC
>JASJED010000201.1 GCA_030065585.1 Desulfobacterales bacterium | reverse complement strand
ATCATTGGCTGCTGGTCTGGTGGGCGATGTTGATCCTGTTTATCTTCTCGGGCTGCGACCTGACGACCAACGCTCCGCCGCATCACCCCGGCCCAAACCCCAAGGCTACCGTCATGCCGACACCCGCCCTGAAACCACAGGTTCGACAACCGCCGCTGGATCTCCTCGTCTCGCCGCAAGCCGCCACGGCAACCTTCGCCTTAGGCTGATTTTGGGGGCCTGACGCCCGGTACGGGAGTCTAGACGGCGTTATTCGAACACGGGTAGGCTATGCCGGCGGCGAACAGCCCGACCCCACCTATCGTCGTCTCGTCGACCATACCGAGACCATTCAGATCGACTTCGACCCAACCCTCATCAGTTATGAAGAACTCCTGGCCATCTTCTGGCAGAGTCACAATCCCACCGCCCGACGCCCACGCCAATACCGCTCGATCATTTTTTACCACGACGAGGAGCAGCGACATCGGGCAGAGCTTTCGCGCGACCACGAAGCCTCGCGGCGACGCGCCATCATTCACACGACGATCCGACCCTACCGCCGTTTTTACCGCGCGGAGGCCTATCACCAGAAGTACCAATTACGGCGTGAGAACGATCTGCTGAACGAGCTGCAACAGATCTACCCCCAAAACCGCGACTTGACCGATTCCACGGCCGCAGCCCGCATCAACGGGTATCTGGGCGGTTTCGGGACAGCGGAGAGGTTGACGTCACAGATGGGCCAACTGGGGTTGTCGCCGGAGGGTCAGCGTCGGCTTCGCGAAATGCATGCATGGCGGCAGCACTGAACCCGACTGGTTCCAGCCTTGGCCGAACCTCGCCGCGAAGGTCAATCCAATCGGCACTCTTTTCCTTTACGCAGACGCTTGAGACTGCTGCGCACCAGATTGACGACCGATCCCAGTCGGCGTTTCGTGTCCCTTCCGTTACGAAAAATCTCTTCCAGGGAGATATGGGGATCGCGCACCGGGCTGCGCATATAGTGGCGCAAAGCCTGCAGCCGGCGAATCATTTCGATTTCGATTTCTTCCCGCAGTTCGGATTTAAGCGCCATAATCTCCTCTTTGAGTTCCGGCCGCGCCAACCCCCGTCGGGATTTATCCAGTTTGTAGGCTATGCGGGTATCAAACAGGCGGTTGATCTTTTCCTCATAGGCATCTCCCAGCCAGAGGACCTCGGGAACCAGGTCGCCGAAATGGGTGACCCCGAGGACATCCTTGCCTTGCGACCAGTAATTCTCCAGGTAGTCGTTTTCGAGGTCCTTGTAATTCTGCAGCGGCATATACATGCGTCTGAGGTGCAGCAGGACTTTCTCTGTTTTTTTCTTGTGTCCGCCGATGATCACGGAACCGCCGATTTCCCCCCGCTTGACCCCCCGGGTCCAGGGCGCACCGGTAACACCGAAATCATTGAAGACCGGAATCATCAGCAGGGCGGAAATCGTGTTGAGTGCCAGGGCGTAGCCCGCCGACGGCCCACCGACGGTGTAGGAAGCCGTGAGGAGCTGATGATGGATGGTGTAATGATCCAGAAATTCACCGAACAAACGCGGAATGCTGATCTTGGGCTGAAGGTTTTGCAGGTAGTTCTTGACCAGCGTGAGGGCCTCGACGGCGGACTGCTGGGTCATCTTGACCGACATGTCCAATTCGGCCGCCCCCGGCGCGGCCGTGGACACGGCGCCGGTGACCAGAACCTTCTCGGTGGCCATTTTGTAATTCAAACTCGTGGCGATGGGTAAGAGCACCCCACTAACGTCGTTGGCGCCCACGCCGACGATAAACCCCACCTGGGGTTCTTCGCTCAATTCGGATTCCAGAAACTCGTCTAGTTGGACCTTGCCCTTTTTGACCGGGCTCTGCGAAATCTCCTGGCGGGCCGAATCGAGATGCGTAGCCTTCAGGGGGTAGTCATCGGATGCATGAATGGCTTCGATTTTCTTGATGACGCGGCCATGCTCCTGAATGAATCGCCGGGGGTTCTCCCGAACGGCTTTGATCGTTTCGGGGGGGGCGTCGACCGCCTCGAGCATCCCGATCAGCGTTTTCAGGTTGAACTTGATGAAATTGAGATTTTCTTCATCGGAGTGCAGGGCGATTTCCCGCAAGCGCAGGAGAATTTCGTATTCCGTGCTGCGCAATGAGCGTGCTTTTTCGACAAACGCCGTGAAATCGGCGGGCGTATTGCAGATATTCTTGGCGGCCGTGACCACCATGCCGACATCCAGGTCGGGCGCCAGGGGCACATCTGCCAGAGCGGCCCCGACGATGGCCTCGATATCGGTTTTGCGAAGATGCCCGGTGATCTCGAGCACCTTGAGCCGCTTGGAGCGGATCAGGGCCGGATCCAGAATATCCAGGCGGTTGGTGGTCAGCACGGTAAAGACCTGATTCAACGGGATCTCGCCGTCGATCAGGCCGAGGAACTTGTTGGTCAGTTTATCCTGGGGCGAGCCGCCCGAACTGCTGCGTTTGGGGGCCAGGGCATCGCCCTCGTCGAAGAAGATCACCGTGGGGGCAATCATTTTGGCGATGTCGTAGACCTTACCCAGATTGTCCACCGCGCCCTCGACCGGGTTGACCGGGTCCTGCAGGGCGCTGGAACTGGTGGCGATATCGTGGACGGCGATGTTCTCGCTCAACCAGGTGCGCACCAGGAAAGTTTTGCCGCCACCGGGCGGTCCATTCAAAACGACCCCCTTCTCTTCGCTGACACCGTACTGCAGGCAGTTGTTGGCCATTTCCGAAAACACGTATTTGACCTCGCCGATATATTCTTCCCATTTCACCCGGCGGTCCATGCGGTCGACCACCTTCTTGTAGAGGTCCCCGTATGTGTTCTGGGCCACAAGTTCGAAAGCCTGGCGCACCAATCGGGAATCCTCCATGTATTCCGGCAAAAAACCTTCCTTTATCTGGATGATCGAGTGGATCAGCTTGCGCACATAGGCCGGGGTGGTTGTGAGGGCCCGCTCGTTGAACAGCCGGAAAACGCTTTCGACGGTTTGGTCCAGATCCGCCGCGGTCAGCTGCGCGGCATCATCCATCCGCGCGCCCCTGGTCGGCACGGCGATGCGGATGTCATTGCGAAGCAGTTCGATGCGAATGACCTCGCGCAGGTTTTGGTGGATTTTCCAGAAGTCGGCAATATCGATGATCACGCCTTTTTCGACGAAGCGCCGGTAGATGGCGGCATCGATACGCTCGGGCTGATCCGTCGTCGCAATCAGGACACAATCGCGCCGCCCGGTGCCGATCTCGTCCAGCACGATGTTGGCGGCGTCCACGAGGGTGCGCTGCTGGCGCTGCACGCCGCTGTGGTCCTCGCTGGCCTTGCCAAAGGCGCTGTGGGCCTCTTCAATGTGGCGGATGGCTGTTTTTTTAGGATCCCCCATGGCTTTGCGAAAGTAATTGCCCGGCTCGCCGGCCAAGGCCGTCTGATACGCATTGGGCGTCACCACGGAATAGTCCACCGGAAGCCCCTGCTCACCCATCTCGCTGAGGTTGAGCGCAATGCGCCGCTTGAACAGACGACTGACCAGGGGAATCCGGCCCAGCGTCTGATAGAAACGGGTTCGTTTACGCCGCGATATCTCGAAGGAAAGCGTGGGGTCGATTTCCTCGATCGTTTTCCAGAAAGGTTGATCCGCCAGAATCTCTTCTTTCTTTTGCTTGAGATCCACCTCGGGCAAAACAGCGTTGGCGAAGATGACTTCTTCGATGACCCGCTCCACAGTGGCGGATTTACCGCTGCCGCTGGGCCCCGTGATCAGAATCAAAGGGGACTTGGGCACGTGAGGATCGGCCAGATATTCCTTACGAATATGGGCCCGGTAGATCTTTTCAAAAAGCGCCTGCAGTTCCAGGGGGACATGGATATCCTGGAGTTCTTTATCGAGCAAGGCGATCATCAAGAGATGATCGCGCGCCGAGATCTCTTTGTCGAGAATCTTGTTCCAGGCATCCTGTGGATTGCGGTGCCCGGAGATTTCAAAGCGCATCTGCCAGTCCGTAATGACTTCCGGATCGTTTAAAATTTCAAAACGCTTTTCACGGTCGGGAAATAGGAAGGCGAGCACGGCGTCGCTGAGCAAATGGCTGAGACCGGTTTTGGGACGGTACTGGTTTAGGCGTGCACGCATGAACGCCCGGCTTTCATAGTGCCAGCTGGCGATCAGATCGTTGATTTCCCGAATCCTGTTCTCCGGCAGCCGGACGTATTTGACCTGCCGGGTGATTCGCCGTGCCATACCTATTCTCCTTCAGGCGGCTTGGCCGGCGCCGGTGCCGGCAGGGCCAGTGATGAATTGCCCTGGGTATTCTGAATGACCATCGTGTTCTGGCCTTCCTGGTTTTTCTCATAGGCCGAAGCCCACTGCTGTTGCACCAGGAACTCGAGAATCGCCGTGTCGGTCGAACCGTCGGGACGTCCCAGGCCCTTCTGCAGTGCTTCAACGCCCTCCAGATAGGCCGCGTAAAGCTTGCGAATCCGGCTGGCTTCCTGATCGGCGGCGTAATTCTCCGCCTCGGCAATCAACTCGCGCCGCTTTTTCTCTTCCGTGGCGGCCACCAGTTTGTCACCGAAGCGCGTTTCCTTGAGGACAAAACTGACCACTTCGATCCCGTATTTCTCCTCCAGGGTGGGGCCGCCGACATTGATCGGCCTGCGTTTCAGGGACTGAAATATCTCTTCCTTGATTTTTTCGCGATCACTGATCAGATTATTCACGGGCTGCGCCTGCAGGGTATCCTTGACAATGCCATCATAATCCCCGAGAAGCAATTGCAGGGGCTCCAGGTTTTCGATGGCCCAGCGTTGCAGATTGCGAATACGGTAGGTCATCAGCGCCGATGTCCACAGGGCGACATTCTCCTCCGAAATAATGCGCATCGGTTCGTTGGAACCGCCGAGGTAAAGGATCTGATTCATCAGGGGGACTTCCTGCTCGATGCGCGTAAAGAACGGCAGACGGACGTGCCACCCCACCTGGGTAACGGCCTCACGCCGGCCACCAAAGCGCTCGAGGACGACCGCGTAGTTCTGCTTGACCTTATAGATAGTCTGCGTGGCGTACACCAGCGCCGCGAGTCCATAAATTGTCCCGCACACGGCCACCAGCGCGAAAATTCTGCGGATGACGGTCTTGACATAAGCCCTGCGAATAAATTTTTGGGAAATTTGATCGGCCATGGGCAACCTCGTTTTACGTTGAAAACAATCGATTTTTATAGATCAATGTACGGAACGGCGCTTTTGTATTCGCGATGGTAACTGCAAGATTATCCATCCGATTGGAAAAAATCAATTAATGAATAAAATTCACTTGACAAATTATATCCAGTAAATGTATTCAGTTTTACATATTTTCACCCGTTCATGCAAACATTGACGCAAAATGAAGCCAACCTAGTGGAATTTTTGTACTTAATCCGATAAGCCGAGGTCAATTGGAACACCGCATATCAATCTCCGCCGGAAACCTTGGTTTTAGTGGCAATACACCACAGTTGATCGATCCCAAGCAGCACTCTGTTGAATGGCGCATTGATTCTGACAACCGCCACAATGGATTTTTCTATTGGTCCGAGGCCCCCCAGGGGGGCTTCGGACCTTAACATATGGAGGGACGCATGGCAGCGACAGGCCTTGTCACACTTTAACGATTGCGCCCGGGCATCGCTGCCGCCTGCGTTTTACGAGGTTAGGATTTAAGCGTTTCATTTTTCATTAACTTTCAACTTATGGGGGTGGGGTATGAGCCAAGCAGAAACTTCGGAAGCTCAAATCGCTGTTCACTGGCAGGAAGAGGACTACTTCTATCCGCCGCGGGACTTCGTGGCCCAGGCCAACGTGACGGATGAAAGCATTTACGATCGTTTCAGTCTGGATAATTTCCCGAACTGCTTCAAGGAGTATGCGGATCTGCTCGACTGGTACGAGTACTGGGATGAAATTCTCGATACCAGCGACGCGCCCTGCTACAAGTGGTTCAAGGGCGGTAAGGTCAACGCCAGCTACAACTGTGTCGACCGCCACCTGGCGAAGAACAAGAACAAGACGGCCATCCATTTCGTCCCCGAACTCGAGGAAGAGCGGGTCGACCACATCACCTATCAGGAACTCTACGTGCGGGTCAATGAAATGGCGGCCCTCCTGCGGGATTTCGCCGGCCTGAAACGCGGCGATCGCGTCACCCTGCACATGCCCATGAGCGCCGAATTGCCCATCACCATGCTGGCCTGTGCACGTCTGGGGGTGATCCATTCCCAGGTTTTTGGCGGCTTCAGCGGCAATGCCGCCGCCGACCGCATCGTGGACTCCGGCAGCCGTGTCCTGATCACCATGGATGCCTACTACCGCGGCGGCAAGCTGCTCGATCACAAAATTAAATCCAATCAGGCCTGCGACAAGGCGGCGGAAGACGGCCAGAAGGTCGACAAGGTGCTGATCTGGCAGCGCTATCCCGGAAAATACTCCGCCCAGACCCCGATGGTGGACGGCCGCGATTTCATTGTCAACGACGAGCTCAAGCCCTTTTACGGGGTGCGGGTCGAACCGGAAAGAATGAACGCCGAAGAGCCGCTTTTCCTGATGTACACCAGCGGCACCACCGGCAAGCCCAAGGGCTGCCAGCACGGTACCGGCGGCTACCTGTCCTATGTCACCGGCACTTCGAAATACGTCCAGGACATCCATCCCGAAGACGTCTACTGGTGCATGGCCGACATCGGCTGGATCACGGGCCATTCCTATATCGTTTACGGCCCGCTGTCCCTGTGCGCTTCCACGGTGATCTACGAAGGCATTCCCAACTACCCGGATCCGGGCCGCCCCTGGCGCATCGCCCAGGATCTGGATGTCAACATCTTCCACACCGCGCCCACGGCCATTCGCGCCCTGCGCAAGATCGGTCCGGACGAGCCCGCCAAGTACAACTACAAGTTCAAGCACATGACCACGGTGGGCGAGCCCATCGA
>JASJED010000200.1 GCA_030065585.1 Desulfobacterales bacterium | reverse complement strand
ATTTGATCCAGCTGTATTTCGACGTTTTCACCTTCCTGCGGGTGGCGGAGCAGTATGACCGGGCCTATGCCACGTGCTACCAGGGCGATGCCCGGGATTTGACGCTCAAACTTTTCTGCATCGACCCGGCCCGGCAATTGGCCGAGGCCCTCATGCGCTGCCGGGCGGCCATCTTCTTTTCGGCCACCCTGACGCCGTTTGACTATTTTCAGACGCTTTTCGGCGGCGATCCGCGCACGCGTCATTTGCGTCTGGCCTCGCCGTTTCCACGTCGCAACCTCTGCCTGATGATCGACGGGCGGATATCGACCTATTATCGCGAACGCCATCAAACCGTGGCCGCGGTGGTTGCGGCCGTGTTCGAACTGATCCAGACGCGCCCCGGCAATTATCTGGTCTTCTTTCCGTCCTATGCGTATCTGCAGATGGTGCACGCCCTGTTCGCCGAAGCCCATGGAGAGGTGGACACCCTCGTCCAGGCCGTCCAGATGGACGAGCCTGCCCGGGACGCCTTTCTGGCGCAGTTTCGCGCGTCCAACGCAAAAACGCTGGTCGGGTTCGTCGTCATGGGCGGCATCTTCGGCGAGGGTATCGACCTGACCGGCGACCGGCTGGCGGGGGCGGTGATCGTCGGCGTGGGGTTGCCGGGCATCTCGCTGGAACAGGACCTGATCCGGGATTATTTCGAAGCCCACCACGGGGCCGGTTTCGATTTCGCCTACCGCCTTCCGGGGTTCAACCGTGTGCTCCAGGCCGTGGGCCGCGTGATCCGCACCTCGCGCGACCGGGGGGTTGTCTTGCTGCTGGACCAGCGCTATCGCTCGCAGCGCTACCGCGAACTGTTCCCGCCCGAGTGGCAATCGGTACACTTGGGCGCTACCCGTAGTGTGGCCTCGGTCGTGCGCAGATTCCAGAACAGCGTTGCGGGTGCATCTTGACAATTCAGGTCACGCCCGCAGTATTGATCTAAACTTGACGATTCCGTAAAAAGTCCGATCCGCCCGAGGCGGATAAATATCGGCGTTACGCGTAGCCCTCGTCATTGCAGCGTACCGTCCGTACGCTTCATTCCTTGGGCATTTCATGCCGTAACTCGAACTTTTTTCGGAATTGTCTAATTTATGAATTTTACGACGCCACCAAAATTACCACTGTATTATTACCGAATCGTCCAAGTTCCCAATCCATCAAGGAGCATCACCTATGCTGCCGCTGGCAACCACGACTCCCAAAACCGAACTCGATCAACGGATCGCCCTTTTCCAGCAACAACTGGCGGACGCGGCGCTCGACGGCGCCCTGATCCTGCAGAACACCGATCTCTACTACCTGGCCGGTACCATCCAGCAGGCCCATCTTTACGTGCCGGTCAGCGGCGCGCCGGTGCTGATGGTGCGCAAAAGCCTGGCGCGGGCCCGGGCCGAATCGTCCCTGGCCGATATCGTGGCCTTGAAAAGCCCGCGCCAGATCACAGCGATTCTCGAAGGTTTGGGCCATCCGCCGCCCAAGCGGCTGGGAATGGAACTGGACGTGATCCCGGCGTCGCTTTATCTGCAATACACGCGCCTGTTTGAGGGCATCGATCTAGTGGATATTTCCCCCGGCCTGCGCTGGGTGCGGGCCGTCAAATCGGACCACGAGCTGGCGTTGATGCGCGAGGCCGCCCGGCAGGCGGATGCCGTGGCCGGGACGGTCAAGGACATCATCCGGGAGGGCATGACCGAGGTGGAATTGGCCGGACGGGTGGAAGCCGAGGCCCGTCGGCGCGGGCACCAGGGTATCGTTCGTATGCGCATGTGGGGCGGGGAGCTTTTTTACGGGCATCTACTGGCCGGCCCGCCGGCGACCGTGCCTAGTTTCCTGGCTTCGCCCACCGGCGGGACCGGGGTCAGCCCGGCCGTGGCCCAGGGGGCCGGCTTCGCACGCATCAAACCCGGTGAGCCCATCCTGCTGGATTACGTCTTTGCCTGGCAGGGTTACATTGCCGATCATACACGGATCTTCGCCCTGGGGGGGCTGCCCTCGGATCTGCTGGAAGCCCACCAGGCCATGCTCGATCTGCAGGAGGTCATCCGGGATCGGGGGCGCCCGGGGGTTCCGGCCGGTGATCTCTACGATACGGCCGTCTCCTGGGCGGCAGGTCACGGCTGGGGGGAATGGTTCATGGGCGCCGATGACCAGCGCATCCGCTTCATCGGTCATGGTGTCGGGCTGGAACTGGATGAATACCCGTTTCTGGCCAAGGGTCAGGATATGCCGCTCGTTGAAGGCATGACCATCGCCCTGGAGCCGAAACTGATCATTCCCGGCAAGGGCGTCGTGGGTATCGAGAACACCCACGTGGTTACCGCCGAGGGGTTGGAGACGCTCACCTGCTTCGATCAGGCCGTACAGATCATCGGCTGAGGTCGTCCCCTGGAGAATACCCCGCCCCACCGAGTCGATAGTGCGGTGGTGGGCCATGATCGTTGTAGAGGTAGATCCATGCGTCGACAAGATTAAGCCCGAGCCGCGATTCAAGTATTAGATCCAGGCGACGGCTCATCTAGTTCGCTGACCGAGGAGCCATCAGTTCGCCTGGGCCCAGTCGGGTTGGTCGCTGATCGCCGCCGTTTCAAGCGCCGCCTCGCGCAGCCTGCTTTCGAGATGCGCCAACTGCCGGAACAAATCGTGTTCGGGAAGCATGCCGGCGGACAAGGTCGGACTCTTGAAGTAGAAGGCCAGCCAATCCTGCAGGCCGTTCCAGCCGCAGCGTGCCGCCAGATCCATGAACAGGGCCACATCCAGAATCAGCGGGGCGGCCAGGATGCTGTCACGGCATAAAAAATCGATTTTAATCTGCATGGGGTAGCCCAGCCATCCGAAGATATCGATATTGTCCCAACCTTCCTTGTTGTCACCCCGCGGCGGATAGAAGTTGATGTTGACACTGTGAAAGAGATCGCCGTAGAGGTCCGGAAAGCGATCCGTATCCAGAATGTGCTCCAGCGCCCCCAGCTTGCTGATCTCCTTGGTCTTCAGGGCCCGGGGGTCATCGAGCACCTGACCGTCCCGGTTGCCCAGAATGTTGGTGGAAAACCAACCGGAAACCCCCAACATCCGCGCCCTGAGCGCTGGTGCCAGCACCGTCTTGAGCATGGTCTGGCCGGTTTTAAAATCCTTGCCGCACAGGGGGACGCGCATTTCCCGGGCCAGTTCCTGAAGCGCCGGAATGTCTTCGGTCAGATTGGGGGCCCCATTGGCGAAGGGCACGCCCTCCCGGATGGCGGCGTAGGCGTAGATCATACTGGGGGCAATCGTGGGATCGCTGGATTGTAGCCCTTCTTCAAAACGGGCCAGCGACTGGTGCACCGGTCCCGGCTTGGCATAGACTTCGGTGCTGGCGCACCAGATCATCACCAGACGATCGAGGCCGTTAGCCGCTTTGAATTGCTGAATGTCGGCGCACACCTGCTCAGCGAGGTCCATCTTGCTTGGACCGGTCTTGACGTGCGTCCCGGCAAGCCGGGGCACATACTGCTGGTCGAAAACGGCCGGCATGGGGCGAATGGCCTGCAGGTCGGTTTTGATCGCTTCCAAGGTGGCGGGCGCCAACACGCCGGCGTTGACTGCCGCGGCGTACATGTCGTCAGGGAAGATGTCCCAGCCCCCGAAAACGAGATCCTCCATGCGGGCAAGGGGCACAACCTTCGCGATGTGTTCCGTGACCTCGGCGATCGGGTCCATCGATAAGGTGCCCATCTGCGACAGGGCGCCAATCGGTTTGCCGAGGCCCTGGCGGATGGCCAGAACGCCGGCGATGAAAGTGGTGGCGATCGCGCCCATCCCCGGTGTCAAAACCCCCAGTCGGCCGCGGGGCGTGCCGTTTAAAGTTCTGGTCGTCATCGATTCCCTTTCCGTTCGGTGTTGCCCGTCCACTTTATTTTCACCTCTCTTGCCATTGTTGGCATCGCTTTCCGACCGACCGCTGCTATTATTTACAGCCGCTAAAGCGGCAGGCGCACCCGGTGAAAGCCTTCGGCCAGGGCGAAGTCGGTTCCGGCCGCCATTTCCCGGCAGCGTTCCCTAAGCCATGCGACCGGATCTGAATGTTTGAATTCCTTCATTTGACTTTCGTGGCATTGCAGGGCCTCGATCTTGCGGTCGAAGGTCGTCGTGATGTCAGACTGAAAATTGAAGTCTTCGGTGCCCCAGAAATAAATTTCAGCCACCTTGTGCGGGGTCAGACCCTGGTCGAGCAAATCGGGATAGGCCAGATGGTCGCGGGCATACGGGAATACGGCATCCATGGCCACCTGGCCGATGATCCGGTGGTCCCGGTGCCATAGATAGCGCCGGTAAGGGTCCGAAGTGACCAGGACGCGGGGGCGATAGAGCCGCAGCAGGCGGACGATGTCTTTGCGCAATTCCGGCGTATCCTCGAGGCCCTGATCGGGGTAGCCCATGTAGACGACTTCACGCGCACCAATCAATTGGGCGGCCCGCGCCTGTTCGGCCTTCCGAATTTCGGCCAGCTTGGCAGGGGTCAGCCCGGGATCACTCGTGCCCTTGTCACCGTTGGTGGCGATGGCATAGACCACACTCTGACCCTCATCGGCCCACCGAATCACCGTACCGGCGGCGCCGAACTCGGTGTCGTCCGGGTGGGCGGCCAGAGCCATGATGTCGCACGACGACTGCAAGGTTCGTGGAATTTGCGCGTGGATCGTAATGGTCATCGTCGCCTTTATGCAATTCGTATTTACGCTAGTGTGTACCGTCGGCTAGCGGCGCAGCGCCCATCCTCTCTTGGGCCGCACACCGTTGGGTTGCCTCGCCTTGCTTTGATTCGCGATGCCCTGCGCACGAAATTCAAAGAAAGCCCTATATAGAATGACGTCGTAAAACTCTACTAAGCTGAGGGCTCCTAATCGGTTTGTAAAGATTTTAGCATAACGGCGGCCGTTTCGTTCACAGCGCTGCGGTGTGCGTCGCCGCACCGCACGGAGACTTTGGGCCGGTCGCGGGATTGCCGTGGATTGCCTGGGCGTAGGCTTCCAGGGCGCTTGCGGCCGCTTGCGGCCAGTTGAATTCCCGGACGGCCGTGTGAATGGCCTCGGGCGGCCAGACCTTGGTGCCATCTCGAACGGCGGCAATCGCATCAGCCATGGCGCCAGGGGAGCCGTCGGTCAGGATTAAACCGGGTTGACCCCTTTCAGCCAGGGTGGCCAGGATGCCCACCGGACTCGTTACGACCGACCGGCCGCAGGCCAAAGCTTCAAGCCCCACGAGCCCGAAGCTCTCGTAGTGCGAGGCCTGCACATAGACATTTGCCGCAGCGTAATAGGCCGGCAGTTCCCGGTGGGGGATGCTGCCGGTAAATACCACCCGCGCCGCCACGCCAGCCTGTGCAGCGATTTGCTGAAGGTGCTGCTGTTCGACATCTTCCGGGCCGTCGCCGCCCACGAGGATCAGTTTGAGGTGCTCATCGTCTCCGAGCCGCGCCAGGGTTTCGATGATGCGGGCCTGGCCTTTAAGCGGGGCCAGCCGTCCAACGCAAAGCAGGATGAAATCCCGGGGCGCGAAGCCCAGCTGCCGGCAGGCGACCTTACGACTACGGGGTTGAAAATGGTCGAGGTCCACCCCGCCAGGAACCTGCCAGATACGATCGGGGGGGGCGGCATAGAAGCGGGTCAAATTGTCGATTTCGGTTTGGCAGGGCGCCAGGATGGCATCACTGTTCCGGATCAGTTCGCCTTCTGCTCGCAGGCGTCGGGCCGGCGAGGGGCTGCCCGTGCCGGTGTTGGTTTTCAGGGCCGCGAGGGTATGGAAGGTGATCAGATGCGGCCGGTGCCAGCGCTTCGCAAGTATCCGGCCGACCAGCCCTGAGATCCAGTAATGGCTGTGGATGACGTCGTAGCGGCTTCGGGCATCGGCTTTGAATGCTTCGATGGCCGTCGCGTAGTCATCGGCATAACGATAAAGATCGCCCTTTTCCAGCGGGGTGGGCGCGCCGATGGTCAGAGTGATCAAACACACGTTGGCGGATAGACGCGTTACGGCGGGCTTACGACCATGCCGGGCGCGGGTGAAGATATCCACCCGGTGTCCGGCACGGCCCATTTCGCGGGCCAGAGCACGCACGTAGACACTCATGCCGCCATTATTCCGCGTGCCCAGGATTCCGATCGGGCTGGAATGGATGCTGAGCATGGCAATGGCGAGAGGGTTGCTCATCAAGTGTCAATCCGTTTCGCGTCCCATTCGAGTTCGCAACGCAGCAAAGGCACCGGCCGGCCTCCCAGGCGCTGCTTGTACTTTTCCGAACCTTTGAGAAAGTCATAAATCCGGCGGCCGTCGCGGATGCTTTCGCGAATCGTGAGCACCTTGCAAAGCAAGCCGGGACTTAACCGGCGATGCGTGGCATCGTAGCCGTTGTTATATAGGTAGACGGTGGATCGGTAATCGAAGCACAGCGCGGCGGCGATGGTCACGTCGTCGAGGTCCAGAAGATACAAGCGCAACATACCGGCGGCGGCCATTTGTTCGGCCAGGCGGAGAAAGAAGGACGACATCGGTCCGGTCATGAAATCGGCCTTGGCGGCGCGATTGGCCCTGAAAAGGCGCATGAACGTATCCATGGCCGGCGGCAATTCCCCGGCTGTACGGACGCAGCGCAGATTGATGCGGCCGGCTTCTTTTAGGCGTCGCAGCTTGCGCCGGATTTCGTGGCGTTCCTTACCGCTCAGACTCTCCAGGTAGGCGTCCCAACTGCCGGGCAGCTTCATGGCAAACAGTTGTTCCTGACGCGCGCAATGCACCCGTGCGCCCCATTCGCGGGCCACCGGCAGCAGCGCGTTCATGGCCGAAGCGTCTTCCCGCATCGACGGCATGACCAGACGTCGAATGCCGTCGGCGGCCAGGTAGTCGAGCAGACGGTGGTA
>JASJED010000199.1 GCA_030065585.1 Desulfobacterales bacterium | reverse complement strand
CGCGCTGATCGCCCGGCAGCGGGCGGAGGCCTTCATCCGCACCGCCCGGGCCGAGGGCTTGTTCACCCTGCGCATCATCGTGGGCAAGGGGCTCCACTCCCAAGGCGGCGCCGTCCTGCCCGATGTGATCGAAGATCTAACCGTGGCCCTGAAGCGTCAGGACGTGGTGCTGTCCTACCGCTGGGAAAAGCGGATCAAGCGCAAAAGCGGTTCCCTGATCGTCTATCTGGCCACCGAATTCCATTGAGGGCGGCCAAGCTGGAGGGCATCGCCTCCTTTCCAAAAGAACCGCTATCGTCTCTAATCCTTGATGGACATCCCCTCCAAACCAACGCCGAAATATTATAATCGTGTCTGTGTAATTCGTTCTTCATTAAGAAATAATTTTCACAATCTATTGAGCACTTAGTTGCTTAATTGAGGCTTGCCTGTGACTATTAATTTCATAACTAACTGAAATTAAATAGTTAAATTATTATTAAGAAATTCGGCACGCCTATTGCAATGAGAACATTTACTTGAAAATTCGGACAGATTAATCTGTCAGGCACATATGTGATGGAGGAGAGATGAGAAAAAGAATATTATTGCTGGCGGTTATTTTCAGCGCCGTGTTCGCGACGGCCGCCCATGCAACCCCCGTATTGTTCAATGTAATTTTCAATAGTGTATCCGAACCCGTCACCATGATGTTATTGGGATCTGGTCTTTTTGGGCTTGGGACGATAAGCCGAAGGAAGCTTAAGAAATAGACTTTTAAAACCATTCCCCGAACCAAAACAGCGTAGGGCATGCCGAGCATGCCCTCCGCTGTTTTGTATGGTTGGGTCGCCGCTTCAGTTCGCGCGTGCGGACTGCCGCAGCTTACGATGCTGTGATTCAAGTTCCCGGATGCGGGGCGGGATCGAGCTGACGTAGTTTTCCAGTTTGCCGATACGGCTCTTGAGATCATCGATTTTGGCGGCGGTATCCTCATCCAGACCGCGTTCAGCTTGATAGAGTGAGAGGGTAAAATGAAGCTTGCTGATCTCTTCCTGAACGGCTGCCTTCTCGGCCTGTTTCTCTTCGGTCTCCCGTCGAATGGCCAATATATCTCTCTGCAGATCGGTAATGACCTTTTTGGGGGCTGATGCCATAGGGTCTTGCACTCCTTTCCGTAATTGGTCTTCGTCAGAATGCAAAACCGGCACTCTGACGAAAAGCAATCAATTAGCTCAGTAAAGTATAAAAAATAGTATTTATCGTGACCGTTGTCAAATTCAGGGTTCCGCGTAGTTGGCCACGTAGAAATCTTCGATGATCCCGGCGGCCTTCAATTGCTGACCATGAGCCCGGGCGGCCGCTTTGGTGGGGAAATGGCCCACGCGGACCTGGTACCAGGTTTTCCGACCGCTCTGGGCTTCGACCCGATAAGCCTCCTGGCCTTTGGCCTTCAGCGTTTGGATGAATCCCTCGGCATGCTCCGGCTTCAGATAAGCGGCCACCTGGAGGGTATAGGGGGTGGGGGCGATCTTGACGGCGATCTCCGGCGGCGGGGTGGGTGGCGGTGCCGGGGTGCGAATGAGATGACCGGCGGTGTTGAACAGCAAAACGACGGCGGCCAGGGCCAGTCCCGCAATCAACCCCGTTTTGAGCCGGCGTCGCAAACCGGGTGATTCCAGCCCCTGGGCGGCGGATCGCAGCCCGCGCCGCAGCCCGCCGCCGAGATTGCGGCTTATCCTGGAAATCCGCTTATAACCGGAGGCTATCCGCTCACCCGGTCGGACGGCCTCGGCGACCAGCGTGGCCGTGCGGCCGGAGGGCGGCAGAAAGCCTGATGACATCCGTTCCATCTGGTCTTCGCTTAGCGGTCCGATGATGGTGGTCGCCTGGGCCAAAAGCGCGCGCGTGCGCTCGGTGGGCTGAATCCAGCGAAGGCAGGCGGCCAGACCGCACAGCAGATCCTCGGCAGGGGTACCCTGGTCCTGCCGGGCAGCATGGACGTAGGCCCGCAGGGCCCATTCATCCGCACGTCCCTCCCGGATAAAGAGCCGCGCCAACGCCAGGGATTGTGAGCCGAGTCCCCCCTCGGCGTCCTCCATGACCCGGCGGTACGTCTGCAGGGCCGGAAAATCCGTGCGCCGCGCCTGGATGTAAATCCGGGCCAGGGTCGACTGGATCTGTCGATCGTCCTTGCGAACCTCCGCGATCCGGGCCGCCAGGTCCTGCTGGGGTTTGGTCCAGTGGATCTGGCTTTCCATGTCCCGCAGCCAGACCTCGGCAATGGCACCGTCGCCGGGACGGACACTCAGATAGCGTGTGATCCATTGAAACGCCCGCTCGCTTTTTTCGGCCTGGGCGGCATAGAAGCGGGCCATGCGCTCTCCAAGGATCTGGAGGTAATGCCGGCGTCGGCGGGGGGACACCATGAAACTGTCCAGCAAGGCCAGAGCGTTGTCAAAGGCGCGCTCCGCCTCCAGGCCCATCCCGCCGCGTTCCAAAATGCCGGCTTCGCGCAGCAGGGGGCGTAGCTGGATGCGGACGATGCGGTCGGTCAACCAGCCGATGCCGGTAAAGGCCGCGCCGAACAGAAGGCCGAAAAGCAGCAGCGGTTTGACGAGCGAGGGGGCTTCCCCGGTTTGGGGTAACAGTACGAGGCTGAGCGTGAAGGCCAGCAGGCCGGCGATCCAGATGCGAAAAGCGCTATTTTTCAAGAATGAAATCATGGTCTAATCATCGAGCGGTAGATCTTCTTCGGTGATCCCGGTGGCGCTCGGTATTGCCGGCGGCGCGGGCGTATCACCGGTGGTCGGGGGGATCAGACTTGAACCCGCCGCACCCGTTGCCATGGTGCCGTCCGCCGACTGGTCGACCGTCAGCGCCAGACGCAGCGAATTGCGCGTCAACGCGTCGGGCCGGCGCCCGGTCTGGGGGTCGACTTCCTCAAAATGAATGCCAGGCGGCACCGTAAAATTGCGGGTCGGCGCGCCTTCCATGGCGCGCAGCATAAAATGGGTCCAGATGGGAGCGGCCCCGCGACCACCGGTGATGCCCGCACCACGCTTGTCTTTGAGGGCATGTTCCCGATCAAAGCCCACCCATACCGATGTGCACAACGTGGGGGTAAAACCGGTAAACCAGGCATCGTAGTAATTGTTGGTCGTACCGGTCTTGCCCGCCGCCGGGCGGTTGAAACCCAGCCGCCGCACCACGGCCCCCGATCCACGGTCGACCACGCCCCGCATCATGTCCACCACCTGATAGGCGCGATCCGGCTCGAGAACGCGGCGGCCGCTGACGATATGATCTTCGAGGATGCGGCCCTGGGCGTCTTCGACCCGGGCGATCCAGTAGGGTCGATGGTGGGTGCCCCCGTTGGCGAAGGTCGCGAAGGCCCCGGCCATCTCCAGCGGACTGACCCCCGATGTGCCCAAGGCCAGGGAATAAACCGGCGCGAGCGGGCTTTCGATGCCGCAGCGCCGGGCCGTTTCGATCACGCTTGGGGGGCCGACC
The DNA here is from genome assembly GCA_030065585.1 of Desulfobacterales bacterium. GTDB lineage: Bacteria > Desulfobacterota > Desulfobacteria > Desulfobacterales > UBA5852 > JABZFP01. Next base: position 7,200 of record JASJED010000199.1, on the reverse strand, counting down.
TGCTCGATCAACTGGGCGGCAATCGTGTTGACCGATTTCATCAGGGCCACCTTGAGCACCATCGGGCCGTTGAAGGACCGACTGAAATTCCGCGGCTGCCAATCGGCCGCCCCCTTAACGGGTATGGTGACCGGTTGGTCCACCATGAGGGTGGCCGGCGACAGGTCCCTTTTCTCAAAGGCCGTATAGTAGGTGAACGGTTTAAAGCCCGATCCCGGCTGACGCTGATTGCGGATGGCGCGGTTATAGGCCGAGTGAAGATAGGAACGTCCGCCCACCAAAGCCCGCAGGGCCCCCGATTTCGTATCGACGGCCACCAGGGCGCCCTGGGGCCGTGTATTGGTGTCCTCGCCGGTGGTGGCCGGCAATTGCAGGCGGCTGTCCAGATCCTGCAAGCCCTTGCGGATGGCCTCGGTGGCATACAGCTGAAGCTGGGGGTCGAGGGTGGTGTAAACCTTGAGACCGCCGTGATGGACGACATCGGTTCCGTAGGTGGTTTCGAGATCACGGACGATCATGTCCAGGAAATGGCTGCCGGTATCCAACCGTTCCCGGGGCGGCACCAGGTTGATGGGCGCCAGGGAAGCGATTTCCGCCTGGGGGCGGGAAATATAACCCGTGGCCACCATTCGCAGCAAGACCACCTTTTGTCGTTGCTTGGCCCGCTCCCAGTGGCGGTAAGGATTGTAGCGCGTGGGCGATTTGGGCAGGCCCGCCAGCAGGGCAGACTCCGCCAGGTTGAGTTCCGAAGCGGTCTTGCCGAAAAAGGCGCGGGCCGCCTGTTCGATGCCATGGGAGCGGGCGCCGAACGGGATCTGGTTGATATAGGCCTCCAGAATTTCCTCCTTGCTGAACCGGGATTCGACCTGCAGGGCCACGAGAAGCTCGCGGAATTTACGTATGTAGCGGCGCTTGAAGGAAAAAAACAGGTTCTTGGCCAGCTGCTGGGTGATGGTCGAAGCCCCCTGGATTTTTCCGGGGACGAACAGCGTAATGCCGAGGGCCTTGACGGTACGGATCTTGTCGATACCGTGGTGTTTCCAGAAACGATGGTCTTCGGTGGCCACCACCGCATTGATGAAATCCTGGGATACCCGGTTGAGGGGAACGGCCTCGCGGCCGCCGATGATCATCAACCGCTCACCGCTGGCGGCGAAAATTTCAGTGGGTGGGGTTTCGATGATGCGGCTGAGCGGTTCGGGGACCCGCGGAAGGTCGCGGACCACGGTAAAGAAGAAGACCACGCCGCTAAGGAGCACCAGTCCGCTCAGTACCAGGGCGGTGTAGAAAACCGTGCGCAGCAATTTGATCATGATGGTGAGAGGCGGCCCTTAGCGTGTAAATTCGATTTCATTCTGAAACTGCTCGCCTTCCAGAAGGGCCCGCAGACGTCCGACGGCCCAGTCGCGCCCTTGAAACAGCACGACGCGCGTTCGCTGGTTGTCTTCGATCTCGAGCCCGATCTCGATGTAGCCGGAAAGAACCTCGTCGGAAATGCCGGCCCGGCGGATACGGCCCGGTGCTTTGAGAAGATTTTCGGGCCAGGGAATAATGCTGCGCCGGAGATCTTCGGGCATTTGCTCCAGGGCCGTAAAAAAACGCTCGGCGCCGTAGATACGCTCGCTGAACTGCGGCAGAAGATCCAAACGTTCACTGCGGACGGACTCCCCCTGTTCGATGCGCTCCAACAGGCGGTTGTCGATCTGGAGCTGATGCAGGACACGATTGTCCCGGTTGAGAAAATAGACACTGAAGCCCTGGTCGGCCGGTTCGAAGAACGTCCGGTCCCACTGACCCTGGCTGTGCATGCGAATGAGGGTGTAGGGGGAGAGCAATTCGCCGGCGCGCTCCGGCGGCAGGGCATTGTAGAGCATCTGGAAATGCGATGCGGCCAGGATGACGTCCTGGCCTTTGGAGAGTGTCCGGGCGATCTGCGAGAAATTTTGAGCCTCGCGGGCTTCCCGCTGAATGGTCTGCTTGTCGGTGATGATCTGATCGAGGGTCTGGTGGGCCGAGGCGGCCCGATGGCCCTTCTCCCAGATGCTGCCGGACTCGGGGCGGCTGGCGTTGGTTGTCGCCAGAAAACGGCCGACCATCTGCTCGGCCCAGTCGAAGCGCAGTTCCGAGATGCCCACCAGACAGATGAGGAGGGTCACGGCCAAGGGCCGGATAGCGAACATCCGACGCAGCCATTCACTGAAATCATGGGGTGCGGTCCAGGAGTCCATGCGGCGGGAATTCAACGACCTTTCTTTTGGGGCGCGCAGGGTGCCACCCGGGGCCGGAGCCGGCCGGATGGCGGTTTGATTCGGGCCTGGCCCTGTATGCGTGATTTGCGGGTAATTGTCAAAACGCGCGGCCGTCGATCCGGGCGGCCGATTTCAACATGACGCCGTTTTCTTTAGGCACGATAGAAAAGCGAAACCGTCAGGTTCCAGGCGTTTTCGGCCCCCTGGGATTCCGACTGAAGGATATTGACGATTTCGATATCGGGGTGCGCCTGCAGCCATGTGTTAATTTTACGTGACAGACTCGATATGATCGATTCGAAACGGTCACTGGGGATGTGGCCACCGTCGTAAAAGATTTCAACCTGAATGGGTTTCATAAGGCATCGATTCCCTTGTGATGGGTTGCAAAAGCCTGCTCAGCGCGTGTTGGCCTTCAGGCCGCGTCGGGCGGCTCCCGGTCGGGTCGCCGTCGATAGGCATAAACCGCAAACAGGGCCACAACAACCAGAAAATACCATGGAAGCGCCTCAAAGGACAGCCTGAACACATAAGTCTGAGCCCTATCGGGCGATGTCTCCCCGGCCTGGCGCAAGGCGGCCAAGGCCAGGGCGTAAATGATGCCCACCAGGCCGTAGGCCAGGTTGTAGCTGAGGCCTTTGAAACTCAGCACGGTGGCCCTCTGGGCGGAGGAGGTCATCCGGTTTAGATAGTGGCTGGTGAAAAATTGTTTGAAGACCATGACACCGTAAAGCAGGACCAGGGGCACCAGCCCCCAGTAGGGAATAAACAGCGCTGTTCCCACCAGACCCAAGGTCGTCACGACGACCAGGGCAGCGAAATTGACGGGCGGTGAGCAATGATCCGCCATGCGCCGGGCCCATCGGGGCAGCAGCACACCGAGGAGGGACAAGCCCGCGGCGATCACGCCGAAAGCGGCTTCCGGCAGGGCAATCTCGCGGAAGTATTGGCTGTTGAGGGTGATCACCAGGCGAATGAGGTGATCGAAGAGCAGACCGGCCAGAATGACCAAAAGCGCGAAGCGTGTCTGTAGAATCCAGCGACCGGCCTGGAAGGTAACGCTAAAGGCTTCCCGCAGGGTCGCCGGGGGTTTGGTTGCGGTTGGTCCGGCCGGCCCCGGCTCGATTGGCGTCTCCTGCATGGCCACGGCCTGGTAAAGGGTGGCCAGGGCCATGATCAGGGTCAGATAGAGTGGGAAGCGCAGGGTCATCCCCTGGTCGACCCGCAGCGCGGCGCCGCACCAGACCAGCAAGCGGTTGATCAGGTCGGGATCGTAGACCGCCGCGCCGATGGTCATGGCGGCCATAAAGCCAATGGCCTGGTAGCGGATCTGGCGTTCGAGCACCATACCCCAGTCCTGGGCGCAACCGGCATTTTTCAGCGTGTCGTAGGCCAGGGCCTCGTCGGCCCCGCTGGCGGCCGCCTCGGCCGCTCCGCTCAAGATCCGATTGGCCAGAAAAAAGGCAAAGAGCAAGGTCGGGTTGCCGCGCGGGGCCAGGCAGAGCAGGGTCATTTCCGCCACCATCAGCGCGGCGGCGCCCACCAACAGACGCCGCCGGCCGATGATGTCGGCCAGGGCGCCCGAGGGCACCTCCAGCAGGACGATCGTGGCCGCCCAGACGGCATTCAGCAGGGCGAACTGCTCCAGGGAGAGTCCGAAATCCAGGAAAAGAACGGCAAAGATGGGATAGTAGAAGCGCGCGTTGAAGCAGACCCGGAAGGCGATGAAATGCCGGATATTGGATAGCCGCAGCGCTTCCGAATGGCGGGCTTCAGCCATGATGCCGCCTGTTCAGACGAAGGGGATGTTGCCGACGCCGGTTTTCAGATCCGGTCACATCATGCCGGAAGCGCTCCAGGGCACGTGCGCAGATGAAGGCCCGACATTCGGATGAGATGCGCATGACGGTTGTGGTCTGATCAGTCGCCGTTAGCGTATCAGGCGTTTGACTTGCGGATCTTCGAGGCTGGCGGCATCGACTTGCCATTCACCGTTTTCGGCCTGGCGGCCTTTGAGGTTGCCCGCTTTGAGCCAGTTGCGAACGCCGCGTTCGGTCAGGTAGGTCATGGCGCTGAACGCCGCCACACTGAGGGTCTGGCCCGTCCCGGGGGCCGTGGCCGCCGGTGAGGCTTCCGCCTCGCGGGCGCGGGGTTTTGGGGGCGGGTCCGCAGGCGCGGCGTAGGTTTCCAATTCGCTCGCCGGAATCATCCATTTTCCGGATTGTTTCTGTCCTTTGAGGCGTCCATCCCTCAGGAATTTGGTCACTTTGGAAACGGGCAGACCGGATCGCTCCGCAAATTCTTTCGTCGTCAGGAGTTGCTTGCTTGCGCCCATGGGATGCGTCCTTTCGATGGAAAACTGCTGCTTTCAGGTAAGGCAACGCGGCCGCAAAACCAATACGCCGCTATTTTCGGACGGTCGACAACACGCCAGGCCCCTGATTGGCCGTGAAAGCCACCATACTAAACTCGTCGAAATTCGTAAACGCCTGTCTTGATCGCCGGAAGCGACAGGAAGATGGACAAATTCATGGAAATTATCTATTGATCCGCAGGGGTATTACCAATACAAACGATTGGCGTTCATTTCGAGAATTATCAATTAAGACAATGATGATGCTAAAACAGCTTTTTCAAAAACCAACCCTGCTGAGCCTTTCCAAAACCTGCGGCTGAGCGGCCAAGATCGACCCGGTCGGGCTTGGTGAACTTTTAAAAAAACTGCCGCAGAACGCGGATCCCAACTTGCTGGTGGGCTTTCAGACCAGTGACGACGCCGGGGTCTATCGTTTGACCGACGATCTGGCCCTGGTCACCACGGCGGATTTTATCACGCCGCCGGTCAACGATCCCTATGTTTTCGGTCAGATCGCGGCCGCCAACGCCATCGGCGACATTTACGCCATGGGCGGACGCCCGCTGACCTGTTTAAACCTGGTGGCGTTTCCCTCCGCCAAGCTGCCGCCGGAGGTCCTCCAGCAAATCGTCGCCGGGGCCCTGAGCAAGATCACCGAGGCCGGGGCGGTGCTGGCCGGGGGGCACACGATCGAAGACGACGAACCCAAATTCGGCCTGGCCGTGAACGGGCTGGTTCACCCCGAGCACTACTGGTCCAACAGCGCGGCCCGCCCTGGGGATGCGCTGATCCTCACCAAGCCCATCGGTAGCGGCGTGTTGTTCAACGCCAATATCAAAGGGATGGTATCCACCGCGGCACTCGAAACCTGCATCGGGCATCTGACGACCCTGAACCGGGCGGCCTGTGAGGCCCTCAAGGCGTACCCCGTCAGTGCGGCCACCGACGTCACCGGTTTCGGCCTGGCCGGACATGCCTATGAGATGGCCCGGGGCTCCGGTGTTGCGCTGACAATCCATATGGACCAACTGCCGATCATGCCGGAAGCGCTGGAGATGTATCGCCGCGGGGTGACGACCGGGGTCAATAAACACAACCGCGACATGGTTCGGGAAAGGATCGTCTTCAGGGGCGACTGGCCCGACTGGCACCGCGAGATCGTTTTCGATCCCCAGACCAGCGGCGGGTTGCTTGTGGCCCTGGATTCAGCCCAGAGTGAGGCGGCGCTTGATGCCCTGCAGCAGGCCGGCATCACATCCGCGCGCCGGATCGGAACGGTGGCATCGGCGGAGGATGGCGGCCGGTTGCGGGTGGTTTGATATCGGCCGGCCGAAAAGCCATCGGCCCGTCCCATCATTCTGCCAATCCTTCCCTGGATTCGGCTTATATTCGGAGTGCTGAACAGGCATGCGCATTCTTTTCTGGTATTGTGACCATATCGGCTGGCAGCCGGCCATGAAGACCCTGGAGGATGCGGGCGAAGCCGCGCCCGGCAGCTACCCCATGGCCGTGGCCGCGTTCGTGCATGTCGAATCGGCGGATATTCGGCCGGCCAGCAAGGCCGAAACCAAGCTGGTCAAAAATGCCAAATGGCTGGCCCGGAAATGGGACACTTCCCAAATCATCCTGCACTCCTTCACCCATCTCGGCGAGGACAAGGCCGAGGCCGGGGAGGCCCGCGAACTCCTGCGGCGGGCTGGGGAACGTTTGGTTCAGGCCGGCTATCAGGTCGCCCACACCCCCTACGGCTACTATCTTGATCTGGATATCAAGGCACCGGGGCATCCCCTGGCCCGCATCTTCAAGCATTTCGACTGAGATTCCCGTACAAATCGGATGTAATACCAGCCCCTTCGATGCATTTTATTTGCACGGCCGCGACAGCGCTTTTTGCTTGACCTAATATCTGATTTAACTTATGTAGGATTCATCAAAAAAAAAATAGCGTTCAGGAGCTAAATTCTCATGGGAATCCAGGAACGTAAAGAAAGGGAAAAGGAACGCCGGCGGCAACAGATCATGGTGGCCGCCAAGCGTGTTTTTTCCGAGAAGGGTTTCAACAAGGCAACCATGGAGGATATCGCCCACGAGGCGGAACTGAGCCCCGGCACCCTTTACCTGTATTTCAAGAACAAAGAGGAATTGTATGCTTCGCTTTCGCTGCGCATTCTCCAGTATCTGTTGATCCGTGTCGAACATGTCAACAACGAGGACGTCCCCGGCCCGGAAGAGAAGGTCAAGGCCCTGATGGAGGCCATGTACGATGTGTACGAGTTTGATCCCTTGATCATCATCAACATGTTCCACCTGCAGTCCAGCGAAACCCTTAAAAACCTGTCCCCGGAACTGATGACCGAAATCAAAACCCTATCCCAAAAATCGATCAGCGCCATTGCCCAGATCTTTGACGAAGGCATCCAGGCCGGCAAATTCGTCGATCGGCATGCGGTGGCCCTGGCCGATATCTTTTGGTCGCTATTTTCAGGTGTCGTGCTCTGGGAGGCCAGCAAGAAGATCATCGATGAGCAGAAGGATTACCTGCGCAAGACCTTGGAAGTGGCCTTTGAGATTTTTTACCGGGGCCTGATCAAAGAA
>JASJED010000198.1 GCA_030065585.1 Desulfobacterales bacterium | reverse complement strand
CTTCGTGGCGTAGGGCCAAAAGACGACAAATTGAAATTCGGCTCTTTCGGTTTGCAGCGCGGGCTTCAGGTCGGTTTTTTAAAATACAGGACCAGGCTTTTTCCCAGGATCGGGTTGAGGAGGCGTTCCATCCAGCGGGTCAGGCGCGGCTGCTCGAGGATATCCCAGGTCAGGAAGCGGTGGTAGAGGTTGACCGCGCGCGAATCGGTGCGTGTTGGGCCCAGAAGGCACTTGAGCCACCAGTAGGGGGTGTGCAGGCTGTGGGCATGGTGGTTTGCGAAAGCGTCAACCCCGTTGGCCTCCAGCATTTGTTTCAGGGGTTCGCCGCGGTAGATGCGCACATGCCCCTGGTTGGCCTGGTGGTATTCGCGGGACAGGGCCCAGCAAATTCTTTCCGGAAACCAGCGAGGCACGCTGACCACCAGGGTGCCGCCGGGTTTGAGCACCCGGACGATTTCAGCCATGGCGCGGCGGTGGTCGGGGATGTGTTCCAGGACCTCGCTGCAGATGACGACGTCGAACGCCTGGCCGGTAAAGGGCAGCGCCAGGGCGTCGGCGGCCGCTAGGCACCAGGCCCCGCCGCCGTGGGCCTTGAGGCGATCGTGGAATTCGAGCCGGCCACGGGCCGCTTTCAAATCGTCGCGGTTGCGGTCGACACCGATGGCGGTGATCCTGTCATAACGATAGGCTTCGGCCGTGTGGCGGCCGCTGCCGCAGCCGATGTCGAGCACGCTGTGGCCGCGTTTGAGACCGAGGCGTTTGAAATCAGCCGTGATCACGGATCACCTCGCGGTAGGCGGCCACGGTTTTCTCCGCGGCGCGCTGCCAGGTAAACCGTTTTTGAACCCGCTTATAGCCGGCCCGGCCCAGGTCGGCGGCCCGCGAAGGATTTTCAAGCAGCTCGCTGATGGCCGCCGCCAGGGCCCGGTGGTTTCCAGGCGGCACCAGCAGGCCGGCATCCCCGACCACTTCGGGCAAAGCACCACCGGTGGTGCTGATCACGGGAACCCCGCAGGCCATGGCCTCGCCGGCCGGCAACCCAAACCCCTCGTAAAGGGAGGACACCACGGCCACGGAGGCCCGGGCATACTGCCGCACGAATTCAGCACTGCTGATCCGGCCGGTAAATTGCACCGTTTCGCCCAGTTCCAGCTCGCGGATCAGACGCACGATGCGGCCGTTGCGTTTGGGCTGCCCCACCACGACCAGCTGCACCGGACGGCGGCGGCGCACGACGGCCACCGCCTGCAGCAGATAGGCCAGCCCCTTGAGGGGCGTGTCGGCGCTGTTGGTGGTAATGATGCGCTCCGGGACGCGGGGGATTTCGGGCCGTGGATAGAACCGGCCCGTATCGATACCGTTGGGTACGATCCGGAACCGTTCGGGGGGCATTTGGAAATCGCGACAAATATCGCGGCGGGCGCAGGCCGACACCGTCAGGATACACGCCAGTTGGCGGGCGACCCGCTTTTGCATGCCGATAAACGAATACCAGCGCAGCTGTTTGAGTTTTTTCAAGAAGCGGTTTTCAGCCTGAACGGCAATGGCCCGGTCGCGTGTGATCGGGTGGTGGATCGTGACCAGGGTCGGTATCCGGCGGCTTAAGGCCCAGACCCCGTAGGACAGGCTTTGGTTGTCGTGCAGCACGTCGAAGCGGCGGACCTGCGACTTCAGGAAATAAAAAGCCTTGGCGCCGAAAAGGAAGGGCTCGGGAAAGCCCATCGTAGAGACATTGAGCCATTCGTAGAAATTGGCGGGATCGCGGAGCTCGTGCGAACGCGGCACCCGAAAGGGATCGGCCGGATCGTAGAGATCCAGGGAGTCCAGCCGATGAACGGGTATATCTTGATCCAACTGGGGATCCGGGGGTCCGGATATGACCTCGACCCGGTGGCCCAGATCGCGCAGGGCTCGGCTCAGATGCCGCAGGTAGATCCCCTGGCCGCCGCAATGGGGATTGCTGCGATAGCTCAACAAGCCAATGCGCAGGGGACGATCAGGCGCCGGGGAGGTGTTGGCGATAGCAGGATTCACAGCAGGTATCCCCACAGGGCTCATGCGTTAAAGTCGATACCCAAAAATAAGAGGGGCAGACTATCGTCGGGGGGGGATCCGGTCAAGATATTTCTGGAGACGGAATCTACCTTGCGGCAGGGCCGATCCCCCGATCTTTCCTGTCCCAGGCCCACATCAAAGGTTGTGTGCGCCGACGGTGAGGTCCCGGGCGGCAGCCTCCAGCCGCTCGTCGAATTCTCCGATGCGTTCCTCCCAGGCATAGCGGGCCATGGCCTGCTTAAGCGCCGTGCGTTCGGCCTGGTAAGCGTGGTGACGATGCAGGATTTCTTCCAGCTTGCGCAGGCCCTCGGCGTCCGTCGTGTAAAGGCACTGATCGTGATAGGCCTCTGGAATGATTTCCGGATAAGACAGCCGTCGGGGCACGAGCGGCAGGCAACCGTGATGGACGGCTTCCACGATGGCCAAACCGAAGTTTTCCTGACGGGCCGTGCTGACCACGACGTGACCGCGTGCCAGCCAACGGTGGTAGGCCTCGGGCGTGGCCGCATAGCCGAAGTGGACGATCCGCGCCCCCAGCCGTTCGCGGGCCGCCAGAAAGCATTTGGGCTGATCCTGAAAACATTCCCCCAGCACGGCTACCTGAAAGGGTGTCCCGCGTGCCGCCAGCGCATACAGGGCTTCGAAAAAGGTTTCCGGGTTTTTATCGAATTCCCAGCGGTGGTTCCAGATGATCAGCGGGGGGGCGTCCGCGGCAGCCGCAGCACGGGTATCGGTCGTTGGGTGCGACGGCAATTCACAACCGGGATACAGGACGGAGGCCTTGCGACGGATAGCGTCCGTGACCCAGGTGGGGTGGGCATCTGGCATCTGCCGCAGGAAAGCCGGCAGCGCCGCCAGAAAGGCATCCCGATGGCTGTGCGAATTGAACCAGACCTGCTCCGCGGCCAGAGCCGTGGTGATGTCCGTAAACCCGAAATGGACATCACGCCGATCACCGTGGGCCACGGGGTAGGTCAGCTGATTTTCGTGGAAATAGACCACCAGGGGGGGATGGCCGGTGGGGAGCAGGGCCCGCAGATCGGACAGGCTGAGCATGTTGGTCGCCATGATCAGATCGACGTCCTTGAGAGGCGGCATGCGGCGGAACATCTGCAGGGCGGCGCCGCGCATGCGCCATTTCCAGAAGCGGTCAGGTAGGGTGATCAGCTCGATCTGGTGGCGTGAGTGGCCCTGAAGTCCCTCGGCAAAGGCGCGATGGGAGCCTCCAAAAAAGGCTTCCAGAAAGAGGATCTGCATATCAGCTCCGGAACGATGGTGAATTTTCAGTGACGCCAATCATCGTGCCTATTGGATTTTCTTGACGGAAAGGGTATTTATGCAGATAATTGCGGACGCGGCGTCGAGAGGTGCGGTTTCCCGAGACCGATTGACCCGTCATGCCGCCGATACGAATTACGCTAGACTTGGGGCCGTCTTTCAAGGGTCCGAGAATATCATGAACGACGCTAAAAAAGAAACCCTGCTCTTTGTCGATGACGAAGAGAGTATCCTGGATATTGCCAGCGAATACTTCGCGTTCAAGGGTTATACGGTATTGACGGCCCGCAACGGCCGCGAGGCAGTCGACGTCCTGGCGGCGGAACGCGTAGACTGCTGTTTCACGGACATCAACATGCCCGAAATGGATGGTCTGGCCCTGGCCGAGCATCTGCACCAGACCGATAATACCATCCCGGTAATTGTGATGACCGGCTTCCCCTCCCTTGAAAATTCGATTGCCACCTTGAAAAACGGTGTGGTCGACTTTTTGATCAAACCCGTCAATCTGGAGCAGATGGAATTGGCCGTGCGGCGGGTGCTGCGTCAGCGACGTCTGTTCATCGAAAACATCCTGCTGCAGAAAGAGGTGGAGCAGAAAGCGCGCCTCGAAGAACTCAACCGCGAGCTGGTCTATAAGGTGGAGGAACTCAACCTGCTCAACCGGATCATGAGCGACTTCACCACCATCGGCTCCACGGCGGATGTCTTCAAGCGCGTGGTGGACTTGGCCCTCGAGGTAGCCCATGCTGATTCGGCGCGCTTCCTGGTGATCAACGAACATGTGGACCACCCCTTTGAAATCTCGCGCGCCGGCAATGGCCGGGGGCCCCAGGGCGATCTGCCGGCCTATGGCGAAGATCTGGTGGTTGAGATCACCCGCGACGCCCTCCCGCTGCTGGTGCCCGACAATCGATCCGATGGCCGTCTGCCCGAAGCCATCCGCTCGGCGGTCTTCGTACCCATGAAGATCCGTGATCGGGTTTTCGGTGTCCTGACCGCCGACATCTATCGCCACGACCGGCATTTCAGCGAACGGGATCTGTACTATCTCGCCAACATTACCCTGAATGCTTCCCGGTCGATTGAAAACCTGGCGCTTTACGAGAACATTTACGAGAATCTCTTTGCGACGCTATATGCTTTCGTCAACGCCCTAGAGGCCCGCGATCGTTATACCCGGCAGCATTCAGAGCGGGTCGCCCGCTTGTCGATCCAGCTTGGCGAGGCCCTGGGCTGCACGCCCGAGGAACTGGACGTCCTTCATTTTGCAGGGCATCTGCACGATATCGGCAAGATCGGGATCCGTGACGATATCCTGCTCAAATCCGGTGGATTGACCGAAGCGGAGTACGATAAAATCAAGGCGCACCCCCAGATCGGGGCCAACATCATCGGGCAACTGGGGCTCTGGGAGCGTGAAAAGGACATCATCCGCTACCATCATGAACACTACGATGGCACCGGCTACCCCACGGGGTTGAAGGGTGAAAAAATTCCTTTTCTGTCGCGCATTCTGGCGGTGGCCGACGTTTTCGATGCCATGGCCTCGGGGCGCTCCTACCGCGGCAAGATCGACGAAAGCGTGGTCATCGCGATGATCCGCAAACGTTCCGGAACCCACTTTGATCCGCGCGTGGTCGAAACCCTGGTTACGCTCTACAACGGCGGTCAAATCGCTCCTCCCTTGGAATCCTGACAAACACGCCATTGATCCGCGTCGATTTCAACCGGCCATCTCTAATGGGTAGCCAGAAGGATCGCGTGATCCGGTGCGCTTTTATTTAATGTTTTCTGATTGTTAAGAACCGAAGACCACCTGGGGGGCACGTTCCCCGGGCATCGCCACAGCGTGCCTTCGGGGTGTTGCGACCTAGACGCCGGGATTCCGGCGGTGGGCTGGTTTCAGCTGCGCGCGCGGTTCCGAGGGCCCCCGGGTTGATGATCCAGCACGCGGCTTTGGGGGTCGCGGTCCAGATCGTCGAGCGCGAATTTCAAGGCGGCCTCCAGCAGGGACGACTTGTTGCCCACGGGGGCACCGGCGAGCTTGAGTTCATAGAATTTGCGCTCGAAGCGCTCTAAGACATCGATGGACAGATAGAATCCGGCCTTTTTTTTGGGGACGGCAATCTCCGGGGGGGCGCCGCCGGTGGCCGACTGAATGGGATCGAGCGGGGAGGGTTCGAAAAAATCGGGTCGGTTTTTAGGATCGCGCGCCATTGGTAATCCTCTCCACGAGTCGGTCGTAATCCGATGCGCCGGAGGCCGTCCGACGGTATTCGAAAATGCTTTGGCCCCGCGACGGCGCTTCCGACAACCGAACGTTGTAGCGGATGGGGTCACAGATCTGCTTGCGGAAGAGCTTTTGCAGTTTGTGGTGAATCACGCTGCTTTGACGGGTGCGTCGGTCATACATGGTGGGCAGGATGTATTTCAGTTCGAGGGCCTCGTTGCGACGCTGGGCCGACATCAGATAGCCAAAGAAGGTCTTTAGCCCTTCCAGCGCCGGCCCTTGCAACGCCACCGGGCAAAGCACCTCCGTGGCGGCCATCAGGATGTTGACACTGAGCACATCCCAACCCGGGGCACAATCGAAGATGAGATAGTCCAGGGCACCATCCCGCGGCACGAGGGCCTGGGCCAGGATGCTCTGGCGCAGGTTGCGGGGCTGCTCCCCCAGCCAATGCTTGAGCTCCACCAGACCGATCCCGCCCCCCAAGAGCCAGAGGTTCGGCCGTGCCGGGGCAATCGTGTCGCGCCGGTCCACCGGCTGACCATGGGCATCCTGGCCGGTGATGAACGCGTAGAGGCCATGGGGTGGTGCGATGCCCAGAAACTTGGCGGTCTGCCCCTGGGTGTCGCAGTCCACCAGCAAGACCCGGTGCCCACGCATGGCCAGGCCATGGGCCAGATTGACGGCGGTGGTGGTTTTGCCAACCCCGCCCTTTGCCATGGCAACGGCAATTTTGCGCATCGAACTGAAATCCTTTCATTAACAGCCTGTTCGTGGTGTGATGCTGTCGGACCGTGCGATTCATTTAGAGATGTTTCTAACTTTCTTCTATTATACTTTTCTTCTTGGATATGCAAGATCTAACTCGCCTGCAGTTTGTAATCTTTGTGTCCGATGACCCCCGAGCCAACTTCCAGGCTTTTGGAAGCGCCCCGGTTTTGGTATAGCAGGCCAACGCCGAATGATTCGAGCGGATACACCCAACGCGCCTGCATTACCGGGGCCGACATGCCGGAGACCTGCATTGACGGAAGTGCTTGAAACCCTTCACCGAATCCACTATACCGATGCCCGCGACATGGGGGCACTGGCCGAGGCCAGTGTGGATCTGGTGGTGACCTCGCCGCCCTATCCTATGATCAAAATGTGGGATGCGCATTTTGTCGATCAGGATCCCGCCATTGCCGGTCATATTAAAAATGCGCGATCCCACGACATGTTCGTCCGCATGCACGCCCTTCTTGAGCCGGTCTGGGACGAGGTCTTTCGCGTGCTGCGCCCGGGAGGTTTTGCCTGCATCAACATCGGGGATGCCGTGCGCAGCTTCGATGGCGCCTTCGGTCTGTATGCCAACCATGTGCGCCTCCTGGATTACTTGCAGCGTATCGGATTCACCTGCCTGCCCGCGATCATCTGGCGCAAACCCAGCAACGCCCCCACGAAATTCATGGGCTCGGGCATGCTGCCGGCGGGCGCCTACGTGACCCTCGAACACGAGTATATCCTGATCGTGCGCAAGGGGGGCAAGCGCCGATTCACGCCGGATGAGCAGCAGCGCCGGCGCGCGAGCGCCATCTTCTGGGAGGAGCGCAATATCTTTTTTTCCGACGTCTGGATGGATATCCGCGGTGCGGGGCAGTCCCTCGGCCGGGAAGGGGCGCGCCACCGCTCGGCGGCCTTCCCCCTGGAACTCGCCCTGCGCCTGATCCTGATGTATGCCATCAAGGGAGATACGGTGCTGGATCCGTTCTGGGGGACCGGCACCACGGCCCTGGCCGCGGCGGCCGCCGGCCGCAACAGCATCGGCTACGAGATCGCCGCCGGTCTGGGAAGACTCGAAGACCGGCTGAACGACAACGCTCTGGATACCCTGCAAGGTGCGCTGCGCCAGCGTTTCGAGCGGCATGCCCAGTTCGTGCGGGCCTGGACCGCTCAGAAGGGGCCGCTCAAATACCGCAACCGCCACTACGACATGGCGGTCATGACCCGTCAGGAACAGGACATCTTCATCGACGTGCCCTGCCGTCTGGAAAGGGTGACGCCGAATCGAATGACGGTCGCCTATGATGATCGCTCGCTTGCCTGGGCAGAACCCGACAAGGTTCACGGTCAGGGCCAGCGGAGAAGCGCCGGTTCTTCCACCGACGCCGCGCGCGTCAGACCCAAAGGACAGCTTAAGTTGTTTTGACCCCTGCGCAATCGAATGCTGGCAGGTTGGCACGGCATCCCCCGGGCCGGTCCAAGCGTCGACGCTGATTGCCGGCGTGCCAGATCGCGTCTTCCCGCAGCCCAGCCGCCTCTAAGTCAGGATTATGGGCAACTCACAAGCGGGTACGGCACGCATTGGTCGCCCCCACTGAACCCCGCGGCGCCGTGGCGGTGGACCGCCGCTTTTCCGCCGAGAAAAGCCTAACATTTTTCTAACAATGTGCTAATAAAAAGGCGGTCGGTTCGTACCGGGGCAGGTTCCAGGGCCTGCCCCGGTTTGTTATCCGCCATTATCCGCTCGGAACGCCTTCCGGGCTGACCACGTTACGCTGCCGAGGATTGGATGGAACTCTATATTGTTGCGGTCGCGGTTCTTTTCGCCATCGCCATCATGGATCTGATGGTGGGCGTCAGCAACGACGCCGTCAATTTCCTGAACTCCTCGGTGGGCTCCCGGGTGGCCCCCCGGCATGTCATCATGATCGTGGCCAGCCTCGGGATTTTGGCGGGCGTCACCTTTTCCAGCGGCATGATGGAGGTGGCCCGCAAAGGCATCTTTCATCCGCGCCTCTTCCTGATGCCCGAACTGATTACCATCTTTCTGGCCGTCATGCTGACCGACGTGGTCCTGCTCGATCTTTTCAACACCTTCGGTTTTCCCACCTCGACCACCGTTTCGATCGTCTTTGAACTGCTGGGAGCGGCGATTGCCGTGTCTCTCTTTAAAATCTTCCAGGGCGGCCAGGGCGTCATGGAACTGGCCCACTATATCAATACCGGCAAGGCCTTGGCGATCATCTCCGGCATCCTGCTTTCGGTGGGCGTTGCCTTTGTCTGCGGGGCGCTGGCCCAATACATCACCCGCGTGCTGTTCACCTTCAACTATGAAAAGCGTTTGAAACGCTATGGCGGCCTGTGGGGGGGCTTGGCCCTTTCGATGATCGTCTATTTCATCCTGATCAAGGGCTCCAAGGGAGCCTCCTTCATGGGGCCGGAAACCGTCGCCTGGATCAAGACCCATACCTGGACGATCATCGGGATTTGTTTTATCGGCTTCACCTTGTTCTTCCAGACCCTGATGATCACGACGCGCATTAACATTCTAAAACCGATCGTGCTGGTGGGGACCTTTGCGCTGGCCATGGCGTTCGCGGCCAACGACCTGGTCAACTTTATCGGGGTGCCCCTGGCGGGTTTTCACGCCCTGATGCTGGCCAAGGCCAGTGCCGTCCCTTTGACCGCCCCTATGGATGCCCTGCAGAAGGCGGTCCAGACGCCGACCCTCTATCTCTTGATTGCCGGAGGCATCATGGTGGCAACGCTGTGGGTGTCGCGCAAGGCCCGCACCGTCACCAAGACGGAAGTGAGTCTGGGACGTCAGGAGGAGGGGCTCGAACGGTTCGATTCCTCCCAGATATCGCGCGTCATCGTGCGTATGTTCAGCCGGATTACTGAAACAGGACGCCGGTTCGCGCCCGCACCGCTTACCCAGTGGATGGACCGCCGTTTCGATACCCAGGACTATCAGCCTGCCGCCGGCTACGACGGTAGCATACCGGATTTCGACCTGCTGCGCGCCAGTGTCAACCTGATGGTGGCCAGTGCCCTGGTATCCTGGGCCACCAGCATGAAGCTGCCGCTCTCCACCACCTACGTGACTTTCATGGTGGCCATGGGCACCTCACTGGCCGACCGGGCCTGGGGCCTGGAGAGCGCCGTTTACCGTGTTACTGGTGTTCTGATGGTGATTGGCGGCTGGTTTTTCACGGCCCTGATGGCCTTTACGGTCGCGCTGACCTTCGCCTTTGTGATCAAGTTTCTCAAGGGGCCGGGTGTTTTTCTGCTCCTGCTCCTGGCCGGCTACGTGATCTTCCGCAATTTCAAGATCCACGGCCGCCGCGAGCAAGCGGCCCAGGAACTGGAGCTCTTGGATCTCAAGCGGGTGTCC
The DNA here is from genome assembly GCA_030065585.1 of Desulfobacterales bacterium. Classification (GTDB taxonomy): domain Bacteria; phylum Desulfobacterota; class Desulfobacteria; order Desulfobacterales; family UBA5852; genus JABZFP01. The sequence goes on along the minus strand of JASJED010000198.1, from coordinate 841 downwards.
GACGCCGATTTCGCCGTGCGCACCTGTTTCGAACACAGTGGGCACTTCCTGGCGGTGGTGAACCGTTATCTCTCGGATTGTTTTGAAGGGATCCTGACCGATAACCGCAAACCGCTCAAGCAACTGCGCCGGGAAACCAGCAAGGTCCAGGCCTGGTCGAACATCATCGTGGCCAACATTTTTAAAACCATGCGCCTGCTGCAGCACGAGGACGTTAAGGCGGCCGACAAATACGCCCATGTCATCTCGGCCCTGCAGGAAATGACCGAAAGCCTGCGCGACATGATTCTGCGCTGTCATGTGCACATCTCCAACCAGCATGCCGGTCTTCTGCCGGCCCAGAAAAAAGAACTCCAGCGTGTACGCAAATGCGTGGAAGCACTTCTGGCCGACACGGCCCGTATCCTTCTGGAGCGCGAGCACTTCAACTACGGGGAGGTGGCCGCGCCCTATGTGGAGCTCAAAAACCTGTTAGAAGATTTCGACCGCAGCCAGATCGATCGCATCCGCTCGGGGGTCTCCAAGACCCGTTTGAGCATCCTCTACTACGGCATCAACAACGCCTGCCTCAAGATCAGCGAGCAGGCCCTGCACCTTGTGACCTTGTTCGACGAAACCCTGCCCAAGGAAGCCCAGGGGCGCCCTTCCGCCACCGATGTGCAGAACTGATGCGTGGCCGACCCGGGGCTGTATACTCCAAGGTTACAAGCTGGTTTGGAATTGATCGGCCTCGCCTTAAATTGGATCGGTTGCGGATCTGAGGTGTCGGGTGCCGGGTTTCAGGTTTCAGGTTTCAGAAGAACTTTCCGGTTGCATCATAATTTAGGGTCGCAATCGGAAT
>JASJED010000197.1 GCA_030065585.1 Desulfobacterales bacterium | reverse complement strand
GTGTATTGCTGCGGATCGCCTGCGGATTGGCCAGCAGCAGACGGGTGGTCAGCGTTTGACGCGTCACGGCTGAAGATTTTTGCTGCCAGTTGCTGACCAAGACCACGCCCGTGCGTTCGTTGCCATGTGTGCCACCGACAATGAAAACCGTCGGGTATCCTCGCGCCGGTGATCCGCGCCCGACGTCACTCACGCGGAACCTCACCGCCAATGGTCCATCGCACCCTTGAAAAGGGTCGATTACACACCATCAATCCGTCCCCCCCGTTCTTGGTCAAACACCAGTCGCCCCTGTTTGACGACTTTTTCGACGATATTGACGCCCAGATGGTAGGGCATGAACCGATGCGATGGATATGCCAGAATCACGGCATCCCCCTGCTTGCCGACCTCGAGGCTTCCGACCCGATCGGCGCGGTCGATGGCGGCAGCGCCGTTCAGGGTGATTGCCGTGAGGGCCTCCTCCGGGGTCAGGCCCATATGAAGCGTGGCCAGGGCCATGAGCAGCGGGATGCTGTTGGAAAAGCAGCTGCCCGGATTGAAGTCGGTGGCCAGGGCCACGGCGCAGCCCCGATCGATCATGACCCTGCCCCGGGCATAGGGCTCCTTTAACCCAAACGCGGTGATGGGCAGCAGGGTGGCCACGACACCGGCGTTCGCCAGTCCTTGAATACCGGCATCCGAGGCCTGCAGCAGATGGTCGGCTGAAACCGCCCCCAGTTCGGCCGCCAACTCCGCCCCGCCCAGCGCCACGATTTCATCGGCATGTAGCGTCAGCTTGAAACCCAGGGCCTTGGCCCGGGAGAGCAGGCGCCGGGACTGCGCCACCGAAAACACATGGTCTTCGCAGAACACATCGCAGAATTCCGCCAGCCTGCGGGTTGCCACCTCGGGCAGAACCGTCTCCAAGATGAAATCCATATAGGCGTCGCCACGCGCTTTGTATTCGCCCGGGATGGCATGGGCGCCCAGATAGGTGGGCACGATATCCAGGGGGTGTTCGCGGTTCAGGATGGCCATGGCCTCGAGCTGGCGAATCTCGGTATCCCGGTCCAGGCCGTAGCCGCTTTTGCCCTCCACGGTGGTCACGCCGAAGCCCAGCATGGCATCCAGACGCCGACGTCCAAGTTCCACCAGGGTTCCTAGATCTGTCCGGCGGGTGGCCGCAACCGTGCTGGCGATGCCACCGCCCTGGGCCATGATCGCCATATAGGACATGCCTTGGAGGCGCCAGGCGAATTCATCGGCCCGGTAGCCGCCGAAGATGAAATGGGTGTGGGAATCCACGAAACCCGGGACCACCGCCTTGCCGGCGGCATCGATAATCGTAAAATCATCGGTTGGACCGGCCGCCATGACCTCGTCCGTGGTGCCCACGGCGGTGATGGTGCCCTCCTCGATGCGCAGCGCTCCATCAGGAATCACTTCCAGGGCATCCATGTCCCGGCCGGCCCGGGCAGCAGATCCGCGGCTGGTGGTCAACGCCGCCGCGTGGATAATCAGCAGATTCATGTTCATGGCATGGCACTCTGATCATCGTTGTTTTCAGGCCGGGGCCATTCGCGGCCCACCAGCTCGCTGATGAGGGCCTCGTCCGCCAGGTAGGGCAGGGTCATATGATCCCGGGTTCCGGGTTCGCGGTTGCGGTCGACGATGGTGGCCATGGCATTCGGATTGCGGGCCCAGGCCCGGCGGGCCACCCCGCCCAGGACATCCCAGGGCATGGCCTGCCGGATAATGTCATCCACCCGGGTGCTACCGTCCAGCACCAGCCCAAAACCCCCGTTGATGGCCTTGCCGATCCCCACGCCGCCGCCATTGTGCAGGGCCACCAGACTCATGCCCCGGGCGGCATTGCCGGCGAAACAGTGGGCGGCCATGTCGGCCATGACGTTGCTGCCGTCTTTGATATTGGCCGTTTCACGATAGGGGGAATCCGTGCCGCCGGTGTCGTGATGATCACGCCCCAGCATAACGGGACCGATTTCACCGTTGCGGACCATCGCATTGAACTTGAGGGCGATGCGCGCACGGCCTTCCGCGTCCTGATAGAGAATGCGGGCCTGGGTGCCCACCACCAGACGGTTGCGCCCGGCTTCCCGGATCCAATGATAATTGTCGCGGTCCTGAAAGCGCCGCTCGGGATCGATGGCCTCCATGGCGGCGCGGTCGGTGGCCGCGAGGTCTTCCGCGCGGCCGCTCAGGCAGACCCAGCGAAACGGGCCGTAGCCAAAGTCGAAGAGTAGCGGTCCCATGATGTCCTCCACGTAGGAGGGAAACACGAAACCTTCCAGGGTGTCGCGTCCGTTGCGGCAGACGCTGGTCTCGCCGGCATCGTAGACGGCCTTCAGGAAACTGTTGCCGTAGTCGAAGAAATAGCTTCCCCGTGCGGCCAGGATCTGGATCAGTTCGAAATGGCGTTTGAGGCTGCGGTTGACTTCCCGAACAAAACGCGGATGATCCTGCCGGAGCATCGCGGTGCGCTCTTCGAAGGTCAGCCCCTGCGGACAGTAGCCGCCGTCATAGACCACGTGGCAGGAGGTCTGGTCGGAAAGCAGGTCGATCGGCTCGTCGTGTTCCACGGCGTATTCCAGTAGATCGACCACGTTGCCGTGATAAGCGATGGCCGCCGGCCGGCCTTCGTTCCGGCAGGCTTGCGCCTGCGCGAAGGCCTTGTCCGGTGCGTCCACGACCTGGCTGACCCATCCCTGGTCGTGCCGTGTTCGAATCCGGGAGACATCCACCTCGGCGATGATGCCCACCCCGCCGGCAATTTCAATCGCTTTGCCCTGGGCGCCGCTCATGCCGCCCAGACCCGAAGAGACGAACAAAAAGTCGGACAGGTCGTCAGCCTGCCCGCCGCGGCGCATCCGGACCGCATTGAGAATGGTACTGTAGGTGCCGTGGACGATCCCTTGCGGGCCGATGTACATCCAGCCGCCGGCGGTCATTTGACCGTAGCTGGCGACCCCCAGGGCCGCCGCCCGATTCCACTGGGCGGCGTTATCGAATTCGCCCACCATCAAACCGTTGGTAATGATCACGCGCGGCGCTTCGGGTCGCGATGCGAACAGACCCAGGGGGTGGCCCGAGGCCATCACCAGCGTCTGCTCGGGTGTGAGCAATTCGAGATAGCGTTTGATCAAGCGATACTGCATCCAGTTCTGGCACACCTGGCCGGTTTCACCATAAGTGACGAGCTCGTAGGGATACAGGGCGATGTCAAAATCAAGGTTGTTGTCGATCATCACCTGGAAAGCCTGCCCCTCGATGCATTGTCCCCGGTAGCTGTCGAGGGGGCGGCCCTGGATCGGGCCGTCGGGTCTGAACCGGTAGCCGTAGATCCGTCCGCGGGTCCGGAGCTCTTCCAGAAATTCGGGGGCCAGCGTCGCATGCCATCGCGGTGGGATGTAGCGCAGCGCATTGCGCAGGGCCAGGGCCGCATCGTTGGGGCTCAGATTGACATTCCGCCTCGGCGCCCGCCGAATGCCGTCGATAAATGCGGGCGGACCGGGCAATTCGTCCAAGAGCAAATCGAGCCGAATCTGCATGGCCCGGTGGATGTCGTCATTGGAAATCATGGGCACCTCCATGGGTGGTCGCCTGACCGGCATCGTGCCGTGTGATCCCGGAAGATCATGGCATCCGCAGGGCACGAGGGTGGGTTGCAATCCCTTTCAAGGTTGTATATGCAACCACATTCGAGACTGTCAACCTGCGGGGGGCCTGGATCATCTGAGCCATTTCTTAAAACCGGGAAGTGATAGAACGCCATGCAGACCATAATGATGGGCAGAAAGGGAATGACCCTGGACGATCTTGTGCAGGTGGCCCGCAACAATGCGCGGGTGGCACTGACCCCTGCCGCCGAAGAACGGATCGCCCGGTCCTGGCAGCTGATCACCCGCTGGGTGGATGAAGAGCGCTCGGTCTACGGCGTGACCACCGGCTTCGGCGCCTTGAGCGATGTGGCCATTTCGAAAGCTGATACGCGCCAGCTCCAAGTCAACATCCTCAAAAGCCATGCGGTCGGGGTCGGTCAACCGCTGGCCTCCGAAATCGTAAGGGCCATGATGGCTTTGCGGGTCAAGGATTTCGCGCGCGGCAACGCCGGCGTGCGCAATACAACCGTGGCCGCACTGATCCAGTTGATCAACAGCGGCGTGGTGCCGGTCGTTCCCGAAAAGGGCTCGGTGGGGGCCAGCGGCGATCTCGTGCCCCTGGCCCATATGGGGCTTGTCCTGATCGGCGAAGGACAAGCCCGCCTGCAACAAAAAACGCTTGCCGGGCGCGAGGCCCTCCAGGCCTGCGGGCTGACGCCGCTTACGCTTGAAGCCGGCGAGGGTCTGGCCCTGATCAACGGCACCCAGGCCATGACGGCCATCGGCGGACTGGCGGTCTACGATGCCACCCGGCTGGCGGCCCATACAGACCTGGCCGCGGCCATGAGTCTCGAGGTCCTGATGGGCAGCAAGACCGAATTCGACCCGCGGATTCACCGCATGCGCCCTCATCCCGGCCAGGCGGTGGCCGCCGAGAATATGGATCGCATCACCCGCCAGAGTGAAATCATCTCCTCGCACCGGGACTGCAAACGCGTTCAGGATGCCTATACCCTGCGCTGCTCGCCCCAGGTGCACGGCGCGAGCCGTGACGCCATCGCCTATGCCCGCGGGGTCCTGGAGACCGAGATGAATGCCTCCACTGGCAATCCCCTGATCCACCCTGAATCCGGGGATTTTCTTCTGGGCGGCAATTTCCACGGCCAACCGGTTGCCCTGGCCCTGGACTTCATGTGTATGGCCGTGGCCGAGCTGGCCAATATCTCCGAACGGCGGATCGAACGGCTGGTCAATCCCAAGCTCAGCGGTCTGCCGGCGTTTCTGGTCAAGGACGGCGGTTTGAACTCCGGATTCATGATCGCCCAGTACGTGGCCGCCGCCCTGGTGTCGGAAAACAAGGTCATGAGCCATCCGGCGGTGGTGGATTCCATCCCCACCTCCGCCAACAAGGAGGATCATGTCTCCATGGGCACGATTGCGGCCCGCAAATGCCGGGAGGTCGTTCAGAACGCCGAAAACGTGATCGCCATCGAGCTGCTGTGCGCGGCCCAGGGCCTGGACCTGTTTACCAACATGAAGCCCGGGGCGGGCACCGGCGCGGCTTACGGCATAATCCGCGACGCCGTCCCCCATCTGGAGAACGATCGCATTTTGGCCGAAGATGTGCGCAGCGTGGTCGGATTGATCCGGAACGGATCGATCATGGCCGCGGTGGAAGATGCCGTGGGGCCCGTGGTCTAGCTGATGGACGACACGCGAGGGAGAGCGCAGTGCGCGCAAGCATTGAAGCCCTGTTGAATAATTGGCGCCGCAAGCCACCGACCCGCGAAGGCTATCTGGAAGCGGCCGTTGTACTGACCGCCGCCCGGCGTCGATCCGGACAGCAAGCCCTATGGCAACGAGCCCCCCTTATGCTCACCGCCACCCTGGACGACGGCTGGGGACACGGGCTGGACATCATCCACGCCCTGGCCGAAGCTGTCGGCGTCCGTGTCGAACCCCTGGGGGTGCTCCAGACCCCTGAAACGGTGGTGGCCGCCTGCCGACAGCACCGACCGGATTTACTGGGCCTCACGGTGCTGCAGTTTGATTCGGACGATGCTGTCCGGCACATCCTGGCGCATCTGCCACCGCCAACGACCCTCATTGCTGGCGGGGCCGCCTACCAGTTCGATCCGGATTTTGCGGGACGCTCCCAAACCCCGTTCGTGGCGCGCAATGGTGCCGCCTTTCTACAGTTTCTGGCGAACTATCGTCTCCCAAGTCAAACGTAAATGCCCACACCGATGAAAGACCTCCCCGCCTTGAGCATTCCGAGCAACCAGACCATGACACTGGGCGCGGCGCTCCAGATCAGTCTGCTGTGCATTCTGTTCGGTGCCAATGCGGTAACCATCAAGCTGGCCTTTACGAGTTTTGGCGTGTTCAGTGCGGCCAGCATCCGTTTTGGGATCGCGGCGGTGGTGATTGCCCTCTGGGCCCGCTTGACCGGCAGATCCTTTCGGCTGAAGCCAGGCCAGGCCAAACATCTCATGGTTTTTTCGACCCTGTTTGCCGTGCAGTTGTCCCTTTTTTATCTCGGGCTCGAGCGTACGTATGCCTCCCGCGGCACGCTGCTGGTCAACCTGCTGCCTTTTATCATCCTGCTTCTGGCCCATTTTTTTATTCCCGGCGACCGCGTCACCCCGCGCAAACTGGCGGGGCTGCTCCTGGGTTTCTCCGGTGTGGTCTGCGTGTTTGTCGACGACCAGGGCTTGACCGGGCGAATGCGCTCCGGTGATATTCTGGTGCTGGCGGCAACTGGCATATGGGCCGGCAACACCATCTTTCTCAAACGGGTGATCAGCACTTTCAAACCCTTCCATATCGTTTTCTACTCCATGCTGTTAAGTCTCCCGGTCTTCGCTCTGGGAGCATACTGGTTCGATCCGACCGCCGTCAAAACCCTCACCGCGGAAGCCCTGTGGGCCCTTGCCTACCAGACCCTCGTAACCACCGCGTTCGGGTTCATTGCCTGGAACAGCCTGCTCAAAAGGTACGGCGCCGTCAACCTGCATTCGTTTGTTTTCATCATGCCCCTGGCCGGCGTCTATCTGGCCGGCCTCTTCCTGAACGAACCCCTCAGCACCCATCTTCTGCTGGCCCTGGCCCTGATCGTCAGCGGCCTGCTCGTCGCTCACCTCAACCCGCCACGGCGCTTCACGCCACCGCCCCATCAGAGCAACATGTAGAAACCTGACTTTAGGCAGCCGCTGTACCAATCGGTTCCGCAAAACATCGATCTCGAAACAACGCCTTGCGGGTTGCCCAAAAACATGGGAGCGATCCGATGCCGGTACCGAATGGCTATTCATTTGGCATATTTTCGGACCGATGGGCTAACGTGCCCGATGCCGCCGGGTAATCCGGCCGGCCATTCTTCCCCGCAAGGGTTTCTTTCATTGACTCCGTGGGAGCCGCCATGTAAGTAGCGCTACTTTGTGCAAGAATACAGCAAGGCCGTTTCGTAAGCATTTGAGATGCGGCATACGAAGTTCCGAGGCAGGAAGCGCACTCAAAGTACGCCGCCATGAAGAGGTCTGAAACGTAACGCCAATATCACGTTTTTGAGACCGTCAAGTATGGAGCGCATGGTCCCCTCATGATCGCCCGCACCGCCCGAGCCGATATTCTGCTGTTGTTGACCGCCACGATCTGGGGCTTTGCTTTCGTGGCCCAACGGGTGGGGATGGCCTATGTCGGGCCCTTTACCTTTAACGGCGTGCGCTTCGCCCTGGGGAGCCTATCGCTGGTGCCGCTGCTCTTCGTTCTTGATCGTCGTCCAAGCGAAGCCAAACGCATCCTGCCGCCGACATCCGGCCAAACCCTTCTGTTCGGCGGCAGCCTGGCGGGGCTTTTCCTGTTTGCGGGCGCTTCCCTGCAGCAGGTCGGACTGGTCTACACGACCGCCGGCAATGCCGGCTTCATCACCGGGCTCTATGTCGTGATCGTGCCGATCATGGGGCTGGTCCTCCGCCAACGAACGCATGCCGGCACCTGGCTGGGGGCTTTTCTGGCCGCCGCCGGTTTGTACTTTTTGAGCATCACCGCCGATTTGACCATTGCCTGGGGTGACCTTCTGGAGTTGATCGGGGCGTTTTTCTGGGCCGCCCACGTGCTGATCATTGGCCGGCTGTCGCCCCGCATGGATGCCTTGAAGCTGGCCATCACCCAGTTTGCCGCCTGCTCCCTGCTGAGCCTGATCACGGCCGCGGCCATTGAAACCGTCACTTGGGAAGGATTGCGGCAGGCGGCCATCCCGATCCTTTACGGCGGCCTGGGATCGGTGGGCGTGGCCTATACCCTTCAGGTGGTGGCCCAGAAAGACGCTCCGCCCGCCCATGCCGCCATTTTCCTGAGCATGGAAGCCGTGTTCGCGGCCTTCGGCGGGTGGCTGCTGCTGGGAGAAGAATTGACCTCGCGCGGGTTATTGGGCTGCGGGCTCATGCTGGCCGGCATGCTCCTGTCGCAACTGTGGGGGGGCTTGCGGCGGCGATCCTGACGGGCCCTGTTGGGTTGGCGAAGCGAACCACGAAATCTATCCGGACCATTGCGGCCCGCGGTCGAAAAAGAGGCTTACGGCCTCGCAATAGTGCGCCAGCGAGCGGGCCTTCAAAATGCGCTTGCGCCCCTTGTCGCTGTCCCGGAAGCATTGCGGAAAGTAGTTCCAAAACCCCTTCATGCGATTTAACAGATGCCCGGGGCCGCTTAGCCTGAGGCGATAACGCTCAAAGAGATCGTCGTGAAAACGCTTGAACCGCGCGACCTTGTTGTCCCCGGCATCACGCCCGGATTTGATATCGCCCGGCAGGAAGGGATTGGCGATAACACCGCGCCCGATCATCCAACCGGCCGCGGATGGAAAGCGTTCTGCCAAACGCCGGTAATCATCAAGGCGCTTGATGTCGCCGTTGTAGACCACCGGATGAGCCAGTTGGTCGATACAGGCCGCAAAGGCCTCTAGATCGGGGTGGCCGGTATACATCTGAACCCCTGTGCGGGGATGAATAATGACTTCCTGCAGGGGATAGCGGTTGAAGATGGGGATCAACGCCTGGATTTCTTCAGGGCTATGGCGCCCCAAACGGGTTTTGATGGACAACCGTCCGGTCAGCCGCGGGAGGGTCGCTTCGAGGAAGTGGTCGACCCGATCCGGGAAGGGCAGCATGCCCGAGCCGCGGCCTTTGTTGGCCACCTGAGGAAAAGGGCACCCCAGGTTCAAGTTGACGCTGGCATACCCCAGGTCAAAAAGATGGTTGGCCAGATGAACGAAATCGTCCGGATGTTTGCTCAAGATCTGCGGTATGACGGGCAGACCGCGATTGTTGGCGGGCAGCAGATCTTGAACATGGGCGGCTTTGATCCGACGTCCGCTGTGGGTGGTGACAAAGGGCGCAATGGCCAGGTCGATGCCTGGAAAATGATGTGCCAGCGCGGTGCGGTAGACTGCATCCGTCAGGCCCCTTAGGGGGGCCAGCCATAACGGTGAATGGACGTTAGGGGAGGATGATGAAGGCTTCCACATCTCATTTTTGGGCCTACCTGGGATTGGTCGCGGCCATGATCCTGTGGGCCAGCTCCTTTGTGGCCCTCAAGCTGGCCTTTCGCGGCTATGATCCCATGGTGGTGATCTTCGGTCGCATGCTGGTGGCCAGTTGCTGCTTCCTGCCTCTGCTGCACCGTTTCCGGGCCCGCAACCGATTTCGTCGGCGGGATTGGAAGCCGCTGCTTTTCATGGCCATTTGCGAACCCTGTCTTTACTTTATTTTCGAAGCCCGCGCCCTGGAATTGACCACGGCCTCCCAGGCCGGCATGATCACCGCCCTGCTGCCCCTCTTGGTGGCGGTCTGTGCCCGCTGGGTATTGAACGAGGCCCTCACCCCCGGCATGCTGGTCGGTTTTGCCATGGCCATCGCCGGCGCCGGCTGGCTGAGTTTGGCCGGTGAGGCCACGGCCGAAGCGCCCCGCCCCCTGTTGGGCAACTTTTTGGAATTCCTGGCGATGGTTTGTGCCACCGGCTACATCATCAGCCTCAAACGTCTGACCCGCCGCTACACGCCTTTTTTTCTTACCGCCGTTCAGGCCTTTGTGGGAGCGGCTTTTTTCCTGGTGACCCTGTGGCTGCCCTCAACGGTCTGGCCCACCCGGATTGCCTGGGGACCCACCCTGGCCATCGTCTACCTCGGTGCCGTGGTCACCCTGGGCGCCTATGGCCTTTATAACTATGGCGTCAGCCGGATCCCCGCCAGCCAGGCCTCGATTTTCGTCAATTTGATTCCGGTCTTCACGGTCATTCTGGGATGGCTGATTCTGGACGAGCGTTTTACCGGGGCGCAGTATTTGGCCTCAGCCCTTGTGTTTATCGGTATTTATGTCAGCCAGCGCACCGCCCCGAGCGCGCGGCCATCGGATTAGCTTCGAAGCGCGAACCACAAACCAAACCTAAGGCTTGGCGGCCACCTTGAGTTTCTGGCCGGCAATAATTTTGAAGTCCGGGCCGATGCCGTTCAGCTTGCGCAGGGCATCCACGCTCATCCCGTATTTGCGGCTGATCTTGTAAAGGGTCTCGCCTTTCTGCACGGTATGCAGTCGGGTTTGGGGGGCCGCCGCTGCCGGCTTGGCGGTCTTCGGTGGTGGGGGCGGCGCGGCGGCCCGCTGCTTTTGGACCTTAACCAGGGTGGCGTTCATCTGATTCAAACGCCCCTCGAGCTTCTTCTCCAGGCCATCGAAACGCCGGCTCAGATTTTCATCGGCCTTTTGCAGCGAAGACAGATCGTTGTCGGCCGTCGAGCTTTGGACCAGATTGCCGAGTCTGAATTCCATGTCATCGAGGCGCTTCTCCATCAGACTTAGCTGCGTGGCCATCTCCTGGCGGTCGGCCTGATTGCCCAGCGTCACGAAGGCCAGCACCAAAATCACAAGCCCCAAACCAGCCGCCACAATGAAATACATGGTTTTACGACCGGC
>JASJED010000196.1 GCA_030065585.1 Desulfobacterales bacterium | reverse complement strand
AGTGAAGTGCGCTCAATCCCCCATCTCCGCCATATAGTCGTCGTACATGGACTCCAGGGCCAGCTTATGCTTGGCCTCCTCCTGGCAAAGGATCATAAAAACCTTTTTATGGTCCGGTTCTTCCACCCTGTCTTGCAGACCGTTGTAAAGGATGAGCGCTTTTTCTTCGCGTTTGATGGCCAGCATCAGAATATCACGGTAGTGCATGCCTTTTTGATACGCGATGTCCAGCACCAGGTCACTGCGCTTGATGTCCTTGATCCATTTGAATTCATATTCGGCGATGCCGTCGGCCAGAACGCCCTTTTTAAGGTTTTCAAGCATGACCACGTGCTTGTCTTCTTCCTTGGCAAAATCCAGAAACATTTGACGGTTGCCGGAGAGGGTCTCTTCTTCGCTGATATCGAGGTAGAACTGCTTGGCTTCTTTTTCTTTGCCGATGGCGTAGTCCAGGATGTCATTGGGCGTTTTGAATTCCATTGGGTCTTCCATGTGGGCTCCTTTCCAGCTGTCAGTAATTAGAAGTATCGAATCAGGGATAGCACTCGGTCCGGCTCATGTCGGCGGCCGCACGGCGGTCGCCGCGGGCAAGGGCGCCCTTTTCCCAGCACCATTCAGTCGGACCGCTCCGTCTCCAGGCTGCCGATGAGGTCCTTGATGTCGGCAATTTCACGGGTTTGCAGATAGGATTCCAAACCATCGATGATCGCCATGGTGGTGGCCGGGTTGACGAAATTGGCCGTGCCCACCTGGACGGCGGAAGCGCCCGCAATCAGGAACTCGAGCGCGTCGCGATGGTTCATGATCCCGCCGATCCCGATGACGGGGATCTCCACCGCACGGGCCGCCTGCCATACCATGCGGACCGCCACCGGCCGGATAGCGGGCCCGGAAAGCCCCCCGGTGATATTGGCCAGTTTGGGTCGGCGGGTATCGATATCCACCGCCATCCCGGTAATCGTATTGATCAGCGAGAGGGCATCGGCCCCGGCCGCGGCTACCGCCTGGGCAATCGGAACGATGTCGGTCACGTTGGGGGAGAGCTTGACGATCAGCGGTTTGGCGGTGCGCTGCCGAATCCGCCGGGTCAGCGCGGCCGCCGTTTCGGGGACCACCCCGAAGGCAATCCCGCCGGCCTTCACATTCGGGCAGGAAATATTCACCTCGACGGCGGCGATGGCCGGTTCGTCCTCGACGATCGTGGCCAGGGCCTCGTAGTCTTCGGCCTGCTGTCCGTAGAGATTGACGATCACCGGCGTGTCGAATTGACGCAGAAACCGCAGCCGCGTGCGTCGGAAGGCCTCGATCCCGATGTTCTCGAGCCCGATCGCGTTCAGCATGCCGCAGGGGGTCTCGACGATGCGCGGCGGCGGATTTCCGGCGGCAGGCTGCCGCGACAGCCCCTTGACGATGATGGCCCCCAGCCGGTTCAGATCGACCAGGTCCCGGAATTCCCCCCCGTAGCCGAAAGTGCCCGAGGCCGTCATCACTGGATTTTTCAGATGCAGTCCGGCGATCTCGACGCCCATCTGCGGATTGTCTGGAGGCATAGGGTTTCCCACTGGTGATGCAAGGCCTCCACCTTATAGATTATTCGACCGCCGAGAGCAAGCCGCGGGCATGCCGGCCAGGCTTTTCATCGCCGATATCTGAATTTGGGACTGTGCCGCGGTTGTCAAGCATCCCACGATGTCTTATAAAAAGACATCTCAAAATCGAAAGGATAATCTCATGGGAGAACAGCTTCGCGAGGTCTCGGATCAAGATTTCGAAACCACGGTCCTGCAGTCGGACCTTCCCGTCGTGGTGGATTTCTGGGCCCCCTGGTGCGGCCCCTGCAAGGCCATCGGCCCCATGATCGAGGAACTGGCGCAAAAATACACGGACCGGATCGCCGTGGCCAAAATGAACGTGGACGACAATCCCGAGACGCCGACCCGCTTCGGCATCAAGTCCGTGCCCACCATCATCCTCTTCAAGGACGGCCGCCTTTTCGAGCAGCTCACCGGGGTGGTATCGCGCCCGGCCCTGGAAAAGTCCGTCGAAAAGCTCCTGGCGGGAGGGGCGCCGACCGCCCCCTTCGTGGTACAGTAGGCGCAGGGCAAGCGATGGATTCAGCCGCCGACGGAAACCAACAGCAATTAGCGTGCATGAAGTACAACCGCTATCAGGACAGCCGGGATCCCCACTGCGCGGATCCCGAGCTCTACTGTAAATACCGCACATCCTGCCTGATTCATTTCATGGAAAAAAACAACACAGTCCAGGAAGAAAAGGGATAACGACGGAGCGCACGGCGCAAACGGCGGGACCCTTACAAGCCGAACCGTAGGGGGGCCGCCGATGGCGTGATTCAAGATCGCCCGCCTTGCGGGGCCGCGCACCACCGTCGCACCCGCCGTAAAAGATGGTGGTAATGCGCCCCCTTCCAGTAGACCCGCATACAGTCCGGACACATCCAGAACCTATCATAATAGCGGCGCGTCCTGGGCGGCAACCGCTTAACGATTTCCGCCCGGGGTACGGCGGCCAGGCCACCGTTGCAGACCGTGCACCGCGAAAAGGCGTTGATCTGCCCCCGGAGGTCAAAACGCGCCAGGATCTCGCCCATCTGCCCCTCCAGATGGCGGGAGCGCACCCAGTAACCGTGCTGCACCGCGCGGTCCTGCAGCAGACGGCGATCCCGGGTGAGAATGATGCGGTGCTCCCGGACGGCGCGCCGGATGATCTCGGGATCGTCATAGTCGTTGCGGTAGCTGACATCGAACCCCAGGAGCCGCAGGCCGCGGGCCAGTTTGCCCAGATGCACATCGAGAATAAAGGCTGTCCGCCGCAGCGCACGGGGCCGCAGGCGTACCAGCGGGGTGATGTCGAAGGTCTCGAACATCGGATAAACCGCCACCCGGTCGCCGTGGACCAGGCGATGGTCAAATCCGACGGACCATCCGTTGACCAGGATCAGATCGATTTCCGGATGCGGCACGCCCAGGGTGTGAATGACGGCGCGCACCGTTGGGTGGCCGTTAAATGACACCCGGAAAGATTGCTTCTGCTGCGATGCTTTCAGGAAGTCATTGAGTTCTTCGTAGAATCTGAATTCGGCGTAGGACATGGCACGGTCAAGAGGAGAAGGATCGCTGCCGTCCGGCTGGATGTCCAGCGCCTGATCAGGCAGCCGTTTCAATCAGTGTTCGCAGACGATCGCCGGTGATGGGCCGCAACTCGATTTGGAACACATCCGCCATGGCCGCGCGGGTCGCCCGGCGCAGCGTGTCCATGCTCATGGCCTGCCCCCGCTCCCGTTGAAGCGATGTCATGGCGACGTCCGTCAGACCGCAGGGATTGATCCACTCGAAGGGCTCCAGGCCGTTGATGGCGTTCAGGGCAAAACCGTGAAAACTCACGCCGCGGCGCAAACACAACCCGATGCTGCCCAGTTTGCGGGAACCCACCCAGATCCCGTTGTTGCGGGCGTTGCGCTCCGCCGCGATGTCGAAAGCCGCAGCAACCCTGAGCATGACCTCCTCCAGGGCCCACACATAATCGGCCACCCTCAGACGGGCGGCCTGGAGATCGATGACCGGGTAGCCCACCATCTGTCCCGGTCCGTGGTAGGTGATGTTCCCGCCACGCTCCGAGGCGATCACGGCCACGCCGGCCTGCTCCAGAAAAGCATCCGATACGGTCAGGTTTTCACGCCCGCCGTTGCGCCCCAGGGTGAACACCGGCGGATGCTCCAAAAGAATAAAAAGATCCTGCGCCAATCGCCCGTCCCGCCGCGCCGCCACGCAGTCCACCTGCAAGGCCTGCGCCTCCTCGTAGGGCGTCAGGGGCAGCTCAAGAAAATGCCACGAGGGCCGGTGGCTTTGCGTCGTCACGCTGCGATCCTTCCTGGTCGACCATGTTGGTATGCTCATCGTTAGGCGGGCCGGTTGATGACCCGCCTTTTGACGGGGCCGGCAAGCATGCCCATGTTATAACCAACAGAAGACGATTACGGGCATCCAATTCGACGGCCCATCGCCGCCGGCCGTTGGGACCGGCAGCGGTTGCCACAGGGAGGTGGGTCATGTTCGATCATATCCTGATTGCGGTGGACGGCTCCCCCCATAGCGACAAAGCGCTGGATTATGCCCGCGGCCTTGCGGAGCGCTTCAGCGCCCGCCTGCTGCTCGTGCACGTCTACCCCCAGACCTCGGACCTTCTGGGTTACAGTGACTTCGAACGTCTCGTCTCCCGGCGCCAGGCCGCCGGTCAGAAAATTATCGCCGACGCCCGCCGCCGGTTGGGCGAGATCGACGCCGCCGTGCTGGAGGATCTGCTCGAAGGGCCGGATGCGGAGGCCATTCTCTCGGCCGCCCAGGCCCACGAGGTGGACCTGATCGTCATGGGGACCCGCGGGCGGGGCGCCATCGAAGGTCTTCTCTTTGGTTCGGTCAGTCGCAAAGTGACCCATCTGGCCTCCTGCCCGGTTCTGCTTATCCGTTGAAAGCCTCAGATCAACGCACCGATCTTCGCGGCAATCGCCTCGTAGGCCTGGGTCACGGCACTTTGCGGGTAGGTTTCCTGATAGGACTTGCCGCTGTCACCGCAGGTCACCACCTGGGGATCCAGGGGAATGCTTCCCAGAAAATCGATGCGGGCCTCCCGGGCGGTTTTCTCGCCGCCGCCGGTACCGAAGATATCCACTTTCTCATTGCAGTGCGGGCAGATAAAACCGCTCATGTTTTCGACCAGCCCGAAGATCTCCATTTTCAGCGTATGGCAGAAACTGATCGATTTGCGCACGTCCGCCAGGGAGACCTCCTGGGGCGTGGTCACGATCAGGGCCTTGGCGTCCGGAATGGTCTGGGCCACGGTCAAGGGTTCGTCGCCCGTGCCCGGCGGAGAGTCGATCAGGAGAAAATCGAGTTCTCCCCAGTCCACATCGGAAATGAACTGGCGAATGGCCGAATACTTCATCGGCCCGCGCCAGATGACGGCATCGTCCTTGCTGGCCATCAGGGATTCGATGGAGACCACCTTCAGATTTTCGCTGAAGTGCAGGGGGTCCAGCTTCTGGTTGGCGCTAAGCCCGAGCATGGCGGTCAAGCCCAGGACCCGCGGCACATCCGGGCCGTGAAGATCCACATCCAGGAGACCGACTTTATAACCTCGACGCGCCAGGGCAATGGCCAGGTTGACCGATGTACTGGTTTTGCCCACACCGCCCTTGCCGCTCATAATAACCAGTTTGTGTTTGATCCGATTCAACGAAGCCTGGACTTCTGCGTCCTTGTCCTGCGCGGACGCCTTGCCCTTATTGGCCTCGTCCGGGGAACCCATGATTTGCGTCATTGCGTTTCTCTCCTACGACACGTTTGAAATTAAATGTAACCCCCCGACCTCTTCGCCGTCTGGCGATTGCCGCCGGGCATCGAGTGAATCTCATCTCACGAAGGGGGAGGCCTCAGGCGGCCCCCCGGCAGGGAGCCTATCAATCTGCTGGGGTTAAGGTCTCTCCCCTTTGACCCGCACCGAGCATCGGTGACAGGATCGGATAAAGCGTGGCGGCCTGTCTCAGCGGAGCGAGTTCCGACACGCTCCGATCCTGACACCGACGCGCAGGATTTAGCGAGACACGGGTGGTTTCTTTTGGTTCGTTATCTTTCCCGTGAAA
Organism: Desulfobacterales bacterium; assembly: GCA_030065585.1. GTDB lineage: Bacteria > Desulfobacterota > Desulfobacteria > Desulfobacterales > UBA5852 > JABZFP01. Next base: position 4,926 of record JASJED010000196.1, on the reverse strand, counting down.
GAAAATGAACAGACTTATCGATCAATCATTACCCCGGATCGATAGAACCTCCCTGGGTTCTCCACCAGAGGTGGAGTTTTCGATCAAGACTAAGAAGCATAGGCCACCGGCCATCAGCCCGGGGGCGGGCTCTTGCGTGTACTGATGCGAAACAGTTTTTTGCTCCCGCAGCTCGGGCATTTCTCAGGTCGCCCGGTGCCCTGCAACTCACTCCAGCGTTTGGTACAGCGGTCGCATTCGAAGACGCGCTCTCTGGTGGTCATCTTGAAATTGCCGCCTTCGATACTGATGGCCTTGCCGTTGACCAGGGCGTCGGCGACGGTGCGACGGGCATTCTGCAAAATGCGGCCGAAGGTCGCCCGGGACACGCCCATCTGCTTGCCGCCGTCCTCATGGGAGAGATCGAGCAGGTCGGACAGTCGCAGGGCTTCGCATTCGTCCACGGTCAGGCGCGTTTCTTCCAGGTCGATCATCGGGATCCCCCGGGGCTTGAAATAGCTCACATCGGGGTTGAAGGCCACGATACGGTCTTTTTGAGGTCGCATAGTAATCCTCCAAATTATGGGAATATTCTCATAAGAAAATTTGAATATACATCCCCGAAAACGATTGTCAAGCCACCCGGCCGCAGCGGTTGACCGGCCTGCCCGTCCGCGCCTCGCTGTGCGTCACCGAAGATGCCCGCAAGGGCGTGGATGCCTTTCTCAACAAGCGCAAGGCGGTCTGGAAAGGCTGCTGAAATTCAGGATTGGGCCAGGCTTTGCCCTTTCACTGCTAGTGACCGGCAGGATGTCCATCGCGAGGTGTCAGGGATCAGGCGGCCATGGAGCCGAATTCGAGCCCTTTGCTGACACCTGAACACTGACACCTTTGCAAGGGCTCCCTGTTACATACAAGGTGTCGGGTTTCAGGTTTCAGGTTTCAGGACTCAAGTTTCTGGGTTCTGGGTTATGAGATAAAATTGATGCAATCCGGTCAACCCTGAACGGGGAACCTTGAACTGAAAACCTCTTTTTCTGACACCCGACACCTGAAACCAGCAAGAGACTCCATCGACGAGACGTGCGACACCGCGACAAACGCTGCCTGGGGCCGAAGAATGCACCCTCCCAACAACCACAGTGGCTTGTTAAAACAAGCCTCTTCTGGAGGCACACCTTGGAAGGCATCTCCAAATAAGGATTTGGCCCCAGTTCAAGGCGGCCGCGAGATGCAAGCCGGAGGAATACGATGGTATTTCGAGGACTTGAATCGAGCGCCCAAACTCCAAGAAAATTCGGATGGGGCCTCCTTTCCAACAACCACAGTGGTCCGCCGGAAGGGGTAGATTCCGGTTCCAGGTAAGGCCGCAGCCGATCTGGCAACCGCAGGCGTAGCCTCGCTACGTCGAGGATTGACAGGAGGCGAGAACGCTACCTGGAGCCGAAAGATGCCCCTTCAGGAGGCCCACTAGATGCGTTGGGTGCGACTATTGATCAACGTCAACTGCTCGTTCAACGTCCAGTAGTCATAGACGATGCCCACCAGAAACAGCCCGCCAGTCAACAGGTAGATGATCCCGCTCAGCCACTTGCCCATGTAAAAACGGTGAATGCCGAAAATACCCAGAAAGGTCAGCAGGACCCAGGCCACATTGTAGTTTAGGGGTCCGGATGCAAACCGCAGATCGGCCCGATCGTCCATGCCGGGGATCAGAAAAAGATCGACGATCCAGCCGATGAACAAAAGGCCCAGAGTAAAGAAGTAAATCGTCCCCGTGACCGGTTTGCCGTAGTAGAAACGGTGGGCCCCCATGAATCCGAAGATCCAGAGGATATAGCCGATCGTCTTTCTGTGGGTATCGGTTGACGACGTCATGACAAATCCTTTCAGGATGCGGCGTTCGATTGGATCCGGCGTTCGATGGCTTCCAATTCCTCCCAGCGCCGGTAAGCGGTTTGCAGTTCGTCCTCCAGGTCCGCCAGACGCTGGCGGGCGGCCGCCACGGCCTGGCCTTCCTGCTGGTAGAACTGCGGATCGGCAAGGGTTTCAAAGAGCCGGGCTTGTTCGGTTTCCAGGTTTTCGATCTGGTCGGGCAGTGATGCCAGAGCCTCTTTTTCGCGGTAGGTCAGTTTGCGGGGGCGCGCAGATCGTTCGCGCTTGGGCGTGACCGGCGACTTGGCGGCGGCCGGTCTGGCGGCCGCTTGCGCAGACCGTTGCCGAACCCAGTCGTCGTAACCGCCCACATACTCGACCACCCGGCCGTTGGCTTCGAAGACCAGGGTGCTGGTGGCCACGTTGTTGATGAAGGCCCGATCGTGACTCACCAGCAGGAGTGTACCCGGAAAGTCCACCAGCAGGTCTTCGAGCAACTCCAATGTCTGGAGGTCCAGGTCGTTGGTGGGCTCGTCCAACACCAGCAGGTTGGCCGGACGCATGAAAAGCTTGGCCAGTAGAAGGCGGTTGCGCTCCCCACCGGAGAGGACCTTGACCGGACTGCGGGCGCGCTCGGGGGTGAACAGGAAGTCTTTGAGATACCCCAATATATGCCGGCGCTTTCCGTTGATCACCAGCGTGTCGTTGCCATCACCCACGTTGTCCTGCACGCTGCGCGTCTCATCGAGCTGGGCCCGCAGCTGATCGAAATAGGCGATCTCCAGACGGGTGCCGTGGCGCACGCGACCTGCATCGGGCGCCAACTGCTTGAGCAGGATCTGCAGCAGGGTCGATTTGCCGCAGCCGTTGGGGCCGATGATGCCAACCTTGTCACCACGCATGATCACGCTCGAAAAGGAATCGATGACGGTGCGGCCATCGTACCGGAATCCGATCTTTTCGGCCACGATGACGAGCTTGCCGCTGCGCTCGGCCTGCTGCGCCAGAATCCGGGGATCGCCCGTGGCCTCGCGGCGGGCCTGCCGTTCAGCCCGCAGGGCTTTCAGGGCCCGCACCCGCCCCTCGTTGCGCCGCCGGCGGGCCTTGAGACCTTGGCGTTTCCAGGCTTCCTCCTCAGCCAGCTTGCGATCAAGACGCCTGTTGGCCTGAGTTTCCGCATCCAGGGCCGCTTCCCGTCGCTTGAGATAGGTGGGATAATCACAGCGCCAGGCCGTCAAACGGCCCCGGTCAAGTTCCCAAATGCGCCCGGTCAGGCGCTCCAGAAAGGCCCGGTCGTGGGTGATGAACAGGAGCGCCCCCGGCCACTTCAGCAGGATGTCCTCGATGCGGTCGATGCTCTCGATATCCAGATGGTTGGTGGGCTCGTCCAACAGCAGCAGATCGGGCTGGGCGACGAGCGCCCGCGCCAGAAGAACCTTGCGTTGCATGCCCGCCGACAGCTGGTCGTAACGGGCGTCGGGATCGAGCGTCATGCGTGTGAGCACCCGACCGACATCCCGTTCGGCATCCCAGCCGTCCACGGCGTCCATTTCCTGGTGCAGGCTTTCCAGCCGCCCGGCCGCTTGCAAATCGCTATCCACAGCCAGCCGCAAGGATACACGCCGGTATTCAGTCGACAGCGCCCCGCGCCGGCCCAGTCCGACCGCCACGACATCGAAAACCGTGGGTGGCATTTCGGGAGGCAGATCCTGCGGCAGGAGGGCCGTCCGCAGATCGGGATGGGTGTCGATCCGTCCGCTGTCCGGCGTCAGTTCGCGGTGGATAATCCGCAACAGGGTCGACTTGCCGGCACCGTTGCGCCCCAGCAGGCCGATGCGCTCGCCCGCGTCGATCTGCAAATCGATCTTGTCCAGCAGGGTCTGCCCACCGAAACCGTATTCAATTTCTCTGGCTGTCAGTAATACGGCCATTTTGCTGATACCACCGCCGGCCGCTGAATCGGGCGTTAACGACGGTCATTGGTCTCTCTAAAAAAATTTGGCCTTCAAATCAAAAAGGTTTCAAAAAAGTCATGATTCGGACGGTCTCGTAAATAGTTCGAGAGCAAGGCTTGCGAAGCCCGAGGAGTGAGGCGTACTTACAGTACGCCGCAATGACGAGGGCTGAAGCGTAACGCCGCTATCGGGCTATTTACGAGACCGTCAAACCCAAGGTGCCCTGCATAGCCGATAGCCGCGTAACTGTCAATTTTTCCCGGAGATCGTCTGCCGGTGCCGCTCCAGTGGTGGCGGACCGCCGACTTCCGATCAAGTGCCCCCCAAAGCTCAAAACCAGATCCCGGTGGTTCTGCGGAAATCCCCCGGACGGTGGGTAGACGTGCCAGCGGACAGCCGCGATGTTGAGGTTTCGGTTTTTGAGGTTAAAAGATTTCAGGTGTCGGGTGTCAGAATTTTGGGATTGCCTGACACCCGACACCCGACACCTGACTCCGGCGCTCAGTTTGCTCGGAGGCCCCTGGCTTGCCATCTCACGACAATGTGGCATAATCACGACCGCTGCCTTAAGCGGCTTAATCATCAATCGGCATCCACGCCCCGGAAACAACCGAACATGCTGACCGCTTTGACCCATCGGCCCTCCCCCAACTTGAGCCGCTGCGAACTGACCTATCTGACCTCGCAGTTCATCGATTTCGACAAGGCCCTTTTACAGCATGGAGCTTATGTCGAGATGCTGCAACGCTGCGGCGCCCGGGTCGTGGTGATGGATGGAAACCGGCACCTGCCGGACAGCGTCTTTGTCGAAGATACCGCCCTGGTATTGGATGAAATCGCCGTGATGACACCCATGGGGGTGGCCTCCCGCCAGGCGGAAAGCGCGGCCGTCGAGACCGCCCTGAAACAATTCAGACCAGTGGCCCGCATACGACCGCCGGCCAAACTCGAAGGCGGCGACGTCCTGCGCATCGGCCGGTACCTCTATGTTGGGTTGTCGTCCCGAACGAACACAAAGGGATTGCGGGCGCTGGCCGCTATCGTCCGACCCCACGGATACCGTGTCAGCAGCGTCAAGGTCACCGGCTGCCTGCATCTGAAAACCGGCTGCACCGCG
>JASJED010000195.1 GCA_030065585.1 Desulfobacterales bacterium | reverse complement strand
GCCCTCACCTCCCCCGGCGGGCGACGCCGCGATGAACTGCAGCGCGCGCAGTCCCGGCATGAAGAAATAACCGCCGCCGCGCACCGTGACAAACTGCGGCAGCCCGCAGGTCTGCTGCCGGGGGCCGGCTGGATCCGAACGGTTGAAATTAGCGGTGGCCTCACCGGTCACCAGCGGCTGCCGCACGCCGATCAGGGGATCGCTCTCCTGTTGGAGACCGGCAAAGGTGGTGCTGATCGACCAGGCGTTCTGGACGAATTCGAACTGCCTCAGGATATTGCCCGCCAGGGCAATGAACTGCAGGCCCCGCTCGGCGGCCGGGGCATCGGGTTTGATAGCCGCTTCAGGTTCCAGCAAGGGGCCGTAGCCGCGGCCGCGGCGCAGCAGACGATGAAAACGGGTGGAGGCGATCAGGTCGTCATCGTCGCGGCTCTGCCCGAAGCCCAGCATCTTGATCAAACGGGTGATCAAGCCGGTCACCACGGGCGGGAAATCGCCCGTGCGCGGATTGACCCGCCGGACGTGCGCGCCGATGGGACAGCGATGCCCTCGCGGATCGAGTTCGTAGGTGAAGTAATTGCGTTGATTTTCCCGCGACAGACCGGGGATCTCTCGCGCGGCCCGCGGGGCCAGCGGCGTGCCGTCAAGCTCGCGGCCCACCATCTGGGCGGCCAGCGCTTCGCGTTTGTGGGCATCGCCACCGACCGCTTGATCGATAAACTGCCAGAAGCCGGGAACATCCTGGTGCAGTTGCCGGATGACCAGGTAGGAACCGTTGCGCCCGAAGTCTCTGAGCGCGGGTTCGTCGGCCGCGCTGGGCAGCACGGCGGCCCGTCTGTCCGACTGCGGATCGACCAGCGGACGGGCCGTGAACATCCCGTACTCGTTGGGGTAGCCCAACACGAACTCGCCGGGCGCCACCAGGTTGGAAAAACTGTCGCGCGCATGCAGGTCGGTGCTCTGGCGCTGGTCCCAGTCGATTTTGGGCTGGCTGATCCCGTCGGCAAACCCGAAGGGCTCGAGCGTGCTCATCGCATCGGTTGGCAGGATCAGACGCCGTCCAAAGGCCCGCGCGAACAGTTCGTCCGCCGCGGTTTCTTGCCAGGCCGCGAGATCCTCCGGTCCGGTGGCATACAGCAGCAGCAGCACGTGGGGCACCTTTCCGGGTTCCCCGCCCCACGCCCAGTTGGGCGGTGCATTGCGCGCCACGTCGCCCAGGCGCCGGGAGCGGTTTTCATCGCCTGCCATACCGGTAAGGAATTCGTCGGAAAAGCCTTCGAGGATTGTCTCCGCAACCCCCAGCGCCCGCAAGCCCTCCACGGAGAAGGCGATGTGCAGGGCGGTTTCGGGCGACGGGCGTCTGAAAACGGCGTTGCTGACCGGGGCCTTCTGCAGCCATTGGCGGGCCGCTTGCGCATCCGCCACGTCGAGCAGCATGAAAGCGGTAGCGGACAGCTCACGATAGCCGAAGCGCAGCAGGCCCTGCAGATCGGCGAATTCAACCATGCTTGCATCGTTCATCTAAAAACGCTCCTGCCTCAGATCAGACTCAGCCATTCGCGGATTTCCGCGTCACGGGTCGGGTAAGTTTCCACCCCCTGCCGGATACGGCTGTTGCGCGACAATTCAAAGGCGGTCAAACCCTGATAGGCCTTGTACCAGACTTCCGAACCCAGTTGGTGCCGTCTTTGCGTGTACTTGAAGGGCATCTCGCGATAGGCCCCCTCTTTGATCAGCCAGGTGGTGCGCGGGTAACCAACACCGTTGCTGAAAGTCAGGTTCAGACCCCAGCCGACCTTGTTGATGAAATCGTCCATATAGCTTTCGTGGCTGCCGTCGTAGTTGCTGGCAAAGAAAACACGATGGTTGTCATCCATGAAAACCCAGCGGGCGAAGTGAATGGTGCGGATACGGGCCAGGAACCCACGGTTGAAAATGTGGCGGGCGGCATACCCGGTCACCAGAAGCAGAAACTTGAAGGTCAACAAGCGGAAAAGACCTGGCTTGACATCACCGAACACGTTGTACTGGTTGGTGACGTCGTGATCTTCCTGCGCGGCCATATCGCGGATATGCTGCCGGTCGGGACGAATGAAGAGTTCGGGATCAGAGCGCTCCAGCATCCGCAAACGGATCGCGAAGAACGGGGCGATGATCAGAAACAGGGGGGACGCCAGCAGCAGGATCAGCGGCACCCCGAGCTTGTGCAGGAGATTGCGGATTTGCCATCCCAGAGGGGTTGGCGCCGGCGGCGTCAACCGCAGCCGTCCGGCATGCTTTTCGATTTCAACGTGCGAAAGAAGCTTTTGCCGCAAAGCCCGGGGGTTATCCCGACCGATCGTATCGACGTTTGCCTTAAGATATGCCGCCAGGCAGTCATGCAGGGCGGCTTCTTCGTGTACCTGCCGGACAGTGCGGCCCACCCAGTTCACATAGTTGACTGCGGGCTCGATATTGTGGGCCTGCATCCATTCCAGAAGATTTGTCCCTTCAGGGGAAAAGCCCTCGCAAAAGGCGAAAATCGTTTTGAGGCCGGGGCCGGCTTTGGCGGCAAGTTCGGCCAGAAAAGAATCCGCATCGCCGTCGAGGTCGCCGAAAAAGGTCAAGGCCGGCTGCCAGGGGCGGGGCGTGACCCCGAAGGCTTCGATTTCGCGGGCCGTCGTGGCTTCGATGATGACAAACCGCGCAAAATGCAGGCGATCGAACCGCCCGAAGGGCACCAGCCGGTTGTCGGGGTCGGCCTGGCCGGGATCGTTGGTCATCGTGGCCAGCAGCTCGCGTAAGGGCGCTATCTGCCCGTCACGGATAACGGCGACGATCATGAAGGAGGATTGAGGGGTCATGGTTTCCGTCCGGTGCGGCTGAAGAATTGTGTTTGATACCGCTTCAATAGAACGGCCTATCGGGTCAGGGCAAAATCGAGTACGCGCTTCTTGCGCCACCAGACCTTACCCAAATATACACCAGGTTCGATCTCGCGGATTTCATCCCGGATCAACTTGGCAACAAACGACGTTTTGGCGTAGTCGATGACGATCGTGTCCTTGCCGTCCAGCCAGCTTTTTTCCCGATAGACCTTGGCGACAATGAATGTCAGGCTGAAAGGGGTTACCTTGTTGACCAGAATGCCGGACTGGCGATCCGGCGAAAACAGGTCGAACACCTTTCCCTGCCAGGCATAGACGCCGGCAAGTACGGCCACCATTTTTGAAAAGGCCGATCCGGCCAGTATGGCGGTACCCTGGGTATCCCCCGTGGGGATCTCTCCGGGCGGTGCCTGACGGTAGATATCATCCAATTCCTCACGCGTCATGGACAGCCATGTTCGAACCGTAGGATGCATGATCATTGCTCCTTGTTGCGCAGCTTGGCGGCATTGGCATAAACCATTTTCCGCACCGCGTTCATCCGGCCCAGGGGCTCGTGGGCCGCCAGGCACTGCCAGGGGTTGAAACTGCTTCGCTCGCAGGCATCCAAGGCTTCCGGCGTATCGAAATCCTGCTTGGCGATGGTCAGGGTGGCGACGGTCTGGAAGGGGGAGACGTCTTCATCCCAGATCACGGAGGCATCCTCGATGGGCATCGATTGCGGGTCTTTCTGCAACTGGACGCCGAAATGAAAACAGGCGGCCTCGCGCTGCAGATGCGCCTTGATGGCTGCGCGCAGCTGGTTGGGGCCCGGATCGACGGCCTGGGTGGTCGTGTAGTTGGAACACGGGGTGACCGAATACTTGACGACCTGGCCGTTGTCTTCGCCCAGGCGGAAGGGCACCGTACTCCAGTAGCGGATGTCCAGCGGACTCAGATGCTGCGCGCGCGCCTTGAAGACGATCATCAACGATTTGATGTGCGGCTTGAGGGGGTTGATGAAGAACTTGAGCTCTTCTCCCTTCTGCCGCGCGCGGATGAAGTCCAGGAACGCCTCCGGTGTGGCCACGAAGAGCGCCGGATAGCTGTTGAGCACAAAATCCTGATAACCGGGCTCTCCCCAGAGGACGTCGCCCTGGACATTGGCCACCCGGATCGACAGGCCGCGGATGTCTTTTTTGTCGTCGTCCATGTAGCTGGCATTGGCAAATCGCAGTGTCGCCGGGTAGGCGCCCGCTTGCGCAAACAGGCCGTGTTTGAGTTCGTCCGGGATATCCGCGTGCACGCGAAATTCGGCCGCCACACAGCCAACCGTCTTGGGCTGATTGAAGCGGGGAATGACGCCGTCTTTGGCCGAAGCCAGCGTAATGGTTTCCACGCGCTGGCTCATCTCGGCTACCAGTTGATCGATGGTCGCTTTCGTGCTCATGGCACCGTCTCACTTATAGGCTTCGTCCCCGCCGGTGCGAACCTGCGATGGCCCTACCGGATATCGGACCTTGGATTAATTAGAATCTACTCTCAAAATAAATCTAAGTGCCCCTGGCGGTGTTGTGAACCGGCTCAAAATGCTCACATACTGCGTGTATGCTCCGCTTTCTCGCCGTCTCACGCCTTGCCAGGAACCCTAATCTTTATTTTGAGATAGATTCTAGCTTGTTGATCTTCTCTCTAACCCACAAATCATTCGATCCGGCGGCCCCAGAATCACGCCCATTCACTTGGCGATGATTCTGAGGTTGCCGGCGGCCCAGCCGGCTAATTGGCGAAGGCCGGATCGGACTCCGCGCCGGGTCGTGGTTTCCAGGCCAGGCTGTAGTATTCACCCCGGTCCCGCGCCCAGGGATCGAACACATTTTCGACGTGCAGGAGTTCTTCCCTGAGTTCGGGGATATTGCGCATCATCAGGCGTTTGAGGGGCGAAACCGCCATGACGTGGTCGTTGATCGGCTCGGGTTCCAGGCAGGCCTGGGTGCCGTCGGCCTTCGCGGTGAGCGGATAGGGGCACTCCGAGAGCGGACCGTCGTTCAACACCCAGTCGTAGCCCAGGGTCGAATAGAATTCCGGACGGAAACTGGAGGTGAAGAAACGATCGCTGAACAGCCGGCGCGAGGCATTGATGATGAAGATATGAAACTGGGTCTCGGAGATGGCAAACCCGTGCGGCCGGGTGTACTCCGCCAGCCAGCCGACGACATTGTCGACGTCCTCGATGTTGTCCACCACCGAACCGTCCGGATGACCGAGGCAGTCGTTGATGAAGCTGCCGTCGGGGTTGCGCTGGGCCCTGGAGATGATCTTGCTGGCATCACAGGTGTGGGTGCCATAAACCTCGCGCAGGATTCCGACGGTTTCCTCCTGATGCTTGCGCCAGGGGTCGTCCTTGTTCAAGCGCTGATCGACGAAGTCATCGAAGCTGGTCAGCATCTTCAGTCCGATCTGGCGACGGAATTCGTTGAAACGCGGAACACCGCGTTCACGGTCGCGAATCAGGTCGAGGGCCACGATGTCCAGCTTGCGGGTCTCCGAATTCAAATGCGGCATCGACAGATTCTGGAGAAACATGGGCAGGTTGCGCAGGTGCAAAACACCGAGCCGCTGGCGCCCCATACTCAAGGCCCAGTTGTCCAGCCCCCGTTCGTGCATCTGAGCGGTGGCCTCGCCGCGCACGGTTTTGATGACCGGGATATGCTGCCGGATATTGTTGGGCGCCTCCTTTTCCCGATACTCGATCAGGTCGGGCACCAGGGCATGCAGGCGGTAAACGGAGGTGAATTCCTCCGGAAAATTGAAGGGCGAGCCGAAGTGATTGATACCGCCGTTGACGTCCTCCTCGAGATTGGTCAGGTCCCACCCGTCGCGTTTCCACCAGAGAATGCCCTTGGGCTTGCTGTTGCCCAGACCAAAGATACCGGCCCCGGAGGCCAGGACCGAATAGTAGGAGTGGGCTTTCTTGGTGTCCTCCGAATCCGCGAACTTGCCCGCGAATTTGGCCGAGGTCCGGCTGAGAAAATTTTCGTTGTTCTCGAGCGCGCGGCGCAGGACCATCGAGACCCGATCCTCCTCCAGGTTGAAAATACCATACCAGTTGGCGTTCATCGCCTGGTAGAGGGGCTCGTTATACAGCAGCTGGGTGGTCCACTCGATGGTGTGGATCTTGGCGATCTCGGCAGCCACCACCAGACGGGCGACCTGGAAGAGGCGCTCGTTGGAGACATCCTTGTAAGCGATGACCTTGTCGGGTTGGTTCGGATCGCGCAATCCGGAGTCGGCATCGGGGGTCCGGTCTTGCATATATCGGAAGTGACTGACAAAGTAGTTGTGCTCGCGGGCAAACAGATTGTGGTAGAAGCTCATGCCGATATTCCAGTTGTCCGGAAACGCGGTGGACTCCTGCCCCCGCCACTGGGGCTGCACGGGGCAGTCTTCGGAGTAATCGGTACAGGCGGCCATCGGGGGCAGATAAGCGTTTACCATCAGCAATTTGGCCGGATCCTCGGGATCGCGCAGAACGCGCTTGAGGGATACCTCGTCATGGCCGTAGATCTGGGAGGCATCCCACCAGGCGGTAACCAGGTTGCCGGTGGTTTTAGGCGCCCGCTTAAGGTAGGTCTCACCGGCGTTTTCGAAGGATTCCGGCGGGGTCTCTCGGGCAAAGAGCGCCGGCTCGCGACGATCACCCTCACGGCATCCCAGCCTCTGGGCATCTTCCGATGTACAGCCCACGGGCTCAAGCCCGGGCCGATTGCGGCCTTCGGCCGTATGGGAAAACCAGTCGTGGGTCATAAACTGAATCCAGAAGGCCGCCAAGGTGTTGAAGAAGGGGGCCTTGAGATAGTCACAGCTTGCATCGGTCGAGAAGTTCGCATCACCCATTCCCAGATTGCAGCCGTTGCCCGGGGTCTGATCGCGGGTAAACAATTTGCGACTGACCAACTGGGGGTCCGGCTTGAGCAGGCCGATGCGGTCACCATGCCGGTTGCGGGTCAGTTCGTTCAATCCCAGACGGGGAAAGGTGGTCTCAAAAGCCATATTGCGGCCAAACGGCATGCCGCTGGCGCCCATCAGGGGATTCTCCAGATCGTTGCAAATGCCGCTCAGGGTGCGATGGGTGATCAAATCCCCGCGGCACAGCTGTTTGTCGGCGCCCCCCACGGCCTCGTAGGATTCATGATCGGGCGGCAGACGCATAGCCTCCCAGTACTGGAGGGTCGGACCGGGCCGTCCGTCGCGGCCCTGGACGTATTCATCGTAGGTATTTTGATCGAAGAGATTGAACTTGATCAGTTCGATGCGCTGATACTCCAAATCGAGCAGCGCCCCGTCGATGCCCCGGCCGTTGGGATAGATATGCTCACCGATCAGGGTGCGCGCTTCGCGCCCCTCACGCCGGCTGGTGGCATCGCCCGTGGCATAGTAATTTTGCCAATCGACCCATGGGGTATCCCGGTATTGCACGGCCTTTTCACCGCCGCGGCAGCGGGCCGTGTCTTCATCGACTTTGCCCAGAAAGCGCTGGGAGGGGTCATCGGGCACCTCCAGAAAACCCTGTTTGACATAGTCCACACAGGCTTTCAATTCGCTTTCCGATTCGGCTGTCTCCGAATCGGAATGCACGGAGTAGGCAACCAGAACAGATACCAATAGGAGAACAGTGGCAATACTCCAGACTCTGATTGACGGTAGGTGATTTTTCATTTTTCTTCCTCCGTGATGATTTCCAGGCGTAGAGGGCGGTAGAAATCAATATTGAGAAACCGTTTTCCGGTCCATTTGATTAAGTTCGGGCTTCGTTCGCCATCGACCATGTCGTCGTTGCCAAGCACGTCTGCCGTATTGCGTGCTGCCGCAGCGCAGCTTGATAACTTCGACGGGCACCCAAGGCCGCCGATGGTCTCGACAAGCGACTTCAATGCTCATCGAACCAAGACGGGCAAGCGTTCAAAATGCCAACGGCAGCGGAGAACAGAAGACGGAAACATCACTGTCTGGCAGTGCCGTCTTTCCGCGCTTGCCGTTAGGGCAGAATACTCAACGTTCTCTGAGATTATTGCTGCCCATGATCAATGTTTATCGAATATAGAAACCCCTGCCGTGGTGATGAAGGTTCTCCGCCAGATGTGTGAGAACCTTGTGCACAGTCTCGACCGGCAGTGGATTCGAGTCAGGTCTCCCGGTCTTCTGCAGGGGATAATGAGGCTTTCGTGATCATTATGGGGAGCCGTTGTACGGGCCCCACAGGTTTGCTGACAATCCCGAAAATATTCCTCGGGGACGCTCTTTGCCGACAGTTACGTATTCGAGGGACGGAGAAGAGAACAACAGCCAAAATCATGTTTTAATTGTACGTCCATCCCGGGGGTAGGCTGTATGCGTGAGCAGGATAGGATATTTTTTATTGAGTTATGATATTACCGTGAAAACCGATTGCAAGGGGTGATGGGCGATATTGTAAAAATTAAGCGGGCTGTTTTCAAACGCAAGCCAACACCGCGGACGACCGAGGCTCAGCGGGCAAGGACCTATAACGGATTTCCAGAGCACCCCTGGGCCCCGGGCTTGTCGGCGATTTAGGCCCCGGCGATCTCTTGCGGGGCCGAATGAGGGTGCTATTTGCGGGCGGCGCGTGTGGCTAGGTCATTTGCCCCCACGCGTGGAGATACCGACCAAGGGTGCGATAACTGGTACCGACAGCATCGATATATTTGTGGACCAGCAAGGCGTGCAATTCGAAGTTGGAGATCAGACTGGGGTAATTTTCAGGTTTATCCGCCAGCGGGTAGAACATATATCCGATGCGGCTGGGCAGTTCGCTTGCGATCAAGGATGTAAGATAGCGGGCGACCGCGGCATCCATATCGAATGCCGGGGATAAGTCATGGATCACCCCCTCCAGAGTGAAGATCGCTTTGCGAAAAAGCATCAGATCGGCAGGAAAGACAAACCCCTCATAGGCGAGTTCCTCCAGGAGTTTGAAGGTCTGTTTGATCTGGGACAATTGGGCGAAGGGCGGGGAATGCATCAAGCCCCGAATCAACTCGCGCAACCGCGTCCGCTCCGCGGAATCGTCCCAGGAAGCGTCCCGTGCCAGGGCCTTGATCGCCCGGCGCAGGCTGCCCAGATCCTTTTTGATGACCGCCTGGATCAATTGTGCGGTTTTAACCCGGTCGCCTCGGTTCAGATGGCCGGCCAAGGTCCAATCCAGAAGCCCGATTCGCAGGTGGCCCGACTCGGGATCTTCGATGACCAGAATATTCCCGGCATGCGGATCGCCGTGAAACAGGCTCGTGGTCTGTCGGCTGAAAAGCGGTCTGCAAACCAGGGCCTCGAAGAGGACCTCCGCGAGGTGCTCGGCCTGTTGCGGTTTCAAGGCGGCGTCGGTGATTTTAGCGCCTTGCAGATAGGCCATGGCGGTCATGGTCTCGGTACTGAACGGCAACAATCGGGGGATTTGGATGGCGGCCATGTCAGTGTAGAATGCCCTCGCCTCCGCCAGATGGGTCTGTTCGGCAGCCAGATCGATCTCGTTGGCCAGCATCGACCGGACTTCCTGAAAAACCTCCAGAAATCTAAAATCCCTGAAAGAGTAACGGTGGCGGTTGCTTTCGAAGAAGGCGGCCGTTTTTTCCAGGATCGCCAGTTCCTCGCCAAGTTGCCGGCGTATGCCGGGTTTGAGGACTTTGAAGACGCCTTCGATCGGTTCCGGAGATGAGGATCGATGCCAGAGGAAAGGCATGACCGCCCCCACGCTGGCTTCGGATAGGATCGGCGGCTGGATCTGCACCCGGTCCTGACGATCGGCCCACAGCGCCTGGCTGCCGATCCGTTCCACAATACCCTTTGAACTGGTGCCGTAGATGCCGTTTTCAAGGTGAATCAGCCACTTTTTGACCCCCGGATCGAGATTGGGGTTGCGGGCGATGAACTGCCCCAATTTGTGAAGCGTCGGAAACTGCTTGGCCAGTTCGATGAGCCGTTCCTGGGTGCTGATCGCGGGGTCCAATTTCAACTGGCTGGCCGCCAATGCCAGCAGACGCTCTCGATTCACCTGCGCGAGGAAGAATTCGATGCCGTCACGCACGACGGGACGGTAGCGGGCATAGGCCTCGGGAATGGCCTCCTCGGGTCGCGTATGCGCCAGGATTTCACGCGCCAGGCCCTTGGCGAAGGCTTCCTCACCCAGTGTGGTGGAAATCGTTTCTAATTTGGCCATCAGCGCCTCGTGGGAAGCGCTTGCGGCAAACGGCCCGAAAATGGGATTCGATAAACTAAACATATGCTTCCTTCAGATAGGTCTCCCCCGGCCTAGCGGCAGACTTGATTATGTTGAATCCGAATGCGGTGGCCATGGGTCCCATCTCCGAAACGGGTGGGCAAGCACCTTACCGCATTCGAAAAGAAGGCCGAATCTATACGCTTTCTTCCTAATTGCAACTAAAAAATGCCGTGGTCCGCAAACGGCGCTGCGGCCTGCGGCAATTTATCAGCGAAGGTGAGTCAACCCTTTGCCCTTCCACTTCACAAATCTGGATTTTTTTTTTGAGATAGGCCTAAATATCCCGGGTCGCCAT
>JASJED010000194.1 GCA_030065585.1 Desulfobacterales bacterium | reverse complement strand
AGAATCCACCGCACTGTCCGGAAGTGTGGGGGGAATATCGGAATAATGCAGCACACCATTGGCATCACGCCAGCGATAAACATGGCCAGCCGACAGTCCGCCGGCCGATAGGAGGCCGACGAGGACAATGGGTATCAACACACGTCCTATAGTTAATGCGAGCTTGTCTCTTAAGTTGGTCCGCATGGATCGATCGCAACACCGAAGGCACCAAAGGGTTTCAGGACCATGAGATCAAGGCCGTCCCCAGGATCAGGGACACGATCCCCATGAATCGGTAGGTCTGGTCGCTGGCCTCCACGAGACTCCATTGCACGCTTTTTTCGTAAATGCCGCCCGGATTCCAGATAAAAAGCCCGCCTTTGATCAGGCCCAGAAGTCCCAGAAACAGGATGAAACCCGCTTGAATACTGCCGCGCGAGGCCACCATCAGCAGCAGGCCGAACACCACCGCCACGACGCCCAAAGGAACACGGCCCAGGCGCGCCACCATCCGGCCGGTGGTTTCACGGGTTGACGCTGTATAGAGAATCGCCAGACTACCAAACGCTATCCAGAACACACTGATCAACCAGATGAACCATTCCATCAATTTCTCCCTTGCGTTGAGGTTGGACCTGCATCCAGGATAAGCCGCTGCGTTAATCAGCGACCAACGATGGACGACTTTAAGGGCGATCCATCATCTGAGCGCCGGGCAGACACGATCGATTTCCTTAGATCGCAGGCCGGCCGGCATAGACCATAACGGCCAGCACACCCGCCAGCAGCAGCACCGCTCCGGCGGCAATACACAGCCAGGCCATGCGCCGCTGGTCACCGGAATTCTCCCGTGGTACGGTTCCACGAGACGCCGGCCGCTTTTCACGCGTGAGACGTTCCAGCGTTGAGAGGGGCAGATAATCCCAGTCCCAATGCGAGGTCTGCCGGGTTTTGGCGTCTTCCTGATAGATCCGCGGCTTCGCGCGTCGTTTCGTTGATTCAGCGTGTTCAGGATCAGTCTTCATCGCCTAACAAGATCACCAAGTCGTCAATATTCAGGGTTTCACGGGGATTGCCCGTCTCTGGTCAGCGCGGCAATAATAGCAGGTGCGTCCATCGTCCTCAAGAAAGCGGCTGATTTTAAGAAGTCCTCGCTCGGCAAAACGGATACGCTCGCCTTCGGCTTGGGTATAGAGCGCATCATTTTGGATGAAAAGGGTTTCGGGTCTTAAGACCAACTGGCGTCCGGTATTCAAAATCAGGATAACGTCGGCATCGGTGATGCGCAAATCAAATACGAAAAGCGCCGTATCCTCATACCTGAAATAAACCTTTTCCCGGACCGCACCGTTTATTTGGCTAAGATAGTAACCATCCCGGTCGCGTCCAATGGCGGCATGGAATCGGGCAATAATGCGCGGCCGCTCGAAGCGTCCGTGACGGTTGCGCCAGCAACCGTGGCGATCAAGCCAAAAGACCGCTTTTTCTTTGGGAATCACGATTTCTTTCATCATTCCGCCCGCAATTACTGACATCCGCAGTGGTGATCAACCCCCACCGGACGAGGGTCGATTCATGGGGGGTTGCCAATCATTTTAGGTCCTGGGCGGTCAATCAGCAAGCCCGTGCCCGGCATTCGTCCCCGGCCACGCGGACATTATATGCAGGGTGTCTGACCGGTTGGGCAGTGGCGCTGCCAAGCGGCAGGCCAGTGCCGATCCTGTCCGCTGAAAGTGCCGATGGCCCCTGGCAGGATCGCATTGAACCCCTGGGCCGCACCAAGATTTTTCTTTTCGCCTCCTTTTATCAAATACCAAATTCATGTAAAAGACGTCGCGTTGACGGCCCATTATTAGCGGAACACCCCGTTTGAGGCCAATGATGAGCGGATGAAGGCAAGGAATGCACCCCTGGGACCAGGCAAAGACAGGGCACGCCGGTATCCGTGAATGCCCCCTGCAACAAACCATTCGGAGACGACCATGATGAATGCCTTCCGCCGCGGTGCGCTCGCCAATCTTCCGGTGGCGGCCAGCGTTGTCGCCTACGGCGCCGTACTCGGCGTGCTGGCCGCCAAGCAGCAAATCGCCTGGCATAGTCTTCTTCTCATGAACCTTTCGGTATTCGCCGGTTCCGCCCAGTTCGTCATGGTGGAAATGTGGCTGCCGCCCTTGCCTGTCCTTGAAATGGTGCTGGGCGTCCTGGTGATCAATATGCGCTATCTGCTGATTGGCGCCTCCCTGCGACCTCTTTTTAGCGGATGCCCGCTGTGGCAGAAAGCGCTGGGCATGCACCTCGTGGCCGACGAAAATTGGGCGGTCACCATGGCCGCCTATCGGCGGGGGCAGGCGTCGATCGCTTACCTGATGGGCGGCGGCGTGTGTCTTCTGACGGTTTGGTGCCTGGGCACGCTGGCCGGCCATCACCTGGGCGCCTTTATCAGCCGTCCCGAAGCGTTCGGACTGGATTTCGCCTTCGTGGCGGTATTTACGGCCTTGCTGGTCGGTTTCTGGCGCGATCGCTCCGATTGGCTGCCTTGGTGCGCTGCCGCAGGCTTGGCCCTGCTGACCCACCAGCTGCTGCCCGGAAAGTGGTACATCATAACCGGCGGCATGGGTGGCGCCCTGCTGAAAGTTTGGCAGTCCCGTAGTGCATTGCCCAACGCATCGCGCGTTGACGAGCCCCCTAACGAATCCTGAAGGAGGAACCGCGCATGCCGCTTCAAGATCACCACGCGTTAATTGGAATGGCCATCGGCGGCGCCGCCCTGATAACCTATGGATTGCGCCTCGGCGGTCTGCTGCTCTCAGAAAAACTACCCCGCACCGGGGCCTTCAAAATCTTTCTGGAAGCCTTGCCCGGGACCATCCTGGTTTCGCTGGTGGTGCCGGGCATCTTGACGGCCGGGGCCTGGGGGTGGCCGGCCGCCGCCTTGACCGCGTTCATCGCCCGTAAAACCGGCAATGTTTTTATGGCCATGCTCGCCGGTGTCATGGTGGTGGCGCTGGTTCGTTTCCTGGAGACCTGATCCCTCCTCCTTGTCCAAACTTAAGGGTCGCACCCTGCCGATCTGAAGGCACCGCGCCCCATTCCCTCCAGACTTGCCCTTTAATTGCCGGGCATTAGTTTCTGCCCACAGGCGGATCGTTCTGCCAAACATGCTCATTTCAGATTGGCTAAGGAAGCGACGATCGATCACGAGGCGTGATTGCGAGGATTTCGACCATGCGGCCGAATCGCTTCCATGGTATCAACAGGTGATGATCCATAAAGAATGAGGTGAACAAACATGACCTTGAATAACATTGGCGAAACGCAATCAGCCACCTTTGCCGGCGGCTGTTTCTGGTGTACGGAATCGGATTTTGCAAAAGTCCCCGGGGTCACGGCCGTGGTTTCGGGCTATACCGGCGGCAGCCAGCCCAATCCCCGCTACGAAGACGTCTGCCACGGCAATACCGGGCATTATGAAGCCGTCCAGATCCATTACGATCCCGCGCAGATCAGCTATAGTGACCTTCTGGCTATCTTCTGGCGCTCCATCGATCCCACCGATGCCGGTGGGCAGTTCGTCGACCGCGGCCCGCAATACCGGACCGCCATCTTTTACGAAAATGCCGAGCAGAAGCAGCAGGCCGAAGATTCCAAACGCGCCCTCGAAGCCTCGGGGCGCTTTCCCGGGGCGTTGGTCACGGCCATCCGGCCCTTGGCGGTTTTCTACCCGGCGGAAGAGCACCATCAGGACTATTTTCGCAAGGCCCCCCAACACTACCGCATGTACCGCCAGGGTTCCGGGCGGGATCAATTCCTGAAGCGCTTCTGGCCTGCGAACCTCGATCCCGGGCCGCCTGCCGAGAACCGTCACGAAACCCCGCCCCTGGAAGCGGATGAATTGCGACGTCGCCTGACACCGCTGCAATACCGGGTGACCCGCGAAGACGCCACCGAGCCGCCCTTCGACAACACCTACTGGGACAACCACGAACCCGGCATCTATGTCGATCTGATCTCCGGGGAGCCGCTCTTCAGCTCGGCGGATAAATTCGATTCCGGCACCGGCTGGCCCAGCTTCACACGTCCCCTCGCACCCGAGAACGTCGTGGAAAAAGAGGATCGCCGCCTATTTATGGTGCGCACCGAAGTCCGCAGCCGTCGCAGCGACGCCCACCTAGGTCACGTCTTTCCCGATGGACCGCCGCCCACCGGGCGTCGCTACTGCATCAATTCGGCGGCCTTGCGATTCGTTCCCCGCAGTGAACTCACCTCGCAGGGCTACGGCCGCTATGAGGCCTTGTTCGAGAAGACCGCCTCCTGATGGCGAACCTTATCGGCCGCTGAGACGGCCCGGGCTCATCCCCTGAGCGATGGTGGACAACCGGCCAGGCTCATGGTATGGCTGCGCTTTTTTTCGACGGACAACAATCCGGCCGGAGTATTCCTGTGGACAGTCAGATTTACAAAGCCATCGTCAACGCCATACCGGACATGATCATCCGGATCAGCCGCGCGGGGGTCTTCCAGAGCTTCGAGGGCGCCACGGCCGAACTGTATTGGCCGGCCGAGGCCTATCTGGGCCGCCACATCGGTGACGTGCTGCCGCCGGATACCGCCGCGCTTTTCGAACGCAAGATCGACGCGGCCTTCCGCACGGACCAGATCCAGTACCTTGAATATTCCCTGAGTTTCAACGGACAGCGCCGGTACTATGAATCGCGGATGATCCGCAGCCGGAAAAATGAAGCCTTGGCGATCGTGCGCAATGTGACCCGGGAAAAACAGGTCGAGGATGAACTGCGCCGCCACCGCGAAAACCTGGAAGACCTTGTCCAGGAGCGCACGGCCGAACTCACGCGGGCCGAATCGAGCTACCGCAGCATTTTTCATCACGCGGGTTCAGCCTCGATCATTGTCGATCATGATTTCACCATCGCCATGGCCAATTCCAAATTCGAAGAATTGACCGGCTACACGCGCGAGGAGATCGAGGGGCGCAAGCTCTGGATCGATTTCATTGCCGACCATGATCGCGAGCGCGTCGAGCGCTACCATTACGGCCGCCGCCAGGGTGGGCGTGTGCCGCCCGAATACGAATGCCAGATCATCGATCGCCGCGGACGGACCAAGGACATCTTCATCAAGGTCGGCATGCTGCCCGAACCCGGCCGCGCCATCGCCTCCCTGATCGACATCACCGCCCTCAAACAGACCGAAAAAGACCTGCGCCAGCGCGAAGCCCTCTACAGCGCCATCCTGGAGGGCTACGAGGGGATGCTCTATTTCATATCGCGCGACTACCGTATCAAATTCATGAACGAAAACCTGATTCGCGCCATAGGACGCAACGCCACCGGCGAAATCTGCTACCAGGCGCTGCACAACCGCAGCAGCAAATGTCTGTGGTGCGTCAGTGACCAGGTCTTTGACGGCGAGGTCGTACGGTTCGATATTCAAAACCCCAAAGACCAGCGGTGGTACTTCAGCGTCAACGTACCGATTTTGATGGCCGACGGCACGACCTACTGCCAGGCCATGATCCGGGACATCGATCAGCGCAAACGCATGGAGGTGGCCCTGCGCGACAGTGAAGCGCACCTGATCGAGGAAAACTTGCGGCTGCGCTCTTCCATCCAGCAGCGCAACAAATTCGGCGACATCGTGGGCCATAGCGATGCCATGCAGGAGGTCTACAACCTGATGCTGATGGCCGCCGCCTCGGACGCCAATATCATTCTCTACGGCGAGTCCGGCACCGGCAAGGAACTCGTAGCCGGTGCGATCCACAACATGAGTGCCCGCAGTGAGGGCCGCTTTGTGCCGGTCAACTGCGGCGCCATCCCCGAAACCCTGCTCGAGCGCGAGTTTTTCGGCCACAAACGCGGCGCCTTCACCGGTGCCGATGCGGACAAACAGGGCTATCTGGACGATGCCGACGGCGGGACCCTGTTTCTGGACGAAATCGGAGAAATCAAGCCCGACCTTCAGGTCAAATTACTGCGGGCCATCGAAGGCGGCGGATATACGCCCATCGGTGGCAACGAAATCAAAAAACCCGATTTCCGCATCATCGCCGCCACCAGCCGCAACCTCACGGATATGGTTCAAAAAGGACTGATGCGCAGCGATTTTTTCTACCGCGTGCATATCATTCCGATTCACCTACCCCCACTACGCCAGCGCAAAGAAGATATCCCCCTGTTGATCGATCATTTTCTCAAGGCCTACGACCGCAATATGCGGCCCGCCATCAACGATCGCACCCTGCAGACCCTCTTAGCCCACGATTGGCCGGGAAATGTCCGCGAACTTCAAAACGTGCTTTATCGCTTCGTCACCGTCAAACGGCTGGATCTTGCCGAAGATACCCCGGCGAACACAATCGATCCGCCGGGCGCCGTCGAAACACCGGCAGCGCTGACACAGGGAGAATCGACCAACCTGTCGGAGCTGGTGGCGGTCTACGAGAAGCGCGTAATTAGCGCGGCCCTCTCCCAGCACCGCTGGAATCGAACCCGAACCGCCCGCGCCCTGGGCATCGGATTGCGCACGCTGCAGCGAAAGATGAAGACCCACGGTATCATGTGATCATCTCATAAGTTGGGCGATTGGGCGCACCCACGGCACGCCAAAACTGTCTTATTGTGCGCCATTTTTGGCGTGGTTAGTTTTGCATTTAAATTCAATTATTTAGTGTCAATGCGCCTAAAATAGCGACATTTTTGACGCACTCATGGTACCATCCGTACCCTCCTGCCGAAACCACCCCGACAAAACTATAAATTTTTTTCTATTAATTTCAGTTTGTTAACTTATTTTTCCCCTTTGCCTCCTGCCTGGCACGCTATTTGTTAGATAGCGGCGTCAAATGAATTGGCTACCAATCATTAGAGGATTATAGCGAACAAACTCAACCAGGAGGGAAGAGACAATGGAGAAGCGATTTGCCACTGCCTACGACCAGAATCCGGCACGCCGGGCCATCATTATGAAACGCAAAAGAAGCCAGAATATCCTGGCCGTTCAGGTCCTTGTTGGTTTTCAGGCCGTACTCGGCACAATGGCCGCCTATTTGGGGATTAGTTGACGCCCCTGATCAAGAATTGGGGTACCGCCGAAGGATCTGAAGTAAACGATCGGCGGCGGTCCCCCAAAGTAAGCGGTAAGCCACCGAAGAAGAAGGTGCGGGCACCGAGCGCCTGGGCAATCGATCCAGTGTCGACGATTGTTGGCGGTCGCCGGTCCCGTGTTTGGTTTGGGGTCACAAAAAGGCTGCGGGTCAATTCGACAACCCGCAACCCTTAATGCTGTGTTTGAAGATCAGCGATAGAATACCCTGAAACGATTACCCATCGCTAGCCGCCGGCGCGGCTGGCGGGGGATTTACGGGCTGGATCTCAATTTGGGCCTTGGCACGCAGGCCTTCCAGGTGGCTGCGAACCACTTGCCCTTCCTTGTCCTTGCGGATGTTTTGACCGACGCGGTCCTTGGCATCTTCGAAGGGCACCGTGCCCGCTTCCCGGCGCTCGGTGACTTTGATCAGGTGATATCCGAAACGCGTCTCGACGATATCGCTGACCTCACCGGGCTGGAGCGCGAAAGCCGCCTCCTCGAAAGGTTTGACCATCTGACCCTGGCCGAAATAACCCAGATCACCGCCCTTGGCGCTGCTGGGCCCCTCTGAGTTGGCCTCGGCCAGCGCCGCGAAATCCTCGCCGCCCTTTACTTTTTTCTGGAGATCCTTGATTTTCTGCAGCGCTTCCTTTTTCTGGGCTTCGTCCGCCTCCGGGGCGACCTTGATCAGGATGTGTCGGGCCCGAACCTGCTCCGGCGTCTGGAACATGGCCGGATTACCATCATAGAACGCCTTTTTCTCCTCATCCGTCACCTGGATATCGGTGGTCAGCGTGCCGATCAACTGCTGAATGGCAAGACCGCGCCCGATCTTGATTTTAAGTTCATCCTCCGACATGTTCAGGGCGGTCAAGGTGGTCTGATATTCTGCTTCGCTGGGGAAACGGGATTTAATGCCGGCCAATTCATCGGCGATGCGCTGGTCGGGGACGGCAATCCCCTTGGCTTGACTGTCCTGATAGAGCAGTTCTTCGTCGATCATGCGATTAAGCACGCTCTGGCGAATCATCGGCAGGGTTTCTTCCCCGATCATCTGCCCCCGCTGAGCCATTTGGCCGATCGTCTGTTGAAGTTCAAAATCAAAATTCTGCTGGGTAATCGTCACGTCGTTGACCGTGGCCACCGGCATGGGCTTGGGTTGATCCTGGGCGGCAACCCCGCCCACCGCAACCAAGATGAGCAACAAAGCGCTGATCCAGCGGATCGTGTAGTTTAACATCGGTTGATCTCTCCCTGATGGCGGGCGCAGCGACGCCCGGTTTTCGGACTGAGCGGTGAATAACATGATCACCGGCAGGCTTCGAGCCCGGCCGATCACACGGAGGTGGGGTCATACTGCCCGGCGCGCTTCTTCCGACCGGGCAACAAACGGAAGCAGATAACGAGGCAACCCTGAGCACATGCGGGAAATCGGCAGGTTGTTAATTGAACACCGGCAGGAAGATAGCGCCTCTGGGCGGCAAAGGCAAGTAAAACCGCTAGCCTTTCATCTTCGAGAAACCCGGGATTAACGTCTGGGTGCTGTTGACGCCGGCAAGCTGCCGCACATGCTCGTGAACGAATTGGGAAATAATTTCAGCGTCCGAACTCAATAGGTCACGGGTCAACGTAATCTTGACCAGCAGATCCACCTCACCGTGAACCGTATGAACCTCGACGATCTCGTCTAGTTCAAACAGCTTTTCGACAATTTTGTGTTCGCGTTTGGCCTGGACTTTCATCAGGATAAAGGCCGTGATGCCGCGCTGCATCTCAGGATAATCACATTCTTTCAATTCAGCCATTTGATCTCGAAACGCCTCCATGTCCTTGGGAATCATTTTATCGATGCCGATGCCGTAGTGGCGCTGCCGGCTTACCTGCCATTGGTGGTGAGCCACGTAGACGCACAGATCGTCCAGCGTTCGCTCGGGGAAGGCATCGATCAAGCGGCCGCGGCGCACAATGGTCTGCAACGGCCGGTAGATGGTCCGATACCAGTCGGCGGCCGCGGCTTCGAAGTCCCACGGCCGCACGTCCTGCGTCTGCAAATACTGACGGTGCTGGTCGATCTGATCGAGCAGATGGGCATACTGCCCCACCTCACTCAATTCGATCTCGCGCGGTAAGTGGGTGCGATCGGCGAAATCGGCCCGTTGGCGGTAGAGGATGTCCTGCAGGCTGTTGCCGGAGGGGATAAACTCGACGATATCGGCCCGGATTTCGTCGTGCGCCATTTCTTTGGCCGCGGCAATCCGATGATTGCCGTCGAGGACATAATAGGCATCCTTGATCTGATAGAGCTTGACCGGCGGCAGGACTTTGCCTTCCCGCATGGCGGTCTTGATCCGCTGCAGTCTTTCGGAGGGCAGCTGGGCTTTGAGGCGGAAACGGCTGTCGAAATCCTGGTAACGACCGACACTGCCGACGATCCGGTCAAGGCTCACCGTGCGCACACCGCGCACCCGGCTTTCATAGGCTGCCTGGCGCTCCTGCTCGTCCTTGAAATTTTTGACCCCTTTGGCCGCACGCGCTGCCGAGGGTGGTTCAATCAGCCTCTTG
The DNA here is from genome assembly GCA_030065585.1 of Desulfobacterales bacterium. Taxonomy (GTDB): domain Bacteria; phylum Desulfobacterota; class Desulfobacteria; order Desulfobacterales; family UBA5852; genus JABZFP01. The sequence goes on along the minus strand of JASJED010000194.1, from coordinate 836 downwards.
ATCCAATCCGACACGGTTCGTCTCCAGAATGGTGTGGCCGTAGCTGTTGATGATGCGGGTCTCACCGACAAGCGTCCGCCGGGCGTTTTCGTTTTCAAAATGCCGGTGGATATGCCCGTGGATGAAAAAGGCCGGGCGTTGGGCCCCAATCAGCCGTCGAAAGCATGCAAAGCCCCGATGGCACAGGTCCTGGGCGTCGTGAATCCCCTGGGGCGGGGCATGGGTGACCACGATATCGACGCCGCGATGCCACCAGATCGTCGGCCGCAATCGCCGGATCATCCGGGCCATCTGCTTCTCCGTATATTGGTAGGGGCCGCCGTTGTACCACATGGAACCCTCAAGCCCCATGAATTTGAGCCCTCCAAAACGAACCACCCGTTCATGAATGTCGCGGCAGCCGCGCGGGGGGCTTTCCCCATAGCGAATGTCATGATTGCCCTTGACGTAAAACAGGGGCACATCGAAAGCATTGGCCAGATAGGTCAGATATTCCGGCGGGAGGTCCCCGCAGCCCAGCAGCAGATCGATGCGGCCGAAACGACGCTTATCGATCCGGGGGTAAAGCGAGGGAACAACCGCGTCGGAAACCGATAGTATGCGCATGGCCTCTCACCAGGTCGTCGGCTTGCAATGCCCTATTCCGATTCCGCCGCTCTGAGCTTCCACCCGTGCGGGGCGGCAATCCAATCCGCTCCGCGGCCGCGGGCCGGATCATCAGGCGGACACTCCCGGCCCGTAGCAAAAAAGCGTGCCTTTGTAAACCAGGCGACCGTCGCGGATCCTGTGTTGTGCTGCGGGGTAAAACCGGATAAAATCGAATCGATTGAATGCAG
>JASJED010000193.1 GCA_030065585.1 Desulfobacterales bacterium | reverse complement strand
CGCGAGCCCGATTTTCTGGTGCTGACCGAAGCGGCCCAGGAGCATCCCAATCTGTCCAAAGCCAAGGTATCGATACCCATCATGGCGGCCGTCCTCTTCCCGGTGATGATGGGTTGGATACCGATCTACCTTGCGGCGGTCATCGGTGCGGCGGTCATGGTTTTATCCCGTTGCCTGACCATGGCGGAAGCCTATCGCGCCATCGAGTGGAAGGGCATTTTTCTGATTGCCGGCATGATGCCCCTGGGCGCGGCGCTGGACAGCACCGGCGCCGCCCGCTACCTGGCCACAGGGGTCGTGGACGCGGTAGGCGGTTTCGGTCCTACGGCGGTCATGGCCGGTCTGATGATCCTGACCTTTATGGCCACCTGCGTGATACCGACGGCCGCGCTGGTGGTCCTGATGGTTCCCATCATCCTGAGTACGGCCGCCGACATGGGGGTTCCACCCTACCCCATGATGATGGCCATGGCCGCTTCGGCCAGCTTCATGACCCCCATATCGCACCCGGCCAACGTGATGGTGATGGGCCCGGGCGGATATCGTTTTGCCGATTATCTCAAACTCGGGGTACCCCTGACCCTGGTGGTCATGCTGACCGTCATGCTGGTATTGCCGATATTCTGGCCGTTTCAATGAAACAGAATCGATTGCAAAAAAATCTTAAATCTGATTGTTCTGAGTCGTTCCGACCGGCTTGGCCACCATTGCCCGGGGGGTTGTCACCCATTGCCATCGGGCGCCAACGATAGGGATTTGGTTTGATACTTACAATCCTGTTCATGGGAATCGGATTTTTTCTGCTATTCAAGGGCGGCGACTACCTCGTTACCGGTGCCGCCGGCATCGCCCATAAAAAAAACATTCCGTCCTTTATCGTGGGGATCACCCTGGTGGCTTTCGGCACCAGCGCACCGGAGCTGTTTTTCAACATCATCTCCGCCTTGTACGGGAATGCGGAATTCGCTCTCAGCAATGTCTCCGGCAGCAATCTGATCAATATCGGCGTCGGCATCGGAGGAAGCGCCATCGTCGCTCCCCTGCTGGTCCCGCGCAAAAAATTCCGTAAGGATCTGAGCTTTCTCTGCCTGGGTCCGGCTGTGGTCATGCTGTTTGTCTATCTCGCCGCCGGCGCCGGTCTGAAACTCTTTCACGGAATTCTGCTCTTGTTGGGCTTTGCGCTCTATATCTTTCTGGCCCAACAGGAAATGAGCCGCCATAACCGGGAGAGCCTGCAAGAGGGAGGAAGTTGTGCGACGGCCTCCTGTCGACGGGAGTGGCTGATATTCGCGCTGGGCTGCATCATGCTCTACGCGGGTGGCGAAGTCATCTATCGCAACGCCCTGGCCATCGTTCGCTATCTGGGGCTTTCGGAATCGATCGTGGGCCTGACGGTCATTGCCGTGGGCACCTCCATACCGGATTGTGCGGCGAGCATCATCGCCACGGCCAAAAACCACAAGGACATCGCCGTCGGCAATATCCTGGGGAGCAACATCTTCAACATTTTTCTGGTGCTGGCCACCACCATCGTCGTTTTCGGCCAACCGATGACGTTCACCACCAGCAGCTATTTCGATTTCGGGGCGGTTTGCGCGTTGTCCCTGATCTTCTCCGCCTATGTCCTCATCCGTCAGCGGGTCGATCGCTTCGCCGGCGCCGGCCTGCTGGCATGCTACCCGGTCATCCTCTACGTGCGGATCGCCTTTTTCAACGTCTGATTTCGACGGTCTTGTAAAACGTCCGATATCGGCGTTACGCTTCAGCCCTCGTCACTGCAGCGTACGGACGTAGGCTTCATTCCTCGGGCATCTGCTGCCGCATCTCGAACCTTTTACGAGACCGTCTGAAGCATGGCGTTTTACGAGTTACGTCATTTTTAGGCGGGCGATCTGCCGTTCGCCGGACTACCCCGAATGGTGCGGCCGATTCGCTCGGACGCCGCCCAACGGGCATTCGATCGGGGTCTGTACTTGCCGGCGGCTTGCCGCCGTCTGCTTACACCGATTTTTAGGAAGGGCGCCGGGCCTTGGAGATCGACTCGTAGGCCGTTTGGATTTCGCGGAATTTATCCTGGGCAAAACGCGTGAATTCTTCCGGGAGTCCCTTGGCGGCGATGCGGTCCGGGTGATATTCCTTGACCAGCGTGCGGTAGCGATGCTTGACCTCTTCGTCCGAGGCCAGCGGGTCGAGCCCCAATACACGGTAGGCGCCGTCGTCGGCACCACTGAAGTGCGAACGGATGTCGTTGAAACGCTGTTCCCCCAACCCAAATATCGCCGCCGCGCGGCGAATCAGTTTTTCTTCCTCGCTGCTGAGATGACCGTCCGCCATGGCCACACGCATCAGGATGTCCAGCATAAACTCCAGCAGTTGGGGATTGCCATGAAAGGCCGCATCGAATTGGCGGGCGTAGTCTTCAAACGAATCCGGTGCGTTCAGGGCCGTTTCGAAAATGCGACTGGCCATCTGGCGGCTTTGCAGGCTCAACCGCAGTTCGTTCTGCATGAAACCCTCAACGGCGGCGACCTCCTCGCGGGTTACCTGGCCGTCAGCGCGGGCTAACTTGGCCAACATGGAAAAGGTGGCCACAAAGAACGTCATTTGGGCCCCTTCGATCGGTGACAGGGACGGCCGGTCGCCTTCCAGATACAACTGATTGGATTTGTCAAAAAAGTGGCCGAAAGCGGCCCCGGCAATGGCGCCCAGCGGCCCACCCAATGCCAGCCCAATGGTTCCCCCGACGATTTTTCCGATCCAGCTCATGGATTTTTCCGAACCCTCGAACAACGCTGATGGTTAGGAGCGTTAACAGGGTGTTAAAGCACTCTCAATTTATGTGTTTTCCTAAGCTCCCGGGCCAGCCGTTCGATGATCAGCGTGGCGATTTCATCGTCGGCCAAATGCGGGCGCTCAGCCGCCTGGCGGCAGGATCGAATCAGATCCCGGTTTCCCTCCCAGAGGCCAAACTGTTTTTGAACATAGCGCCCCAGGGTGGCGTTCAGTCCAAGAATTTCATCGGCGCTCATATTGGCAATCGTCACTTTGTCCTTCAACGGCAGATCCCGCACCAGTCGTGCCACCGCCTCGACCAGGCTGCGCGGTCGATCGGGCCGGTTGGCGTAAACATTGCGCGGTGCGACCGGTTCGGCCATCATGAGCGCCCACCAGGCCGTCCGGAAGCACTCGATGGTGTCGAGGTAGATCCGGTGGTCTTCATTGTCCGTGGGCCCGGTAATGTAAAGCACCTCGATCTGCTCCGATTTGAGCCAGGAATTGATCAGCAGGGATGACTGGAAGCGGGTGTGACGATCCAAATCGATGAGCAGATACGGGTGTTGGCGGGCTTGCGCCTTGGCCAGCACCTCGGTGGCCGGACCCGTCAGGGGTCCGCGCGACAAGAGCAACAAACCATCCGACATCGTCAGGTTGGCCTCGTCACTGACGGGACCATCGGTCAAAGCGGTTTCGCTCAACCGGTAGCGGCTGGCCAACCGGCCGTCATCGACCATGCGGCCATGTGCCACCCAACCACCATGCGAAATCCCTAGTTGGATGGCCAAATCCAGGGCCGCCCTTTCGACCCCGCTTCGTCCTCCGCTGACTATTTGCCGCACAATCATGCGCCTCTCCGCTACGACGTCTTGCGATCCGACACCAAGATCGATGAGGGGCTCTTATCACAATTCGACCGTGGTCACAATTGTTGTCGGCAACGCCATCAATCGGGGGGAATGGGCGCTTTTTTATTCTCCGTTTGGCCAGCATTCCTTAATATCGCCCTGACGATGTTGTGAACCTCGCTAGAATTTCTAGATAACCGCATTGCGGCGGTTAAATATTGGATACCTTCTTTCTGCCCTTGGTAGACAAGGGTTTTCCCCAGCGCAATATTGTTCAATACGGACGTGGGTTTTAACGCGACCGCCTCGCGGAAAAAAACGACGGCCTCGTTTTCTTTGCCCTGGTCAGACAAGATGACCCCCATGTTGAAGTGGGCTTTTTCATACTGGGGGTTGAGGTCGATTGCTTTGCGGAAGTGATCCTCCGCCACACGGTTTTGACCCTGAACGCTCCATAAAAAGCCGAGGTTGTTATGCGCAAAATAGTTGTTTTGGGTGTGTTTGAGCATGTTTTCAAAAAGTAGCTGACTATGGGACCATACGGCCACCTGCAACCAGGTGAGATAGGTTAAAATAAAAAATAAACCGGCGCCAGACAATAGACAGGCACAACGCATCACAGGCTTTGGGCTATCAATGAGCCATCGACCCAACGGCCAGATAAGCATAATGGATAGGCCCAGGCCGGGAAAATATAACCAGCGGTCTGCCAGTGCCGGCCACAGCCCCGTTTGAATGAAGCCTATTTTGGGCACCAGCGTGCCGACATACCAAAACCAGCCGACAAATACCGCCGGCATTCTCTTAGCGTGAAGAAGCAACAGAAGTGAGGTTGAGGCAAGCACGACCGAGGCGCCGATTGTTTTCCAGGCAGGAATTGATAGGGGAAAAGGATAAAAAGCAGCCAATTCGACAGGATAAATGAATTTGAGAAAATAAAGTATATATGAAACAGTCGCATTCGCCGTGCGCAGATACAAAGGAACTTGCGAAACGGATATGGTCTCGTCGCCAACGCGGGACATCACAAGGCCTATCGAAACCAAGGCAAGCGCCATCAGGGGAATTTTTTCGATCACCAAATCGGCAATAACTTTGAGATTACCTTTAATCCCCTCTATTCTTCCCAAAGGCCAGTAATCAAGCAATAGCATCAAAAACGGGAGGGTTATCAACAAAGGTTTGGACATCAGTGAAAAAAGAAAGAATATAAAAACAAGGCCATAGGCGCGGTAGGTTTTGTGGCGGGTGTATTGACGATAGAAAAGCAGCGCAATCAGCCCCCAGAAGGTGCTCAGGACATTACTACGTTCGGTGAGCCATGCTACGGATTCCACATTTAAGGGATGGAGACCAAAAAGCAATGCGATGATCAAACTCGGTATTGACTTCGCGGTCAGGGCGTACATCAGTACAAAAACGAGGACCGCGTTTAAAATATGGAGAACCACATTGACCATATGATGCGCGCCGGAATTGTTTCCAAAAAGAGTAAAATCGAGCATATGGGAAAACCATGTAATCGGGCGCCAGTAAGAACCATCGGCCTGACGGAAATTCATTGCCCATAAAAACCCCTCGCTTGTTAGGCCTCGGTTGATGTAGTTGTTATCAACGATGTATTTATGATCATCAAAATAGAGGTATTCGTGATGCCACACCTGGGCATACGGCAACGCCGTTAAAACGGCAATGATGGTAATACAAAGATAAATTCTTGGCAGCGTTGGTTTCATTTATACCTGATTCTCCTCCGTTGGTCGCGGAGTGGCGTATCATCAATGGCAAAGATCGTTTTATTTCTATCATACAAACCGGAACACGACAATTAGACACTTTACGCACTGGTGTTTTACGAAGCGCACCACAGCAATGTCGATTCTGGTAAAAGCAGGTGCGCTTGACATCGCAGGGTTCATCTGCTTTGGATAGGTAGCGACTTCCCCCAATCTCTCCGCACCTGAAGGTAACGCGCCGATGAATTTCAAGCGTTTTCACTACAACTGCACGGCCGAGGATATTGAGGCGATCGACCCGCACCTCCAGGATGAGGTGGGCGCCATTATCCGTATGCTTCCCCGACGGGATTCCCCTGAACTGATCAAAGAGGACCTATTCTGGCTCTTCACCCACAAGGGATGGTGTTACGATACGATTCCGGCCGAATCCAACCCCGAATGCCCTTTTGAGTTGGACATCATGGAGTCTCTGGAGGTGGTCCGGGACAGAAACTTGCGTGAACTGTGCCTGACGTCGAGCACACTGGAAACCCGATGGCACGCCGACTTTGCCAAGAGGTACGGCAACCACCTCGTTCAAGTCGAAACCCAGTTCGGCCAGGCCGAGTCGATGTTCAAGGATTTCTGCGGGTTCCGTATTGCGCACGCCGAAGGTCGACTTGCCCTGGGCATTGAGATCGTCTTAGATGATCCGCCGCGCCACCTGGCAGATCACCACCACACCATGGGCAAGCTGGCAACCTTCGAGATGGCGAAAGAAACGCTCACCACAATCGGGCTGGACAGCCCGATCTGGTTGCTGGGAATTGTGGCCTGAGCCCGGCAAATCCGGCGTATGTCATCAATTGAGTCCGGAGACGGTGTGCTCAAAATTGGAATCCAGGGCGTGATCAAAATAAGGCGGCCAGGGGGAAAGAGAAAGCACCTGGCGTCATCGATTAACCTCAGAACGCCTTAAATTTTTTGAAGGCCCGGATCACCATTTTTAAAAGAAGCCATCCATGACGGAATCGGGAGATCTGCGTGCTGCCGTATACGCGTTCGGCATAGCGAATGGGAATTTCAACGACTTTCTTATTGAGCTTTACGGCGCCGAAGATTAGATCAAAATCACCAAAGGGGTCATAATCACCGAAATAGGAGCGGTTATCGCTGATAAGCCGGTAATCCCGGCGATACAGCACCTTGGTGCCGCACAGGGTATCCGTGAAGCGCTGGCTGAGGATCCAGGTAAACAGCCATGAGAACATCGCGTTGGCCAGATAATTCAGAAAACGCATGGCATCGTTTTCCATTGGATAGACGAGACGTGATCCGTTGATAAACTCGCCTTGGCCCGAAGCCAAGACTTCAAAATACTTCGGAAGATCTTCAGGGGGCATGGTCAGGTCGGCATCCAGAATCATCAGGACTTCGCCCCGGGCTTCGGAAAAGCCCTTGCGCACGGCATCGCCTTTGCCCTTGCCCTCCTGTTCCAATACGCGGATCGATTTATCCGGATAGGAAGCGATGGCCGCTTTGATTTCCGTGAGGGTCTCGTCAGAACTGCCCCCTTCAACAAACAGTATTTCAATCTGCTCACAAAACGCCGGAATGCGTTCGATCGCGCTGACGATATTGCCTCTCTCGTTTCGACACGGGATCAGCACGGTCGCCGATTTGGGTCGCGGATGTCGGGAGAGATGAGGCGAAATACGGGCAATCACATAACTCCGCAGGCAAAAGCGATTGATGATCGGCCAGGGCGCCAGATAACGATTGACAAACGTCCCGGCACCCCCCAGCCGTTTCGGCAGCAGTTGACGCCATTCCGATTTAATGATTTCAAATTGACTGATCCGGAGCAGGTTGCAGATGTCGTCGGTGGAAAGCCAGTTCTGCTCCGGTTGGGTCATTTTGGCGCCGGCCACCTCGGCGAGTTTCAGAATCGGTTCCCACAGCCGCGAATAATACGAGATGACCAGCCGCGTGTCGGGCGTGCAGAGGGGGTGAAGATTTTGCAGCGCGGTCTGGCAATCGGAAAGCGCGCCGATCGTATCCGACATAATGATGACGTCGAACGGGCCGGGGAGCTGCGCCATGAAGTCAGGATTCTCGGCATCGCCGCATTCGAAATGGTAGTCGGGAAATTTCTTCTGAGCGATTTCAATCATTTTCGTACTGATATCGATGCCGACCCCGACACGGGGATTCAGCTGGGCCAATAGATTGCCGGTACCACAGCCGACCTCGAGGATTTTCAAACCAGGCGGCACGGAAAACCGCATGTAGGTGTAATCGTTCTCGTAATAGTAGATATTTTTGTGGATCCACTGATCACGCTCGAGGGCCATTCGATCGGCATGGCGTCTAATCTCTTCTTTTCGGCGCTGATAACTCACCATCGTATTCTCTCCGCATAAAATAGAATCCGCCGCATGCAAACCCTCCAGGACGTGCTAAGAACCACACCCCCGGCTCAGAGTCCCCGGACGCGTTCAATCAGGGGCTGGTCGTTTGGACGCGGCCTTGACGGCGTTCAGGTTCTTGGCAGCGATTTGCAGACCAGGATCGATCTGAAGCGCGGTCTTGTAACAGACGACGGCCTCATTCAAACGGCCGGTCTTGGTCAGAGCCGCACCGAGGCTGTTGTAGAGCAGACTCGAACGGGGGGCCGCCTCGATGCCGGTTGAATAATACCGAATGGCCTTACGGTATTCGCCTCGATCGAAAAATAAATTGCCGAGGTTGAGGTAGGCGACGCCATAGCGCGGATTAATGGCAATCGCGCGCTCATACCAGGCCACGGCCTCCTCATGCGCTCCCCTCTTTTTGGCGACCGTGCCCAGACTTGCTAAAGCCGGCTCAAATTTCGGCGCAATCGCAATCGCCTGCTTGAAATGCCAGGCCGCCTCATCCAGGCGATCTTCTTTGAGCAATACGAAACCGAGATTGTTATGGGCCATATAATTGGCGTTTGTCTTGGCCAGCATGCGCTCGAAGAGAACGGTGCTGTCCGTCCAGTACCCGACCTGTTTCCAGGTAAGATGCACAAGAATGCCCAGAAGGATAAAAGCTGCCATGGCTGTCGCGCGAATTGGGGACTTGGATTTACCGGCCAGACCGTCTCCCACCCACCACACCAAACCAATGAAAAGACCGATGGCGGGGAAGTAGGCCCAGCGGTCGGCCAACTCGGGCCATAAGCCACCCTGGACAAGGCCAATTTTGGGCACAAACGTTCCCAGGAACCACAACCATCCAACCAGTAAATACGCCCGGCGACGGATCGTGATTATAAAATAAACGGTCACCAACGTGAGCAGCATCAGGCTGGTGAAGACCTGCCAGGCCGGGACGCTCTGAGGGAAGGGATAAAACGCCGCGAGATCCACCGGATAAAATAGATTGCCCAGGTATTTGATGTACGAAACGACGGCATTGGCCATGCGGAGCGTCAGAGGAACCTGTTCGACGGAAACGGTCGTGCCATGGCGCAGAAGCGATAACAGAATCGCGCCGACGGCCAGGACCAAGTAGGGCACCTTCTCGGCGATCAGGCCGGCAAGTGGTGGGGAGGCATTGCGGGTCGTAAAACGCAAGCGTATCCTCGCCCGCATCCTGGGCGTCTTCGGGTCTGCGTCCGTATCCCGGTTGGGGGCAACCAGATCTATCCGTCTAAACGGCCAGAAGTCCAGCAACAGCATCAGAAAAGGCAGGGTTACCAAGATGGGTTTGGCCATCAGGCACAGAAGGTAGGCCAACAAGGTCAAGGCGTAATGCTGGCGCGAGGGCTGCCGGACATATGCGGCGTATAGATTGAGTGTCAGAAGACCCAATCCCGTGCTCAACAGGCTGCTTCGCTCGGTGACCCAGGCAACGGACTCGACGTTGATCGGATGGACGGCAAAAAGGGCGGCGGCGGCGGCGCTACGACCCAGGTGCCCTGTGGTCTTGTATAAAAACCCGCACAACAACAAAACGTTGATCAAGTGAATCAATAGGTTGACCAAATGGTGTGATCCCGCATCGGCCCCGAAGAGTTCAAAGTCCAGCATGTGGGTCAACCAAGTCAGCGGCCGCCAGTAATGATGATCCTGGTCCTTAAAACCGAGCGCCCAAACAACCCCCGCCACCGAGAAGCCGTATTTAACATTCGGGTTGTCGACAATATAGTCGTAGTCGTCAAGATCGACAAACGCGTGCTGCCCTACCTGCCCGTAGGGAATCAGGGTCAAGACGGCCAAAAAGGCGATGACCACCAAACGCCAATAAAAGGGCTTTTTAATTTTTCCTGTGTTCACGGGGCTGTCTCCGCGATGGCCGTTTGATCATCGATGGCAACGACGACGAGGGCACACCGGTGCCGCGGCATCGGCAGGATCCCTTGCTGGTCTGCATTTTCACCAGCCTGGCCTACTCTAGATACGATCCGATCGTCAGAATAAACCTATCAGTGATTTAGTGTTTTATAAATCCTTTTTCGTATCCTTAATATCGCCCATCTTTCCGATCCCTTAACCCCAAGCCTTCTGGATGGCCTTGGTCCCATTCTTGACCCGCCCCCCCATGGTGGTGTTTCACCTGTAGAAGATGTCTCGCAGGAATTTTCAGTGATTTGCGGGTCGCGTGTCCGATTGGCGCAAAATGTCAAGTAAACCGTGACATGTGTCAAGACATCCACAAGGTTCCGGCATAAAGATGGGTTCCCGATTGGTGGGTGGAAAACGCACGTGTCGATTTCTCTCGAAAGGATAGCTAGGGTCCTGCCGCAAAGTGAAGGCACTAAAGACAAAACGTGGTGAAGCCGAACAAGGGCTCGTCGTTTGAGGTCGCCATGTCTCCGAACATCAAAATATACGAAGACCAGAAGGTCATTCTGCGAACCGTCACCGGCGAACTGGTCACGGCACGATCACTCAAATTGGTAAAAGAACTGGCGGTCGCGATCAAACTCAACCAAGGGTATCATATTCTTATCGATCTCAGGGATACCGAGACCCGACCTGAAACGCTGGATCTAATGGAAATCGCCGCGGCGTGCTCCCGATACAGACACGGTTTTAAAGGCAAGATCGCCTTTCTCATCCCGGATACAAAAGAACGGATCAGGGTCGCCAAGCTTTTCCGAACCTGTATGGAAGCCCAAGGATTCGAGTTCACGCAGTTTT
>JASJED010000192.1 GCA_030065585.1 Desulfobacterales bacterium | reverse complement strand
GGCGCCTTGTCAATCTGATCAAACGGTATAAAATCCGCCATCCCCTTCATCCCGTTCAGCTTCGTGATCGCCGCCGTCAGCGTCGTCTTGCCATGGTCAATGTGGCCTATCGTTCCCACGTTCACATGCGGCTTCGTCCGCTCAAACTTTTGCTTCGCCATCTTCTCTTCCTCCTAATGAAAACGCCTGAAAAGTTTGCTAGCCCCCACAAATACAAAATGACGCACCGACGACGTCCGTACCCGCGCGGTCGCCATGCAAAATAAATATGGAGCCCACGACCGGAATCGAACCGGTGAACCTCTTCCTTACCAAGGAAGCGCTCTACCGACTGAGCTACGTGGGCCCGCCATGGTTAGCTGTAATCTGTTTTCTCTGAGGATACCAATCGGTGTTCAATGTTTGGAGCGGGAGACGAGGCTCGAACTCGCGACATTCAGCTTGGAAGGCTGAAGCTCTACCAACTGAGCTACTCCCGCTCAATTTGCTCCGGAATTCCACCAGGCGAACCAAAACATCGCTCCCGATCCCGGAACCGCGACAGCATCGTGCAGGAGGCCACGCAGTTCTACTGATTCGCGCCCTAAACGAGAATCTCCTGCAATCGGCCTGTGTTCAGGCTGGTGGTGGGGGGAGGATTTGAACCTCCGAAGGCTTTGCCGACAGATTTACAGTCTGTTCCCTTTGACCGCTCGGGAACCCCACCGCATTTAATGGAGCCAGCGGAGGGACTCGAACCCCCGACCCACTGATTACAAATCAGTAGCTCTACCAACTGAGCTACGCTGGCCCGTATGCCATATCCGATCCATGCGCACATCATCGTGCCGAGGATTCAGAGGGCGGACCGAACAAAACAATGCCTTGTAATATCATTTAAATTAAAAAACAACACTTAAATTTAATTATGAGGTTTGATCAAAACGAATGGTTATAGATTAGGATTCCGATTAATGATTTTACTGCGATTTTCGACATAATCATTCGTATTACGTTTATTTTTAACCTGAAAGCATTCATTGCCGGTGTCCGGTTGACACCCGTGTCTGATTAATAAGGATTGCCTTTTCAATTCTTGCCCCGGCTTGGCGGCGGCATCCCCATCGGCGCCCGTGACGATCGGTGTTCAACGCCGGGCCGCCCTTGGGAAACCGATTTGACCGCCAGATGCATTTCACAAATGAACGCACACCATGGCGATTCGGAGGCCCCGCCCCCGATGCGGCTCAACGGGTTTGGCAACCGCCCGCCGGTTAAGTCTTTGGGCGGCACGGCCGGTGCGCAAACCGCGTCAATCGCCGATCGATATTACCTTGACAATCCAAGGAGGCAATGTATAACGGATTTATATTGTTGTTGTCCGTTGTTAATAGATGCCCTTATCTCGTTAATAGATGCCCTTATCTCCCAAGGAGGATGGTTTACTGTGAAGCAATTTACACTTGTCGTCTGTTGGCTGTCTGCGACATTCCTTTTACTGCTGGGGGCTTGCGCCCCCACAAGCATGAATACGAAAGATTCGGGTGATTTTACGTCCAATATGGGCGCCCCCGAGAATCCTCCCCACGCGCTGATCGATATCGACGAAAATGTCTACCAGACGGACGTCTCCGCTAATTCGATCCTGATGACCGACGAAGCATTAGCACCGAGCGCGACCAACCAAAGCTCAGGCCTCAAAGCGGCGAAACCGGCACAGACCAAACTGGATGAAGCCCTGGAATTCTGCCACGCTTCCCAGGAATACTGGCAGCGGGGCGAACTTGAAAAAGCGGTCGAGTCCCTCGATCAGGCCTATGCCCTTATCCTGGCGGTCGAAGCCCAGGACGATTTCAAACTCATCCAGGAAAAAGAAGACCTGCGATTCATGATCTCCAAACGCATTCTGGAGATCTATGCTTCACGCAATATCGTCGTCAACGGCAATCACAACGCGATTCCCCTGGATACCAATCGCCATGTCGAAGCCGAGATCCGACGTTTCACGGTGGGCCCCGAAAAAGCTTTTTTCCTCAAGTCCCTCAAACGCTCCGGCCGCTACCGGCCCGAGATCCTGAAAGCACTCAAGGCGGCGGGACTCCCGCAAGAACTTTCCTGGCTGCCATTGATCGAGAGCGGCTTTAACGTCAAAGCGCTCTCCCGCGCCCGGGCGCTGGGGTTGTGGCAATTCATCCCTTCGACCGGTTATAAGTTTGGCCTCAAACGCGACCAGTTCATCGATGAACGCATGGATCCCGACAAAGCCACGACGGCGGCCATCGCCTACCTCAAGGAACTGCACAATATCTTTGGCGACTGGACCACGGTACTGGCGGCCTACAACTGCGGTGAAGGCCGCGTCTTGCGAACCATCCGGACCCAGAACGTCAATTACCTCGACAATTTCTGGGATCTCTATGAGCGCCTTCCGCGCGAGACGGCCCGCTATGTGCCGCGCTTCCTGGCGACCCTCCACATTCTCAACGATCCGGAGAAATACGGCATCGATATGACCATCGTCGATCCGCCCCTGGCCTATGAAACGGTCACGGTTGCCAAGCAGGTGAGTCTCAAGGACGTGGCGCGGGCCATCGGTACCACCGAGTTCGAACTGCGTCAGATCAACCCGGAATTACGCTACAAAATCTCCCCTCCGCGAAACTATGAATTAAAAGTCCCTGTGGGCGCAGGGGAAACCCTTCTGGCCCAGATCGACTCCATCAAGGCGACCTCGTTACCCCGCCCGGCCTATGTTTATCATCGGGTTCGCTCCGGGGAAACCCTCTCAACCATTGCCCGGCGCTACCGTACTTCCGTGGGCCGGATCATGCGGGCCAACAATATGCGCAGTTCGCATTTCATCCGGGCCGGCAAACGCCTTAAAATTCCCCAGCGCGGTTATCGCTACGCCAGCGCCCGCAGCGCCAAGCGCAAAACTGTCCGCAACCCCGATCAGGCCCAATACCACACGGTGCGTCGTGGTGATTCCCTCTGGAATATTGCCCGGCAGTACGGCACCACCACCCAGCACATTCAAAAACTCAATGGTCTCCAAGGCACGCATTTATACAAGGGCCAGGTATTGAAGATAGCGGAAGGCCGCAACAAAGCCACCGCGGATACCGCCCGCCTTAAGAAGTACCAGGTCAAAATGGGCGATAGCCCGTTTAAGATTGCTCAAATTCACAATATGAGCCTGGATCGGCTGCTCCAAATCAATCGTCTTTCACATCGCAGTAAAATTTTCCCGGGGCAGGAGTTATACGTGGATTGAGGCACCACCCATTGTAACCCACGCGCTTGTCCGGCAAGGGCCGCAAGCACCTAAAAAAACCTCGGCAGGCAAGCCAGCCTTCCGAGGTTTTTCAGTTCAGGTCCCAAGCGGTTTTTTAATTCCGCCAGAAAACAACGCCCATAATAATGAAGATCAGACCCAATGCGAAGCAAAGTATATAAACCGGTGTTTCGAAGACGGGGTAAAGCCAACCGTAACCCAGTGCCCAGTTGAAGGCATCCGGTCCGAGCAAGTCGACCAGATTCATATTTTTCCAGCTGACCTCCTGCTCCATGAACGCGCCCAGCGATTGAAACCCCAGAATTACAATGCCGACCAGCCAGGTCAATAACCCGACCATCGTATATTTGTTCATTGCGTGCCTCCGCTTGCCCTGTCGTTACTTAGTGCCCATCCATAAAAGGCATCTTTAAAGCTAACCGAATAAATGGTTTCTAGCAAGACTGATTGTCCCGGCGGTGATACGCTCACCGGAAGGCCGCCGCGGCCTCACTCAACGGTGATCGGACGACCGGCGCCGGGAATACGCAGCGCCGTACGATCGTAGCAGGTCAGTTCCAGGTTAGACGGCCGCAGACGAACCTGAACCGCCCCGTTGATATCGGTTCTGAAAATGCGGCTGCCGAGCGCCTCGTAGCGCGCCAGAACCTCCGGGTGGGGGAAACCGAAACGGTTGCGCCATCCGCAGGAAACAATGGCGATGGTCGGGTCCACGGCTTGCAAGAAAGCTTCGGAACTCGATGTCCGGCTGCCGTGATGGGGTACCAGAAGAATCGTGCTGTTCAATTCCGATCCGCTTTGCCGCAACATCTCCAACTCGGCCGGCCGTCCGGCATCGCCGGGCATCAGAACGGTAAAACCGCCAAACGCAATCTGCAGGGCAATCGAGTTGTTGTTGACATCACGCCAGCGTTCCGCTAGGCGACGCCGTTGGTAGTCGCGGGGTGGATTGAGGATGCGCACAACCGCCGGGCCGATCGTCATGCGGCGCCGGAGTTCTTCAAACCGGGGGGTTTTGATCGGGCTGGCCTTGACCAAGGCCGCAAACGCCCGTCCGCCGGCGGTTTCAACCCGATCATGGTTCCAGATGAGAACACGCGGATCAAAGTAGCGCAGCACGTGCATCAGCCCGTTCATGTGATCACTGCTGGGATGGGTCAAGACCAGATAATCGACGGTCAGGATCTTCTGGCGGCGCAGAAACGGCGCAATCACGTTGCGCCCCATGTCGAAGGCGCGATTGTCGGCATACCCTCCGCCGTCCACCAGCATGGTATGCCCCCCCGGAAACTCGATCAAGGTGGCATTGCCCTGCCCCACATCCAGAAACGTCAAACGCAAATCGCGGTGCGCCAAACGCGTTTGGTACCACCAGCCGGCATCCAGCGCCAGGAATGTAACGGCGACCGCGAGCAGCCATTTGGCCGCTGGATAGGTGCGAATGGCGACAAGCGCCAGAAGCAGGGCATAATACCCGCCGACTTCCCAGACAGTGGGCTGAAAGGAACGCAGCGCGACGAACTCAAAGGCCGCCGCCCAGCGGGCGGCCGCCAGAAGAACATCCAGCAAAACGCCGCCCGCCTGCAAACACCATGATGCCAGGGTGCTGCTCAAGGCCAACAGCCCCAACGCGGAGAGTCCCAGCGGCAGGGCCGCGAAACCGACCAGCGGTACCGCAACGAGGTTGGCAATCAAGCCGATGAGTGAAAACTGCTGGAAATAATACATCAACAGCGGCAGGGTACCGGCGGTGGCATACAGCGTGACCAGCATAAAGACCAGCAGGCGGTGTCCGGCCGATCTTGGTGACGGTTGGGAGACGCGTTGCCATCCGGGCCAGATATGCTGCAATCCGAGCACAATCGCGATGACCGCCGCAAACGACAACTGAAACCCGATGGCAAACAGCATCGGCGGATGCCACACCAGAATCAGCAAACCGGCCAGAGCGATCAAGTTGAGGGTGTCGGCTTCACGCCTCAGCAGATATGCCCCCAACCCCAGTACCACCATGATGACCGCACGCTGGGTGGAGGGTGCCATGCCGGCCAGCATGCCATAGCCAAGGACGAAAGGGACGGTGGCGCAGGCGGCCGCGGCATAACCCCACCCCCGTTGGAGGAAGACGTCAAAACGGTTGAAGACCCATTTGAGGAAGCCTATCAGAACGACGGCGATAATGCCGACGTGCAGCCCGGAAATGGCCAAAAGATGACCGATGCCGCAACGGTTGAAGACCTCGCGCAGCGACGGCGAAATCCCGCTGCGCTCCCCGATGGTGAGCGCTTTCATCACCGCCTGCGATTCGCCGCTCAGCTCGGATTCGATAAACCGCTGGAAACGGCCCCTGACCACCCCCAGCACGGGCGCTGAGGTCGCACCCCCGGCGCTGACCTCGAGTTGCGGCCCACGCACCCAGGCCGTTGCCGTGATTTTCTTGAAGGCCATAAAACGCCGGTAGTCGAAACCACCGGGGTTGCGAAAATTGCGGATCGGTCGCAGGCGGCTTTCGAAGACCAACTGATCGCCGCGGCGGATTGGCGGCGCGTCACCGAAAACGGTCAGGCGAAGTCTTCCGACAGCCGCCTGCATCGCATCCGGCCGACCCAGACGGTGAACCCGCAAAACCAAGCGTAAACGCTGATCGCGGGTCGTGGTGGGCACCTCGTCGACCGTCCCGACGATCCGGTAGCGCGAACCGTCCGTATAATGGATAATATGATCTTGCGGATGACTGGCCGGGAGCCAGGGCGTCAAGGCGCCATAGCCCAGCGCCCAGAACAGCAGGAGAGGCGCAACCCGACTGCGGCGATCGGCATAAAGCTGCCATACGGCAAGGGCACCGGCGAGCAGCGCTAACCATAGGACTACGCCCATGATACCGGCGCTGATCGCCCGGCTGCCGATTCCCGCCGCAAAGGCCACGGTTAACGATACCAGCGGTCGAAAGTAATCCCGGGGCAGCGCGGCGGGGTGGAGTCGCCAATTAAGAAGCGTGTTAGTAAGCGCCACGTTTCAATCTGACCGGTCGGATCATGGGGGCCGCCCTCGAACGGGCTCTGCCGTCGGTGCGGGGGGCGTGGCATCAGCAGGGCCATTCAGGCAGTTCGGAAACACACAACCGTTGCCGTTTGAACGGAAGCCCTAGATCTGGGCGCGCCAGATCGAAGCGCCCAGCTTTTTCAGCTTCGCCTCGATGCGCTCATAACCGCGGTCGAGGTGGTAGACACGGTGGATTTCCGTCACCCCCTCGGCCACCAGGCCGGCCAGCACCAGCGAGGCACTGGCACGCAGGTCGGTGGCCATGACCGGTGCCCCCGACAGCGACGTTTGTCCGCGGATAATGGCATTCTCGCCGCTAACGACGATATCGGCCCCCAGTCGTTTGAGTTCACTGACGTGAATAAAGCGATTTTCAAAAATGGTTTCGGTGATGATACTTTGCCCGTTGGCCATCGCCATCAAAACCATGAACTGGGCTTGCATGTCCGTTGGAAAGCCCGGGTAGGTTTGGGTCCGGATATCCAGGCTCGCAAGGGGGCCTTCGCGCCGGACGCGAATGCGGCCGGGACGCTGTTCGATCTGAGCGCCGGCCTGCTGGAGCTTGTCGCAGACCGCCCCCAGGTGCTCCCTCTCACACCCCGTCAGGGTCACATCACCAGCGGTTAATGCTGCGGCAACCATGAAGGTCCCGGCTTCGATGCGATCAGGAATGATGGCGGCCTCGACCGGCTTGAGGAAATCGACCCCACGGATGGTGATCACGGCGGTGCCCGCCCCCTGGATGTCGGCCCCCATGCGGTTGAGCACGTTGGCCAGGGCCACCACTTCCGGTTCCCGGGCGGCATTGCGCAGAACGGTAACGCCTTCCGCCAGGACCGCGGCCATGAGGATGTTTTCGGTACCGGTCACCGATACGGTGTCAAAATAGATTTCGGCGCCCCGCAGGCGTTTGGCCCGGGCTTCCACATAGCCATGCTGAAGTTCGATCTCAGCGCCCAGCGACGCCAAACCTTTGAGGTGCAAATTGATGGGACGTGCGCCGATGGCACACCCCCCGGGCAGCGACACACGGGCGTGCTGCAGACGGGCCACCAGGGGGCCTAAAACGAGAATCGAGGCCCGCATCTTGCGAACCAGCTCGTAAGGCGCTTCACTGTTGGCCAGGCTAGCGGCATTGACCAGGACCATATCGTCTTCGAATTCGACATAAGCGCCCAGGCTTTCGAGCAGTTGAACGATGCTGTGAATATCGCGCAGGTTGGGCACATTGGTGAAACGGCAAGTGCCGTCGGTCAAAAGCGATGAGGCCAGAATCGGCAGGGCCGCGTTCTTGGCGCCGCTGATGCCCACCTGGCCTTCGAGGCGCTTGCCGCCTTCTACGCAGATTTTATCCATGCGGGATTGTCCCTGTCCTTACCAACCCAAAAAAAAGCGCTTCTCCCCATCGAAGGTCCACCGGGAGAAGCGCCAAGACGTTATCGGGTTAGGTTTTCAGTGGTGATCACCGCCTTTGCCTTCGGCCGTGTCTTTAATCGTCTTGAGAACGATAAAGGTCATCCCGGCGCCCAGGATACCCAGTGCGTACCAGAGGCCGCCCATGAACACTATGTGGGACATATCCCAGACCCATTCAAAATTAAAGGGAAACATACGCTTGCCTCCTTAAAATGCGGCGTTAAGCCTCGGCCGGGGCCATTTCAGGCTCCGGCGCGTCCTGTGTCTCACCGTCTTCTTCCGTCTGGGCTTCGACCACCGGCGGCGTCTCCGGCGCAAGCGGGTTCAATTCAGCCTCATTGGGGAAGACCGGGAGATAACGGTAGGAAATCATGACCAGGATGACGCCGTAGGCCACCGGCAGGATGGTGGTGGCCACTTCCTGCCAGCTGGGAATGTAGAGCACCCACTGGTCAAACGACATCACCGGAATGGCCAGGGCCTGGAGCACCATGACCCAGCGGTTCAGGCTGACACCGATGACCCCCAGCGTGACGGCGATGAACAACCCGATGGGATTTTGGCGGATCTTGGGCGTAACCAGCATCAGGGCCGGAACCACCCCGCACAGCACCAGTTCAGCGAACAGGATCCAGTAACCGTAGAATGCATTGTTGGTGTAGAAATCGGCCAAGGTGAATCCCATGCCGGGAACGGTGACGGTGGCCCAATAGATCGTGTCGATGATCTTGGCGATGATGTAAGTAAACATCATCCAGCCGGCAAGCTTGGCCAGCAGTTGAATCGCCGTTTCCCTGACCAATTTTTTACCGGTTATTTTTTCGGTGATGCGCACCAGCCAGATGGTAAAGCAGGGGCCGTAGGAGGCCGCCGACCAGGTGAACAGGAAAAAGGTCCAGGGCCAGATGAACAGATGTTCGCGAAAGGCGAAGGGCCGCCCGAACATGACGCCGGCCACCCCACCCAGCGAGCCCTGGTGGAAGAAGCTCAGGAAAGCGCCGGTGGCGGCAAAAACGGCCATGTAGGTGTGCATGTTGTGGCTCAGGTTGTGCCAGAAAGGCACCTTGTCGATCTGGCGGTTTTCCAGAATCAGCGGGATGTATTCGATGGTCAGCACCGCAAAATAGCAGGAAAGGCAGAAAGCCACCTCGGTCAGCATGGAATGCACGTTGGCGTGCCAGAAGATATACCAGGAGCGCAGGGGTTGGCCAACGTCGATGGCCAGAATCAACAGGGCCGAACTGTAGCAGATGAACCCGATCAGGACGGCAAAATTGATGATGTGCTTTAGTTCGTCCTTGCCGAAGACGTATTTCATCAAACCAGTGAAGAAGGCACCACCGCCCAGCGCGATGACGCCCAGGTCGGCCCAGATCCAGAGGGCAAAACCATAGTAATCGTTCATGTTGGTCTGATTCAACCCCTTGATCCAGCAAAGCAGCATCGCGTAGACGCCCCAGAGCAGGACCAGGCTGACGACACCGAGACCGCCCATGAATTGGAAGAACGAGCAGCGCTTTACGCCTTTGGGTATCAGTGCAGAATCCATAAAACCGGTGCTCCTAATGTGTTGAAGTCAATGAATGACAGGCCCGTATCCAGGCGGCCCCTGAGACCGAACCCGCATCGCGCCTTAATGATGTTCCTCCGGCTTATCCATCACCGAAGGATTGTGTCCGGCTTCCCGCACCCACTTCTTGCTGGAAAGGTAGTAGATCTTGGTGTTGGTACCGAGCTCCTCCAGCAGTCGAAAAGCCATGGGGTTTTTCGGGCGGCCATGCTTCTTGAAATCCGGCTGGGCCAGCTGATGCACCTTGTGGTGCGGGTTGCGCAGGTCGCCGAATACGATGGCGCCCGCCGGACAGGCCTGGGTGCACGAAGTCTGGTACTCGTGCTCCTCCAGTTCGCGGCGGCCTTGCATGTGCGCTTTTTCCAAGGCCTTCTGGTAGCGCTGGAAACAGAAACCGCATTTTTCGACGATCCCGCGCATACGCACCGAGATGTCGGGGTTTAAATACTGTTCCATGCCCTTGGGCCAGACCGGGTCCCACCAGTTGAAGTGACGGGCATGATAAGGGCAGGCCGCCATGCAGTAGCGGCACCCGAAGCAGCGCGTGTAGATCTGGCTGACGATCCCGGTGAGGCCGTCGTAGTCCGTGGCCGTGGCCGGGCAGACCGAAACGCAGGGCGAATGGCCCTCGTGCAGACCGTCGCAATGCTGGCAGGGGCGCGGCAGATAGCAAATCTCGGCATCCGGAAAAGATTTGCCGTTCGTCAGCCGGTAAATCCGCATCCAGGTGATGCTCAACGTTTTGTCGGATTCGTCCTCGCGAAAGGGAACATTGTTCTCGGCCTGGCAGGCCACCATGCAGGACCCGCACCCGGTGCACTTGTCCAGATCGATGACCATTCCAAATCGTTGGGCCTTACCATTATCGCCTGTTTGTTTCATTGGAACCTCGTGTACAAGTTGATATTAGGCCTTCACCAGGGAAGCGCGGATACCCCAGGCCGCATCCAGACCGGACACCGGATCTTCGACCGCGGCCATCAGGTCGTTGGCGTTGATCCCTTTGCCGGCAATGAATTCATCGTAGGCCGTGTGGCCCAATCCGCGGGGTATCGCCAACAGCCCCGGACCAATGCCGGTGGACAGATGGACCCGCACGGTGGCACTGCCAACAGGGGTTTTGAGCGTCACACGCTCGCCTTCGCGAAACCCGGCCTGCGCCCCGCTGGCGGCATTGATTTCAACGAAAAGGTCCGGGTCTTTCAGGACCTTGTC
>JASJED010000191.1 GCA_030065585.1 Desulfobacterales bacterium | reverse complement strand
GGCGGGAAGCGTCGGCCGCCGTGCATGTCCGGTTGCAGCAACCCTTTGTGGACCCCCACCGATGCATCGGCTGCGGGGTCTGCCAACACGAGTGCCCGGTGCGCGGCCGGGCAGCCATTCGTGTGACTTCCGAAAACGAAACGCGAAGCCGGGCCCATGCCTTGCTTGCCGGGGCCGGCCTCACCAACAAAGGAGTAGCGTCATGACCACAGAAAAATCAGGCATCAAACGTCGCCAGTTTCTGCAAGTCCTTGGGGCTGCCGGTGTCGGCAGCATGGTCGGCGCGGTCACCGGACCGACGGTGGCCGATGCCGCCGCCATGCAGGTGGACACCCGACCCTTTGGCCGTACCGGCGTTCAAGTGCCGATCCTCTCGTTGGGCACCATGTTCGATACCGGTGCCAACCAGTTGTTGCTCCGCCAGGCGGTGAAATGGGGGGTGACCTATTGGGATACCGCCCAGTACTACAACCGGTGGGGGAGCGAGCCGGGAATCGGCAAGTATCTGGGCAAATATCCGGAAGACCGGAAGAAGATTTTTCTGGTGTCCAAGTCAGGCAACCGGGACGCACGAGGCTTGACCGCGGAACTTAATGATTCCCTGAATAACCTCAAGACGGACTATCTCGATCTCTTTTTTGTCCATGCGGTGGATGATGCCCAGGCGGAATTGACGCCGGAGATCAAAGCCTGGGCCGCAAAAATGAAATCCCAGGGCAAGATCCGTCTGTTTGGATTCAGTACCCATTCCAATATGGCCGCAAGCCTGTCCCACGCGGCAACCCTCGGTTGGATCGATGGGATCATGACCACCTACAACTACCGCGTAATGACCACCGATGCGATGAAGCGGGCCATCGACGCCTGCCACAAGGCCGGCATCGGGCTGACCGCCATGAAAACCCAGGCGAAGTCATCCTGGTTCCGTACGGGAGAGGAAAGTGACGCGAGCCAGGCCCTGGCCAAGCGATTTCTTGACAAGGGCGTGACCGAGG
This sequence comes from Desulfobacterales bacterium, assembly GCA_030065585.1. GTDB lineage: Bacteria > Desulfobacterota > Desulfobacteria > Desulfobacterales > UBA5852 > JABZFP01. The sequence goes on along the minus strand of JASJED010000191.1, from coordinate 9,301 downwards.
AGCAGGCCAAACTTCTGGCGGTGTGGACCGATGAGCGGATCGCGGCCATCTGCTCCCAGATGAACACCCTGACCATCCTCAAGGCCAATACAGAGGCGGCCGTCAACCAGGCGCGCCTGACCGTTTCGGATCGTCGCTGTTTCGAAGCCAAGGCCCAGGCCACGGCCGCCAATTATTGTGCCGGCTGCACCGCCACCTGCCAGTCCATGCTAACCGCGGACGTTCCGGTGGGCAAAATCATGCGCTGCCTCATGTATGGACGCAGCTACGGCGATCATTTTCGCGCGCGAGTGGAATTTCGCGATATTCCGGCGGCGGTCCGCGCCCGACTGGCGACTTTGGATTATTCGGCCGCCGAGCGCCAGTGCCCCCAGAACATGCCCATCGGCCGGCTCATGGCCGAGGCGCTGGAAGAACTTACGTGATCCGTCTTCGCCCTGCGGGCTTCGCCGGACAGGTCCGTCGTCCTGCCCTTGAGGCTTCGCCGAACAGGTCCGTCTTCCTGCCTTCGGGCTTCGCCGGAGATCCCAACCGCTGGGGCGTAGAGTTTTCACGCTGATATTTTCCAATTTTTGGGGCCGATTGCTTCGGGTAGATTTTCTAAAACTTGGTTCAGTTTGGGGGGAATTGAAAAAAATCGAAGATAATCTATCAATTCAAGTAGGGGTAGTGTTCCCGATGCCGATCGGCACGCCGATTATACAGGGCCGATTGTGGGAGCATTGGAAGCGGGCCATGGATGCAAGTGTTCTCAACTACCGGCGGATGTGTGAAGCACGCTACATATTCGCCTCATGAGCCATGCGGGCAGGGGAATTGCCCGCGTGGCTGGCAAGGACCCTGGGGAATGCGAACACCTCGATGGTTTACCGCGCTTATGGGTGCTACATCCCCAACCTAACACGACAGGACGGTAGCGCCCTCAACTAGCAGTACACCGAAATGACCCCAAAAAATGGGGCATAATCCGTCACAATTTTGGGCACAATCGGACAAACGCACCCCTAAACTTGCCTAACTACCTGATTTACGCCTTATTTTATAATACAATCTACTTATTCGCCAAAATGTTGATTTGTTCTCAATTCATGCGCAATATGTTAGTGGCGCAAGGCGAAGGCCGCACCTGAGATTCCCGCGAAATATTCCTCTTAGAGTACATCGGACTTGCCGGTCAAATCCTGGGCTATGAAGATTACCGTATCGCCCACAGTTCTCCTATTGCGTCCTTCTGCCAAAACGCTTTCGCAATTGCAACCAAGCGCATTGCTGACCACATCCACAACTGTATCCGGATAATTGGCTTGATAATATAATGAAAGCGCATCGTATACCCCCACGGTAGAGATGCCGAGCAGGCGCATCGCCTATAAATGTAATGAAAACAATATACAACTGCGTATAGAGGCTATCTCAAAAAAAATCTAAGTGCCCCTGGCAGTGTTGTGAACCGACTCAAAATGCTCACATACTACGTGTATGCTCCGCTTTCTCGCCGATTCACGCCTTGCCAGGAACCCCAATCTTTATTTTGAGATAGCCTCTAATATATGGAGGTATAACATGAAGAAAGTCAAACATACGAAGAGAAGCCCGAAGAAGAAATATCCCGGAAGGCGGAAGTACGATCCCTGTGCACACATCGACTACGATCACGCCCACGACGATTATCCAAGACGTCCACCAGAAAATCCCCGCTATCCTGATCCGCGGATCTACGGAAGTTACGCATCGAAGAACCCCCCGGACTACATCCCTCATCCATACGAACACGCATGTTTCAAACCGCGCAGGGAGGACTACAAACCACCGGCCACATGTGGAGAGTGCAAGGATGAGGTCTGTGTTCGTCCCGACCACCGCACCTTGACGGCAGATCAGCAAAATCGCTTTCTCGATGCATTTTCCCAATTGAATGCCATGGGAGCACTCGGTCCGCTGGTCGATATCCACAGCAACGCAGTACACCAGATGCACGGCAATACGCGATTCCTGCCGTGGCACCGAATTTACTTGGTGCGCATGGAGGAACTCCTCCAGGCGATTGATCCCACGGTCTGCATCCCCTATTGGAAATCCAGCGAGGAGCAGGCCTTTCCTGCCTGGCTGCTCGGTTTTACGCCCACCGTGAACTTGATGACGGGACCGCATACCGTGACACGCAACATTGGCGCCTTTGCCACGCTTCCTGATGCGGGTGATGTCGCTACGGCCATGGCCAACGGAACCTTCAACAGCTTTGCTCCGGCCCTTGAAGGCATTCACAACTCAGGGCATGTGTGGGTGGGGGGCTCGATGGGAAGTGTCCCCACCGCCCCGACAGATCCGGTGTTCTGGATGCATCACTGCGAAATCGACCGTATCTGGGCGGAGTGGCAGAATGCCAACCCAGGTCAGCATCCCAATCTCGCGGGCGCCGCTGCGATAATGGATCCGTGGCCTGAAACGGAAACCGATACACGTGACATCAATGCACTTGGATACAGCTACGCATGATGTCAACGGACAAGGAGAGATAGGGATTATTACGTGATGCCGTGCTGCCGGTCATTTGCCGTCGTAGCACTATTCGATGATCAGGGTAGGTTTCTGCAAAACAGTCACTATGATGATACCCAACGTCAGAACCGCGAGGGTAATGCAGATCTCTACCCAATGATCAACAAAACAAGACAGGGTCGCATCTTAAATATTCATTATTTAATCTTTGATTTGATCGACCCTATTCCTAAATCGTTGATTTGTCCTCGTTTGATGTGCCACATGTATGTAGTGCATGGTGATAGCCGCACCCTGATATCCCGCCTAAACAATCATCTAAACTTCAGCAATATTGAATCAATTCTTCCCAGAATAAAGTTATTCTGTTATAGTCAATAAAAGATCAATTAACATGGAAGTCCTTTATAAAGAAGAATACTGAATTTTTCGGATGGGCTCAATGTATAGTAGATTTACTCATATTTTTTTTAAGAAAAAAATCGGTAAAATAAAGCTTCTGAGACCGCTTTTTAAGGCGACTAAAATATTCTGTATTATTGCATTGGCGATCTATATTCCAATGACTGCGATTGCCTATATTTCTAACGAGCGCACCCAAACAGACCGGTATGCAGCAGTTTTGGTGTCTGCGTATGCCATAATGGGGAATGACCATTGGTTACCGCCTTTAGCACTTCTTGGAAGCTATCCATCCTGGACGCTCTATTTTAATAGTAAAGGATTAAAAACCGAGTATTTTCTAAGTGCTACAAGCGATGATTTGAAACGTGTTATTCAAGATGACAAGTATCAAAGTGTGGTTCTGGTGGGCCATGGCAGCTACAATCACTGGCGTGCAACAGATTATAATGTCAGTATTTTCGATGTTAAAAGACTGGCAGGGAAATATTCAAAAAAGGAAGGTGAATGGTTTCAGTTGTCATGTGCAACGCGTGATTTTTCAGATATACAGCTTGGTGAGCAGGTTATGAAAAGTGGACGGTCTTATGCATATAATGGAGAGGCTGGAACGATACATTTTGTCGTCGATGCGCTGACGCCATTTTGGATTATTAAAGCAGATACTAAAAGGCGATATGATGCTGAGATATAGCCTTTGCAACGCAGAGTAAAGTCGGGGGACATCTTAATATAGCAAAGTGTAGAAGCGGTTTCAAAACCTCTGATCGCGTTCAAGAGCAAGGCGCGGGCTGATGAAAATGCGGAGCATATTCAATAATATGTGAGCATTTTTAAGAAGCCTGCAACACAGCTATTGGACGTTAGAAGGGGTTTTGAAACCACTTCTAGTTTGATCCCATGTGTAGCATTCATATAGCATTCCGTATTAAGCTTATATGGACGCATTGAATCCTGAGCATCATGGCAATGGAATCCGAAGACCGGACAGCCTGAGGGAGGGGATCGATAAGCTCTTGACCTGCACGCCGCAAGTAATAGACAAGCCCAAGAATATGCAATGATGAGATCACACTATGACAGAATCAAATAACACATCAAATCGCTCATCCGCCATTGCAACTACAATTGGATGTCTTCTCTTCCCGATTCTTTTTTTTTCATTGTCAGGAATCGGCATGTTTATTTTATCAGCTTCGTCTGAGGAAAGTTATAAACCTGGCGAAGTTCCTGATCGAGGGTTTTCAGTCCTTGTGCGTATCCCTGGTTACGACCGGCTCAACAAAAACGAAATTACTGACTGGCGTTGGAGCGTCGATCAGAAAGAATATTTGGACGAAAGGCATCCGGGATGGTCTTTTTATGAACCGGTCAGATCAGGTTCGATTGAAACGGGTGAATTTTCATTTATTCGATGGTCAGTTGAAGAAGTATCGACAACCAGAAAACGGATAGAGCTTGAATGGGGGGATGATGATGGTTCGTTATTTAGCACATATGAAATCGAAAATAATCAAATTACGCCGGTCTCCCGTAAGAATGGGATAAATCCCGGATATGCAATGGCAAGTGCCATACCTGCGCTGATTATTTCAATTATATTGTGTTTACTACTTGAAAAGCTTTGCAATAACATCTCGCGTAATATTCCCCTTCAATACCAGCAGTTGGACGAATAATTTTTAAAACAACCTGCAACTAATTAGGGTTTGCTGAACAACCGCTTTATGATGGGAGCAGACCAAGCATCTTGAAAGCCCCTCTGTGTTCCCAACCCCAAATGGAACGCCTATCATACAGGGAACAGAAAGGGGGCGCATCTTAACTTTTCCATTTAATTCTTGATTTGATCGTCGGGTTTTGCATTACAGCACGGCCCAAGGCGGCCAAAATTCTGCGCAGCACCCGAAAGGGCCTTGACACCAAGGCTTAATATGCACAAATCTATTTTCATCAACAGCTATCGCATCATGACGATTTCAAATTCCGAACCGCACACGGCACCTGCATTCACGTAGAGGTATTATGACCGCACCTCAAGCGTATTCATCCGGTAGGCGGCGCACGCTGGTACCGTGTCTGCTCGCTCTGCTGGTCGGAGCGTTTACCATGGCGACAACGGCAATGGCTCAGTCGACTTCCGCTACCGAACTTCAGGCTAGGCTGCCGACCGAAATCAGCGGCTGGCGGGCAGCCAACGGGGATCGCACTTTCGATGCGCAGACCATATTTGAATATATCGACGGCGCCGGTGAGTTGTATCGTGCCTACAACATGCAGTCCTGCCTGTCGCGCCGTTATGTCAAAAAGGGTGAAACCGTCATCACCCTCGACGTCTTCGACATGGGGACCTCCGAAGATGCCTTCGGCGTGTTCACCCATGACACCGATGGTGAGCGGATCGACATCGGGCAGGACGCGCGCTATCGACCGGGCTGGCTCAGTTTCTGGCAGAACCGTTTCTATGTCTCCATTTACCTGGAAGAGGAAAGTGCCGCCGCCGAGATAGCCGTCAAGGCACTGGGTAAACTTGTAGCCTCGGCCGCAGGCGAATCCGGCAGCCGGCCGCAGCACTTGAACCGGCTGCCGCAGGCGGGTCTTGATGCTGGCAGCATCCGCTACCTGCACCACCCGACGGTGCTCAACTACCACTACTATCTGTTTGATGAAAACATCCTGCTGCTCGCGTCCCAAACCGATGCGATCATTGCATCTTATCAACGCGGTGGTGAGCAGGCACGGTTGCTGCTCATTTGGTATCCGAAGACCCAGACGGCCCGGAAGGCACTGGCGGGCTTCACCGAACACTATCTGCCCGATGCCGACAGCGGCGGCTTGGCCCGCCTGGAAAATGGCACGTGGTCAGCGGTTGCCTTGTATGAGCGCCTTTTGACGATCGTGCTCGAAGCCGATAGCCGCCGGCTGGCCCAAAACTTGATCACGGAGGCCGGTCAACATGCCTCCGGGGAGTAATGGCGATGCAACCGAAATCGAGCAAAAAAGTGATCACCCGACGCGACTTTCTCAAGACCGGCGGTTACGCGGCCGCCGGCAGCCTGCTGGGGCTGCCTCTGCTGGACCGGGCGGCAGCGCAGGCCGCAGTGAAAAGCCGCGTGGTCTTGATCCGCGATCCTGATGCGGTCGACAGCCAAGGCCGGGTAAACGCTGCCGTGCTGGAATCGATGCTTGATCAGGCGGTGACGAGCCTGCTGGGTGCACCCGATCCCCGATCGGCCTGGCAACAGTTGTTTCGTCCGGGCGATGTGGTCGGCATCAAGAGCAACGTCTGGTCCCGGCTGCCCACCCCCGAGGCCCTGGAGAAGGCCCTTGTCTTTCGCCTGCAACAGGTGGGCGTTGATGCCCATGACATCGCCGTGGGTGACCGCGACGTTCGCGGGAATTCAGTATTCTCGCGATCCACCGCGCTGGTCAATGTACGCCCCATGCGCACCCATCACTGGTCGGGCCTGGGTACCTTGCTGAAAAACTATATCATGTTCGTGCCGTCGCCCTGGATGTATCACGGCAATGCCTGCGAACGATTGGGGGCGATCTGGCAAAAGTCCCAGGTGGCGGGTAAAACCCGTCTGAACATACTCGTCATGCTCACCCCACTGTTTCACGGCATCGGGCCTCACCATTACAGCAGCCGTTATGTCTGGCCTTACGCCGGCCTGATCGTCAGCACCGACCCGGTGGCCGCCGATGCAACCGGCGCCCGGATTATCGAAGCCAAAAGAAATGCCTTTTTCGAGGGCAGTCGCCCCATCAGCCCCCCCGCCTCTGCACGTTGCCGCTGTCGATACCCGCTTCGGTTTGGGCACCAGCCGCCCGGAGCGCATGTAATTGATACGGATGGGATGGGGAGATCAGATCCTGATTTGGCCATTTAGGAATGAAAAGGGTTGAAAAGGGTGGCATTGCCATGAAAATCCGTCATGTCGAGAAGGATTTTCATGGCAATAGGTCCGTTCTAGTGTTGTGAGGCCACCGATGCAAACAGGGCCTAATAATGGTCACAATGGAGAAAATCGATCTCTAAAATGCTTGAAAATTCGTATTGACAATCCGATTTTTCAAGCTTATATCATCATTCATGATCAGCCGTAGCAACTACATAAAAAAATTACAAAAAGCTACAAACCGCTCTCCAATTACCGCCCTGCTAGGTCCAAGGCAGTGTGGGAAAACCACCCTGGCCCGAATGTTCAGCCGCAAGCAAAAAACAACGTTTTTTGATTTGGAATCCCAACCCGATGTGAGACGTCTTCAAAACCCGGAATTGGTGTTTAGCAGTTTAACAGGCCTTGTCGTGCTGGATGAAATCCAAAATCAACCCAGCCTGTTTAATGTACTGCGTGTAATGGTGGATAGGCCTGATAATCAGGCCCGCTTTCTGATTCTTGGAAGCGCCTCACCGGATGTTGTAAGAAATGTTTCAGAAACGTTGGCTGGCAGGGTAGAATTTATCGAACTATCAGGTTTTAATCTGTTTGAGATCGGACCGGATCGATACAATAATTTATGGGTTAGGGGTGGTTTTCCACGATCCTATTTAGCACCATCAGATGAAGATAGCATAGCATGGCGCGAAGGTTTTATCCGAACCTTTCTTGAAAGGGATATCCCTCAGTTGGGGATTCGCATTCCATCCCAGGCAATGAGACGATTTTGGAATATGATGGCCCATCACCATGGCAATACATGGAATGCTTCTCTGATTGGGCGGGCCATGGGTCTCAACGATAAGACAGTTAGGAGCTATTTGGACATCTTGACCGGTACATATATGATCCGACAACTGCAGCCATGGTATGAAAATCTGGGTAAACGACAGGTTAAATCTCCTAAAATTTATATTAGGGACTCGGGGTTACTACATGGTCTGCTCAATCTGGCGGATCAGCATACACTACTGGGACATCCACAGGTGGGAGCATCCTGGGAGGGTTTTGTTTTAGAACATTTAATCAGCACACTAGATTTGTCGGAAAGTTACTTCTGGGCTACACACAGTGGTGCCGAAATTGATCTGTTATTTTTTTATAAGGGGCGTCGATATGGTGCTGAAATTAAATTTACAGAAAAACCACGGCCGACGAAATCCATAAGGGCTGCAATTCAATCGCTCAATCTGGAGCATGTATGGATTATATATCCTGGAGAGCATACGTATCCGATTGATGATAAAATTTCAGTGCTTCCTATCTCGGACAGCAACGCCATATATGGGCAATTAGAATAGCGATATATCCGCCACAGTTTCGCGGCATGGCGAGTAGCTATGGCCGTTTAGCGAAAGTTTTCGGGTTGGCGAATCAAGAAAATAGATAATTTCAGGAAAATTATCAAAAAAAAATCTAAATCTGACTGAATTTAGGTGTGAATTAGCTCAGAATAACAATAACCGACAACGAAGCTGAAAACCGAAATGGAATTTCAGGCGAATCCATTTGGTAAAAAATGTAGAGTAGATCCTTGTATGTAACTATGTAACGGATGTCCCTATGATCCGTTTAAGCCTTGACCCTTATTTTAAATGTTCTTCGGTATACAAGGACAGTTCGATCATCCGCTCGAGAAGTTCGTCAGCCTGCATTCCTGGGAAATTGTGGCACACAAGTTCCTTGCAAAACAAGCGGCAAATATAGCGAAGTTTGCGTCCTTTCTGTTTGCCAGCATATACAAAGTCTCTGTGACCATTGTTGATGACGATTACGTTTTTACCCTCATCGTATCGTGAGCGCCACATCTCACCCGGAGCTCGCCGGTAGGTATATCCGGGAAGCCCTTTATCAGCTTTTCCGGAATTGGATGTATGGTCTACAAGGGAGTCGGTGATGGTTATGAGGGCCTCATCCCTGCATACCTTGTCTTCTTGCGTTACTATTACCTCTAAAGTTGAAAGGCCCGGCTCCGATGATGCAGTGAAAGTGACCGACTCACTTGTGTTCTCGTTGAGATTGCCTTGGCCATCAATGATCTTCCATTCGTATGTCAGGTTTGTGTGAACAATTCTACGGGAGCGGTCCCTGCAGATAGCTCGAAATTTTTTATGCTTGTCAACTGAAACGACACTCGTTTTAGGGGATATCAACACGCTGAACAATGGGCCGGCATATTCGAAAAACTGTTTTTGGCCGCTGTCATCATCGAACAGCTCCGGTGAATCCCCGGAGTGCTTCCCTTTATCTTCATCCTTTTTGCGGGTGGATCCAGACAACGGGCCACTTGAAAATGGATGCCGCGGATTGTTTTGCGGTTTCCCCCCATAGATGTCAAACCAGTCATATTCTTCTTGCGGGAGCCGTAAAAATGCTTCCTTGAGAGCGCGCTGAACCCTGCGCAGGACCAGGCGGCTGGAACGTTCCTCTTCAGCCTTGCGCTGTTCCTCGATGAT
>JASJED010000190.1 GCA_030065585.1 Desulfobacterales bacterium | reverse complement strand
CTCGATGTCCGTCAGGATGGTGGCCCCGCTGGTGGTGTAGCCGGACATCATTTCGAAGAAGGCATCGGTAAAGGACGGAATAGCCCCATGGATCATGAACGGCAGGGCACTCAGGGCGGACACCACAACCCAGCCGAAAACGGCGATGAAGATGCCGTCGCGGATTCCCAGGTCGTGGTGTGTACGGAAAAACCACCACAGCGGGGCTCCCAGCACGATGATCAACCCGGCCGATAGCAGAAGGGCTTGAAAATCGCCTTCAGGGTAAATGAGCGCACAAATCAGCGGCAGCGCCATGGAAATGCCCGTGACCAGGAAAAGCGTGCCGATAACGTGAAGAATCGAAAACAGGTGCATGAGCTAGATCGGTCGCGTGAAACGGTGATCGTCAGTCTGCTGCCGCAATTTATATCTCAGCTATCCCTAAAAAGCAAAATGCCTGTGTGTTTCGTTCAAGCGGGGGGCTGCCCCTGGGGAAGGATTACGGGATAACGCCGATCGTGCCTTTGTCGGTCTGTTTGACATGGAACATGGCCTGATCGGCAAGGGCCAACAGGCCTTCACGGTTGTCGCTGTCATTGGGAAAGGTGGCAATGCCGAAACTGGCCCCTAGGCGGACCTGGTGGCCGGCGCGGGTAAGATAGGTGGTGGCCTTCATCCGGGCGCGGATCTGTTCCAATTTGCGGGTGGCGCGCTGCTTGTCGAACCCGGGCAGCACGACGACAAACTCGTCGCCGCCGTAGGCCACCCCGAAGCACGGTTGTTGGAGACAGCTTTTAATGGTGGCGGCCACCTCTTTGAGGGCCCGGCTCCCGTTGAGGTGACCGTAGGTGTCGACCACGTGCTTGAAGTGGTCCATGTCCATGAAAACCAGTGAAAAGGGCTTACGGGTCCGCTTGCTCTCGGCAATGATCTGGTCCAGTTTCTGATAAAGGTAGCGCGTGTTGTAGAGCCCGGTCAGATTGTTGTGGATCGCCAGTTTCTTGAATTTTTTGCGGTCGTTTTTAAGTTTTTGTTCCAGTTTTTTACGACGGGTGTTGTCGACCAGGATGCCTTCCAGGATGATCTTGCCCTCAACATTGCGGATGCAACGGATATTGGCCAGGATCCATACCGCCTGGCCGTCCTTGCGCTTGAGCCGCAACTCGTGGTTGACCAGGGCGCCCTTCTTCAGCACGGCCTGGAGCATCCGGACGCGGTCGCTGGCATGAAAATAGAATTGTTTAGCACCGTCTTCAAGCGACAGGACTTCATCGACGGAGGCATACCCGAGGATGCGGGCAAAGGCGGGATTGGCGCGGATCAGCGCGCCCGACAGATGGCTTTGAAACATGCCCTGGACCGCATTTTCATACATCATGCGGTAGCGGCGTTCGGCCTTTTTGAGGGCCTCCTGCGTAATTTTCAGTTCGGTCAGATCGGTCAGGAAATACATAAAGCCGGTGGGCCGGTCGCGATCGTCTTTCAAGGTGCTGCGGCTGAAGAGCATGGGGATCTTACGCCCGTCACGGGCACGAAACAGGGCTTCGAAGCTAAAATGATCGGGGCTGGCCGAAAAAAAGTCAACCGATGCGCGATCGTAGAACTTGTCGGCCGGATGACCGACAAAGTCCTCGCGGCGGTAGCCGGATATTTCTAGAAGGGCCGGATTGACGTCATTGATCATGCGGTCGTTGTCCAGGAGCATGAAGCCCTCACGCCGGCTGGCCAGAGCACGCTGGTATTTTTTTTCGGTGTGGATCCGCTGGGAAATGTCGGTCATCAGACACAGGGTCGCCGGTTGCCGGTGCCAGGAGAACAATTTGACTTTCAATTCGACCCAGATGGTCGCCCCGTCTTTGTTGACGATCCTGAACGGATACACCTCCGGCAGGTCATCGCCCCGGATGCGTCGTTCATACTGTTGCCTCACCATCTCACGATCGCTGGCATGAATGAAGGCGGTCAGCGGTTGGGCCGCCAGCTCTTCGAGCGCGTACCCCAGGAGTTCCTCCGCCTTGGGGTTGGCATACTGAAAAGTGCCATTCTGAGCCACCAGAATGGCTTCATTGGCATTCTCCACCAGGCTGCGATAATCGATGCCAACGGGTGTTTCCTGATTCAGGGATTGCCGGCACATGCGGAGTTCTTGTTGCAGGGCCGCAATGCGATTTTGCAATTGCTCGTGTGGTGTCGCAGGATCCACGGTCCACCTCAAAGATGCGATTCAAACCGATGTCGCCACAAGGGTTGCGGATGCGTAAAAATCATGGCCTGTGCGGATGAGCAGTAAACGCGCTCGAACCGACCAGGCCAGTGCATTCCGGCGACCCGCGGGGACCATCCGTCAACCCGCATGCCTCGGCGACGGATTTGCTTCTTCCGGGGGTTTAGAATTTGGTTTCCAGCGCTTGTCGGGCTTCCTCGCTGCTTTCGTAAATGTGGGGGGCCACATTCCTTTTCTGGAGTGCTTCTCCGAGTTTCATGCGTAGGAAAGTGCTGGTGGTGTAGCGGGTGGCCCCGGTGTAATACTGTTCGAGCAAATATTTGACCATATCGCTATATTCGTCAACCAGTTCAGGCAGAATTCTGAAATTGTCGTAGTTGACGATGGCGTAGACCTTCTGCCCAACGGGCTTGAGCGTATTCTCCACCGCCATGCGAATGTCGTTTACCAACTCAGGGGTATTGACGGCCAAGCCTTCGAAGTTGACGAAAAAAAGATTGTGGTCCGGATCGTAGACCAGGCGATCCTCAAGCGGCAAGGTGAGCAGGTCGTTTTTCAGCCCCATCGGTTCGGTCTGGAAGATGCGTGCGTCCATCAGGCGGGGCGTGCCCGCGATAATCGGCTCAAAATCCATCATCGCCAGAATGTCTTTCTCAATGTCAACACCGGGTGCGATTTCGACCAGCTGCATACCGGCATCCGTCAACTGGAAGACACACCGTTCGGTTACGTAGAGAACACTCTGGCCTGTCTGGCGCGCATAATCGCCACTGAAGGTCACGTGCTCCACCTGGTCGATAAATTTCTTGGCCTTGCCCTCCTGGAGGATCTTTAGCTGCCCCTCGTCGAGGGTTATTTTTAGACCGCCGGCCGTAAACGTGCCGGTAAAGACCACCTTCTTGGCATTCTGGCTGATATTGATGAAGCCGCCCGCACCGGCCAGCTTGGGCCCGAACTTGCTGACGTTGAGATTGCCGTTTTTGTCGGCCTGGGCCAGCCCCAGAAAAGCCATGTCGAGCCCGCCGCCGTCGTAGAAGTCGAACTGGTAGGGTTGGTCGACCAGTGCTTCGATGTTGGTGCCGGCGCCGAAGTTGAGTCCCCCCGCCGGTATGCCGCCGATGATCCCCGGTTCGGTGGTTAGCGTCATCAATTCGAGGATTTTCTCTTCGTTGGCCACACTGGCAATGCCCTCCGGCATCCCGATGCCCAGATTGACAACGCTGTTGGCCTGCAATTCAAAAGCGGCCCGTCGGGCGATGATTTTGCGGTCGCCCATGGCCATGGGTTCGATGGATTGCATGGGCGCCGTGACCTCGCTGCTGAAAGCCGCGCTGTACATTTCACCGAAGGTCTGCCAGTGGTTCTCCGGCCGGGCCACCACCACACAATCCACGAGAATCCCGGGAATTTTGATCTGGCGGGCGTTCAAGGTACCGCGTTCGGCAATGCGCTCGACCTGAACGATGACAACACCGTTCGAATTCCGGGCCGCGGCGGCAATGGACAGCACCTCGAGCGTCAGGGCCTCTTTTTCCATGGTGATGTTGCCGTCGGTATCGGCCGTGGTGCCCCGCAGAATGGCCACGTTGATGGGGAACGTCTTGTAGGCCAGATACTCCTGGTTATCGAACGTGACCAGTTCGACCAGGTCTTCGGTGGTCAGGGGATTGATCTTACCGCCCCCTTTGCGCGGATCGACAAAGGTGCCCATGCCCACGGATGTGATGGTCCGCGGTTTGTGGGCCGCGATATCCCGGTACATGTGGGAGATGACGCCCTGGGGCAGGTTGTAGGCTTCGATCCGGTTTTCGATGGCCAATTGCTGTAATTTGGGCACCAGCCCCCAGTGGCCGCCGATCACTTTGCGAACCAGACCCTCATGCCCGAAATGGTTCAATCCGCGTTCGCCGCCGTCCCCCTGGCCGGCGGCGTAGACCAAGGTCAGGTCCCGCGGGTTTTGCTCTTCGAGATACTGGTCTTCAAGCGCCACGGCAATTTCTTCCGGGAAACCGATTCCCACGAAACCCCCAGTGGCCACGGTGTCGCCGTTGCGGATGAGGCGAACGGCTTCCGCCGCGGAAACAATCTTATCTTTCGACGCGGTCTTCGGCGGCAGGAGGGACTGCGGCGAAGACATCGGATGGGAGGGGGGGGGTGATGGGGTTTCGCTCATGGTGGCCTCCTTGGGATCCTTTGAGGATGTCCTGGCGGTATTGATACCCGTTTTCGATGATCAGGCCTCAAACCTGCTCCACGACCATGGCCATGCCCATACCACCGCCGATGCACATGGTGACCATCCCGGTTGCCAGGCCCTTGCGTTTCATGTGATTCATGCCGGTCACCATCTGGCGGGCGCCGGTGCATCCAATCGGATGCCCCAGGGAGATACCGCTGCCGACCTGGTTGGGCTTGTCGAAGGGGATGTCGAGCTCGCGCATGCAGCCGATGGCCTGGGCCGCAAAGGCCTCGTTCAACTCGATCAGATCGATATCGCCAATCGTTTTACCGGCGGCCTTAAGCGCCTTGCGCACGGCCGGCACGGGACCCAGTCCCATGAAGGCCGGATCCAGCCCGCCGGAAGCAAAGCCTTTGATGGCCACCAGCGGGGTCAGTCCCAGATCCCTGGCCTTGTCGGCACTCATCAGTAAGACGGCCGCCGCGGCATCATTGATGCCGGAGGCATTGCCGGCCGTAATGGAGCCGTCCTTTTTGAACACCGGACGCAGCTTGGCCATCTTCTCCAGGCTGGTTTCCATGGGCCGCTCATCCGTGTCGAACACGATGGTTTCTTTGCGCGTTTTAATCTCGACCGGGACGATTTCTTCGGCGAACCACCCCTCCTTAATGCCCTGCAGCGCCCGCTGATGACTGAGCACGCTGAGCTCGTCCTGCTCCTGGCGGCTGATGTCGTATTTGGCGGCGATGGCTTCCGCGGTGATGCCCATGTGATATCCGTAGAAGATTTCGTAAAGGCCGTCGAAGACCATCAGATCACGGACTTCACCAATGCCGGTGACTTCCATCCGGTGGCCCCAGCGCGCCTTGGGCAGCGCCAGGGGGACCATGCTCATGTTCTCCTGACCGCCGGCGACAACCACCTCGGCCTGCCCGCTCATGATGGCAGTGGCCCCCAGGGCAATGGCCTTCAGTCCCGAACCGCAGACCTTGTTGATGGTCATGGCCGGTGTTTCCTTGCACAAGCCGGCCTTGATCATGGCCTGTCGGGCCGGGTTTTGCCCCTGACCGGCCTGCAGCACATTGCCCATGATCACTTCGTCGATCACGACGGGTGTCGCACCGTCGTCCCAATCGCCGCCGTCTTTCTCGAGATCGATGCGCCCTTGGTCCTTGAGGGATTCGGGAATCCCCGACTTCATCAGCTCGCTCATGACCGGTTTGAGGTTGATCCGCTTGAGCACATCGCGAATCACCAGGGCCCCGAGCTCGACCACCGGTGTACTCTTCAAGGCACCACCAAACGTTCCGACCGCCGTGCGGGCGCCGCTTACGATGACCACATCCTTCATGGCTATCTCCTTTCAATTTTTTGCGATGTTACGCGTCCGGCCGAAGGGTTTTTTAAATCAAGCCTTCAGCGGCTTTTTTTGGGGGGCGCTCTTTTTCTTGGGCGCGCCGGTTTTCTTGGGGATGAACAGCTTCTCGATTTCCTTCAATCGCCGCTGTCCTTCGTCGCCCAGTTGGCCCGCCGCCGTGACGACACTTTCGATCCGCGCAAACAGCTCCGGCCCCTCATTCTGATGACCGGCGAGCAAATGGGGAATGGTTGCCAGCGCCCGGCGCTCATCCAGAAGGACCATGAAGAATTGCTCCCGGAAGTTCTCTTTGAATTCGGCCAGGGTCAGGTCGGGTTCATGTTGTTCGCGGATGCGGCGGATCATGGCAAACCCCCGCTCGTCGACGGCCCCTTCCGCCAGGCGGACGTAAGCCAACCCCCGGAGGACGGCTTCGCGGGATCCGCCCTGGTCCATTTTGGCCACCAGGGCTTCCTTCTGCAGTTCGACCAGCGCCAGGTGATCGGGTTCCGCTCCGGGGTTCTTTCGCGGGGGTTCTTCGGAGGCCCGGAGGCCCAGGAGCGCTTGAAGCCATGGCTGGCTGTAAAAAGCGAAGAACATTTGCTCCTGCGTCATGTCCCGCCAGTCGCGAAAGGCATTCAGGCTCTGGACCAAACACTCGGAGAAAATGGTCTGCCACTGCAGGAAGATATTGTCTGCCGCTACTGGCTGGCGATGATCCGCGACCCATTCGGCGGCCGGGGGCAGGGGCCGCATCAGCGGATTTTCATCGGAAAAGAACTCGTAGATCATGCGCGCTGGGTGCGTGCGGCGCAGCCATTCGGCCGACTGCTCGGTGGCCAGGGCGCGTACCAGCGGCTGGGCGGTGGTGCGGTAGAGGCCATGAGTGATTTCCGACAGGCGTGCCACCGCCGCAAAGGCACGCTCGTCGTCCGGGCTGTTGCCGCCCAGCGCACGAATGTCATCCAGGGTGCGGCTCTCGAAGCGCGAAATATAGTCGCCCGTAACCAAATCCACATTCGGGGCGTCTTCCGACGCCTTTTGCATGACCGCCTCGTAGAGTCCCGGGGGCAGGCAGTCGATAAAGTCGATGTTCGAGGCAAACTCACGGTGTTCCTTCTTGGCGACGCTGCCCGAAACAAAGATCCCCAGATGCCCGGTTTTTTCGTGCACGGCATATACAATCGTCTGGCCCGAGGCGCGAATGTCCTCGACACTGTCGTAAAGGTCGAGTATCCAGCCCAGGGCCTGCTGCGGCGGGGTGATATTGTCGCCCTTGGAGCAGAAGCAGATGATCGGTTCGCGAATATTGCGCAGATCGATCCGCAAGCCGTCGGAGGTGACGATCTGGCCCGTGCTGAGCTTGTTGCCCACAAAGAGCTTGTCGACAATGTCCTGGATCTCGTCACCGGTTAAAATGGAATGGCCGCCCCACCAGCGCTCGAAACCCAGATAGCGATCAACCTCGGTGTCGACCTTGGCGTAGAGATTATATTGTTTGGACCACAGCGTGTTGGCCGGGTTCATCCCCTCGAAGTTGAACACCAGCCAGGCACCGTCGAATTGGCCGTTGCCCATGTCGCTGGTCAGGGCCGTCAGCCAGCTGCCGCCCAGCATCCCGCCGGTGTAGCGCATGGGGTTTTTGCCCCGCACACCGGCCCAATAGGACAGCGGCGACCCGGCCACGATGATCGGGCCGCACAGGTCCGGGCGTGTCGCCGCGAGCATCATCATGGCCCATCCGGCCTGGCAGTTGCCGATAATCACTGGTTTGCCCTCGGCCTGGGGATGCAACTGGATGACATGTTCCAGAAACCGGGCTTCGGCCTGCATGATCCGCTCGATGGTTTGGCCCTGCTCGGGTACGGGGGTGAAGCCGACGAAGTAAACGGGGTGCCCCGCCGCCATGGCCACACCGATTTCACTGTCGGCTTTGAAGCCGCCGATGCCGGGGCCGTGACCGGCGCGCGGGTCGACCACCACGAAAGGACGCTTGCGCTCGTCGATCGTGACCCCCTTCGGTGGCTTGATCTTGACCAGGCCGTAGTTGACCGGTTCACTCAGCGAGCGACCGTCGAGGATCAAATCAAATTCGTATTCCAGCACGTGCGGCTTATCGTGGGACATGTGCTCGGTGAACTGATTGCCACGCTGGCGCATCGTGTCCCAGAACAGGATCGTTCGCTGCCCGGCATCGACAAGGTAGTCGAACAGTTGATTGCGGCCCCATAGTTCAGGGTTGTTGTGTGTGGTGCTCATGTGCTTAGCCTTTCTCGATTGACGTTAACGACTTAGTGTGTGCCGACAAATCGGCGCTATCCACGCGGTGCCCTGACAGTAATGCTCCGGGGCATCGATGTCGATGGCCCTCCTTCAATCGCCTTAACGGTCCCCAAACGCGTTTGAACCGCTAAAAGCCTTCAGTAGGGATCGGGTGGCAACATCCAGCGCTTCAGGCGCTGTGGTTCCGTGGCGACATAATCATAATAGGCGCGCTCCGAAACCAGATCCCAGTTATCCGTTTTTTCGGCGAAGGTCAAATAGGCCTGATGAACCTTTTGCGCCATGGCATCTTTTTGGGATTCTTCCGCCATGACCTCTTGGGATAATCTTCGAAAAGCCGAGATCGCCGAGAGGGGAAACCGCTGAAGCTGAACTTGATGATCCCGGACCAGTTTCTTCAGGGCTTCATAGTTGTTGCTCTGGAACATGCTGAGGCACCATGCATTGACTTCCGCGGCGGCACTGTCCAGGATGGCTTTAAGATGGCCGGGCAGCGCGTCATAGGATGGTTTGTGAAAGAGGCCCTCGATGCAGGACCCGGGCTCGTGCCAGCCCGGATAGTAGTAATAGGGCGCGGCCTTGTACAGACCCAGTTCCATATCGTGGTGTGGGCCGATCCACTCGGCGCCGTCCAGCCGGTTGTCCTGCAGGGCCTTTAACAGATCGGCCCCGGGCAGATCGACCAGCGTGGCGCCGGCGCGCGTCAATACCGTGCCGCCCAGACCCGGCATGCGGATTTTCATTTCCCGGATGTCGGCGGCGTAATTGATCTTGCGTTTGAACCAACCGCCCATCTGGGCCCCGGTATTGCCGATGGGCCGCGGGACGATGCCAAAAGGGGCATAAATCTCCTCCCACAGCTTGAGCCCCCCGCCGGTATATAACCAGGCGTTCATCGCCTGAGCGTTCAAACCGAAGGGCACCGAAGCGAACCATTGGCCGGCGGGCACCTGGTCGGCCCAATAGAAAGCGACCGCACTGCCCACCTGGGCCTGCCCCTTCGATATCATGGCGAAGATTTCCCCGGGCGCGGTCGTCCGGCCCTGATCAATCATGCGGATATCCAGACGGCCCTCGCTCATCGCGTGCACGCGGCGCATAAAACGTTCGGCCCCCCTTTGAAGGATGGAATCCCCCGGCGGCCAGGCGGTAACCATCCTCCAGGAAAAGGTTTTCCCGGAAGCCCATACCGCCGGCGCACCGAGCGTCGCGGCGGAAAGGGCGGCGCCCGTCATGCCCGCGGTTTTGATGAAGGCGCGGCGACCCGGTTTCTTAACCGTATGGACAAGTGACCTGATGCTCATGGGTTTACTCCTTGATTGACATCATCCCTTGGTTTGGCGCTAAACAATGCCCATGGTGGCCAGAACGATCGCGACGGCGCTGGCAATCAGGGGAATGACCACCGTGCACATACCGATATCGAGATAGGATTCCCGGTGGGTCAAACCACAGATGCCCAGCAGGGTGATGACGGCGCCGTTATGCGGCAAGGTGTCGAGGCCCCCGCAGGCCATGGTGGCAATGCGGTGAAAGGCTTCCGGATTGATGCCCACCTCCATCGCCTTCTGCATATAGGTCTCGCCCAGGGCACCCAGGGCGATGCTCATCCCGCCGGAGGCCGAACCGGTGATACCGGCCAGGATGCTGGTGGAGGCCGCCAGCGATATCAGGGGGGTCCCCGGGATCCCCAGTATGGCGGCTTTGACCAGGGCAAACGCCCCCAGACTCTTGATGACGTTGCCGTAGCCGACCTCGGAGGCCGTGTTGAGGAGCGGGAGCAGCGATCCGAAGGCCCCTTCGTTGACGGTTTGCATAACGCTCGCCAAGGATTTGCGAAAAAGCAGGATGGCGAAAACGATGGAGATGGCGAGCGCGACAATGATACTCCAGATGCCGTTTACGCGAGATAAGGTCGTATCGAAATCCTCCAGGTAGGCCGTGTCCATGGCGGGGAAAACAAACTTGGACAGGATGAGATTGATCAGAACGACCACGATGATGGGTGAAAAGGATGCCATCGCGCTGGGTAACGGGGTTTCCGTTGCCGATGCCGATGCGACGGTCGCTTCTTCGTGGTGGCCGTAGCCTTCCCCCTTGCCCATGGCGGCCCTGGCCCTGCGGTTGATCCAGAAAAGCCCTCCGCCCAACATGATTGCGGCGCCCACCAGGCCCAGAATGGGGGCCGCGAACGCGGTGGTGCCGAAAAAAGGCATGGGGATGGCGTTTTGAATCTGCGGGGTTCCCGGCAAGGCCGTCATGGTAAAGGTAAACGCCCCCAGGGC
>JASJED010000189.1 GCA_030065585.1 Desulfobacterales bacterium | reverse complement strand
GCGGGTGGCCAGATAGATCGCCTCCCCGAAGCGCATGAAATCGATCCCGGCCCGCTGGGCCACGGTTGTCTGGACGGTGACGATGACCGGTTCGGCGTCACGCCGTCGGCCGACCCGCACGGCCAAATCCCGGTCCGCGTATAGCAGCACCTTGGCGGGATGTGTCTGGGGCCCAAGCCCTTCGCGCAGGGTGGTTGCATAGGCCTTGCGTCGAATACCGGCAAACAATTGTTTGGGGACCACGGGGGCCTCGGACAAGACCGGCAGCCGGTCGCGTGCCAAGGCCCGGATAAGGTTGCCGTCCATTTCAATACCGGCCTTGGGCACATACAGGGGCAGGCTTTCCAGGTGGCCGGGGCGCACGTGGTGCCACTGTTCTTCATGCAGAACCTTGATCAGCTCTTTGACCTTGACATAACCGTGGTCATCCGGCAGGAGTCCGAACTCATCCGGCCGACGCCCGAGGATGTATTGCAGGATTTTGGCAAGTTGGCTTATATTTTTCATTGGCCGCAAGTACCTAACCGAGCCCGGGGCAATGCGCGCCGCCTTCAACCGCCGGCGGTCGCCAACCCCTTCCGGGGCCAGGCGGGGGCTGCCGCATGGGTCTCTTCGGCGTGAGGGCTACGTCAACCCTTCGGGTTTCAAGGCGCGCATCTTAAACCTTCCATGGTGAATGCGTCATTTCTTGACCGAACCGCGGGTATTTGGTAAATTTCTAAATTTATTACGGACTCGGAACATGCATACCACGATCCGGCAATCGGACTCAAACCGGAGGAGGAATCCTCGGGCGGTACCGGTTATAGAAGTTCATTATCAATTAGAAAGGTAAATCTCCATGTCCTCCACGCAATCCCTTGCGCTTTTTGAACGCGCCCAGGAAGTCATCCCGGGCGGTGTCAACAGCCCGGTGCGGGCCTGCAAGTCCGTTGGCGCCTCGCCGCTGTTCATCGCCCGTGCCGATGGTTGTCGGCTGTGGGATGCCGACGGTAATGAATATATCGACTACGTCGGTTCATGGGGCCCCATGGTTTTGGGGCACCGGCATCCGGAGGTGATCCAGGCGATCGGGCGCGCCCTGGAGCAGGGTACCAGCTTCGGTGCGCCCACCGAACTGGAACTGGAACTGGCCGATCTGGTGGTGGCGGCCGTACCGTCGGTGGAGAAGATCCGCATGGTCAATTCGGGCACCGAGGCGACCATGAGCGCCATTCGTCTGGCCCGCGGTTTTACGGGCCGCGATGTGATCGTCAAATTTGACGGCTGCTACCATGGTCATGCCGACACCCTCCTGGTGGATGCCGGCTCCGGGGTGGCGACCCTGAACATACCTGGAAGCCCCGGTGTTCCCGAAGCGGTCGTTCAGTACACCCTTTCGCTGCCCTACAACGATATCGATGCCCTGGAGAGCCTGATGACCCGCCGGGGCGACCAGGTGGCCGCCATTATCGTCGAGCCGGTGGCCGGCAACATGGGCCTGGTGCCCCCCCGGGAAGGCTTTTTGGAAGCGCTACGCGACCTCACCGCCCGCCACGGCAGCCTGTTGATTTTCGACGAGGTCATGAGCGGTTTCCGCGTGGCCTACGGGGGCGCGCAGGAACGCTACGGCATTCAGCCGGATCTCACCTGTTTCGGCAAGATTATCGGTGCCGGACTGCCGGTGGGCGCCTATGGGGGGCGGCGGGATGTCATGGCCTGTGTGGCGCCGGAAGGTGGCGTGTATCAGGCCGGCACCCTTTCGGGCAATCCCCTGGCCATGGCGGCGGGAATCGCCGCGCTCAAGGCGCTGGGACGCCCGGGGGTCTACGACGTTCTCGAGGCGCGTTCCCAGCGCCTGGCCGATGGCTTGGCCCAGGCGGCCGACCAGGCCGGGATACCTGCGGTCTTCAATCGCGTGGGCTCCATGCTGGGAATGTTCTTCAACGCGCGGCCCGTCTCCGATTTCGCGGCGGCCAAGACCTGCGACCTGGAGCGTTTCGCCGCCTATTACTGCGGCATGCTGGCCGAAGGCATTTACCTGGCCCCCTCCCAGTTTGAAGCCGGCTTCGTTTCGCTGGCCCATACGGAGGCCGATATCGACCAGACGGTTGCGGCGGCCGCAAGGGTGCTTAACAGTCTGAATGACTAAAGACTTTAATCGAGAGATCCATCGGGGCGCTGCGACTCCGGTCCGCAGCGTCCATCACAGTGCTCTGCACGGGGATGCCGACCGCGTGTTGGAACAGCCTGCCGTCGCGATTGACCGCAACGCCATTAGGGGCTGCCGTTGCCGCGCCATTTGGCTTTGATCCGGATCGAGGGGATATTCAACCCATGCGCCTGCCCATCTGGCCCAAAAAAATTACGCTGGAAGCACGCGATCTTTACTACCGCCTGATCCTCGTCTTCGGCATCTTCTTTCTGACACCGCTGGCCGGGTTCGGCTATTTCGCCTACAAGTACGACCTGCTGGCCGATCGGTTTTCACTCTATTTTCTTCTGGGATTCCTGCTGTTTTCCCTCCTGGGGTTTTTTCTGCTGCGCAAACTCTACGACCAGATCCATCGCGTGGCCCATGCTGTGACCAGCAAGGTCATCACGGGCTTTCACGTGGATCAGCTGGCCACCGGCTCCAACGAATTGAACACGATCGTTCAATCCGTCAACGCCATTGAAAACCAGTTTAGCAAGACCCTCTATCAACTGGAGAAGAAAGCATCCGAAATATCGATTCTCAAGGAGCTCTCCGAGCTGTGCTACGTGACCTTTGATGCGGAAGAGATACTCTACGTAACCCTGGAGAGGGCGCTGGTGCTGACCAAGTCCGATATCGGCTCGGTGCTGGTGCTGGAAGAGTCCGACGCCAAATACTTCACCGTCAAGGCCAGCATCGGTCTGGGAGAGCATGTCAAAATCGGTGACCGGATCGCCTTTGACACCAGCATTGCCAAATATGCGGTCATCAACAAATCGCCCCTGGTGGTGGCCGATGTCGAACGCGACAGCCGATTCGGGCGTGCCAACCTGGCCCATTACGGGACCAAGTCATTTGTGTGCATGCCGATTAAGACCAGCAAGGATATCGTGGGGGTGCTCTCCATATCGCGGCGCGACGGGGGGCGCATCTATACCCATGATGATGTCGAAGCGCTGACACCGCTGTTGAGCAATGCGGCCTTCACGTACGAGAATCTGCGCCTGCTGCGCGACAACGAGCGCAACAACCTGCAACTCAAGGCCATCGACAAGATCTTCCGGATCATCAATTCAAGCTTCAAGGACTCCGAGCTGCTGCACGCCATTTTGAGCGAGATGCAGGCGATCTTGCCCTTTGATCTGGCCACGGTGATCACCACCGACGAAAATCGCCCCGGCAACCTGGTGATTTTCGATCTGCTCGCGGCCGGAGCCAGCCCCATCGCCCGGGGCCACTCGTTCGCCATGGCCGACACCATCTTCGCGCGCGTCATCCGTCAGGACAACCAGATCGGTGTCGAAGACGCCAACGAGTTGGCAAGTCAGCTGGAACGCAAAATCATCTGCCCCGAGCGCAAGCAATGCGGCATCCTGACGCCGCTGCGCATGGAAGGCACGGTCAAAGGGGTGCTGACGCTCTCCAGCGGCAACTGCGCCATCTTCAACGAACGCAAGGAATTGATCGACTGGATGGCCAATACGATATCGTTTGCCATCGAACGCAACCGTCTTTCGGCGGCGGTCTCCAAACGCGACCGCGAGCTGGGCAGTATCAAGCAGATTGGCAACGCCCTGGCCTCATCGACCTTTGATATGAAGCAGGTGCTCAAGTACACCATGGACATGATTCGCGTGATCATGAACGTCGAAGCCGGCTCCCTGCTGTTTCTCAAGGGGGAAGAACTCAAGTTCGCCGTGGCCTTCAACACGCGGGTCAAATCCAGCATGCGCCACTCGATTCGACTCGGGCAGGGCATTGCGGGGTATGTGGCCGCCAAGGGCCGCTCGATCATCGTCAACGACACCTCGCGCTCGCCGCATTTTTTTCCCGGGGTGGACCAGAACACCGGTTTTCGAACCCGTTCGGCCCTGTGCGTACCCATGATTTCCAAAGGGCGGGTGATCGGGGTGATTGAAGTGCTCAACAAGATCGACGGCGATTTTACGGCCGGGGATGAAGACTTGCTGCTGTCGATCGCCTCCTCCGTGAGCATTGCCATCGAAAATGCCCGCCTCTACCGCGAAACCGTGTCCATGGCCGAGCACGAGCGCAGCATTCGTCGCATGTTCCAGAAATTCGTTCCCAAGGCGGTCTTGGATCGTATCGTCTTTGGTTCCGAATCCGAAAAAACGGTGATCGAAGAACTGCGCACCGTAACCCTGCTGAATCTCGACATCCGGGGCTTTTCGATCCTTTCCAAAGATATCGGTCCCCAGAAGACCGTATCGCTGCTCAACCGCTTCTTTACCGTCATGGGGGACATCGTTTTCGAACATCACGGCATCGTCGATAAATACCTGGGTGACGGTTTTCTGGCGATTTTCGGCGCCCCGGTGGCCAGCACCGAGGACGCGGACAATGCCCTCAATGCGGCCCTCGAAATGCGCCGGGCGCTGGATCAGACCAACCGGCGTTTCGAGCACGAGATGGGCTACCAGATCAAGATCGGCATCAGTGTTTTAACCGGTGAAGTCGTGGTCGGGAACATTGGTTTCGACAAGAAAATGGACTATACCGTTATCGGTGATGCGGTCAACGCCGTCTTTCGGCTGCAGGACCTGACCAAATTCTATCCCAACGGTATTTTGCTGGGCGATACCACGCGCCGGGCCTGCCGGTCTTCCTTCAAGATGACGGCGATCGATGCCACCCTGGGGGATTTAAAACTCTATGAACTCTTCGGCGATGCCAAACCCAAACCGTCCCCCAAGGCCAAACTGGTGGAGCTGGCCAAATCCCAATAGAAGATTTGGAAACAACCATGGAATCCAACTATCCAGAATCTTTAAAAGGCCAGTTTCTGATGGCCATGCCCGGGCTCGTGGACCCCAATTTCCATCAAACGGTGGTCTGCATTTCGGAGCACACCCGCGATGGGGCTTTGGGCATCGTGATCAATCGCGAGCATGCGGCCCTGAAGGCCGCCACGATTTTCGAGGAACTCGAAATGGACCACCGGCCGGAACTTGGCCGGGTGGCCATTCATCTGGGCGGGCCGGTGCATGTCAGTGAACTGTTCATCCTGCACGGACCGCCTTTCGACGAAAGTGTGAGCCTCATGATCACGCCCTCGCTTGCCATGAGCACCACGCGGGATGTCTTGCAGCGGATCGCCTGGGGCAAAGGGCCGGCATCCTTTGTGATCGCCCTGGGCTGCGCCGGCTGGGGTCCAGGGCAGCTCGAAGCGGAAATCCGTCAGAACGCCTGGCTGACCAGCGATATCGAGGAGCAGATTCTTTTTGAAATACCGGCCGACGAGCGCTGGGAGGCGGCCATGAAAAAGCTGGGGATCGATCCGGCCCTCTTGGTGGGTTCCGCCGGACATGCCTGAGTTTGATCCATACAAGCAGGGGGTCTGATGGATGGTCGCGATTATTTGCGCTTGGATGCGGCGGGTTTGTTCTTGGGTTTCTTTTTCTTGAGACAGACTTTGTCTTTACGGACAAAGGCGCATAATTTCGGATTGTAGTATTCTTTGCAGTTCAACGGATTGTAGAGAGGGCATTCCGGATGCTTTTCAGACATAGAGACCATTCCCCCAGAACTTCAGTGTGATACGCATTCAACTTCCCTTAATAATATAAAATCATTTATTTTTCAAGATCTTATGTTTGGCTGTCCATGCCCCCCTCAAGTCGCCGCGGCATGCTTGGGCGGGGGTAAATCATTTTGACAATCAATTTAAGACATTGTAAGCATTAGCGGCGTCATTCGGCGGATGCGGGCATCGGTCTGTCAACGATCCGATCATTTCTCGAGCGGAACCACAACGCAAGTGCAAGCGGGCTAACCAAAACGGCGCGATGAAAACAAACTACGACGGTATCAAAAACAATCTCCTGACGCTGGCGGAAGAATTCGAAACCCTGCTGGATACGGCCCGTGCCCAGGAGGGCATGGTGGCCGCGGCCATCGATCAAAACCGCGCGGCCTGCGAGGCGATCACCCGGCAATTATCCGAGAATACGATTCGGATCGCGGCCGTGGGACCCATCAAATCGGGCAAAAGCTCGTTCGTCAACGCGCTGCTGGGAGGGGATTACCTGAAACGCGGTGCCGGTGTGGTTACCTCGTTTGTCACCCGGGTGAGCTGCGGTCAGGGGCTGGCGGCCCAACTGGTGTTCAAGACCTGGCCCCAGATCAACGACGACATCGAGCAGGCCCTGGTTCTGTTTCCGTCCCTCGACTGGCATACGGAAAAGGGGCAGTTCGACATTCGTACGGAAACCGAGCGCGCCGCCCTGGCCCAGGCCCTCGAAACGCTGACCCCCGAGCAACTCGTCTCCCAGGATGCCCGCAATGCCAACAGCGTGCTGCTGGCCTCCTACCTCAACGGCTATGCGCGGGTTGCGGATTTTATCACGGAAGCCCCCGCCGTGATTCGCTACGGTCAAAAGCGTTTTGCGGAGCACCGTGATTTTGCCGGCAACGACGATCTGGCCGTCTACCTGAAAGACATTCAACTCGAAATTTGCAGCCCGCACCTGGAGCGCCATGTCGAGATCGCCGACTGCCAGGGCAGCGATTCACCCAACCCCCTGCACCTGGCCATGATCCAGGATTACCTGCTCCAAACCCATTTCATCGTCTATGTGATCAGCAGCCGCACGGGTCTGCGGCGGGCGGACATCAAGTTTTTGTCGATCATCAAGAAGATGGGCATTCTGGACAATATCCTGTTCGTCTTCAACGCCGACTTCAGTGAGCACGACAGTCTGGAAGATCTTCAACACCTGAGGGCCAAGGTGGCCGAGGAGCTTGCCATCCTGCGCCCCGAGCCTGAAATTTATACCTTCTCGGTCCTTTTCAATTTGTTTCGTGCCGGTGAAGATCAGTTGACGGACAAGGACCGGGGGCGGCTCGCCCAGTGGCGAACGGATACGGACCTGGTGGCCTTCTCCGATGCCGAAAGCCAGCGGTTTTTAAACGATCTGCAGCACAAATTGATCGACGAGGCGGCCTACCTGCGGCTGCGCAACCACGTCGAGCGCCTGCTGGTGATGGCCGCCGATATCGGCAACCTGCTCAAGATGAAACAGGAACTGCTGCGGGCCGACGAAGACCGCGCCGGCGATATCGTCAAACGCATCGGCGCCAACCGGCAGCGCATGGCGCAAATCCGCTCGGTGATTAAAAACACCCTGGATGGCGGCATCCACAAATTACGCAAAGAAATGCGCATCGACGTCGATCGCTTCTTCGATCCCCACGCCACGGATATCATGCGGCAGATGACCGATTTCATCCGCACCTATCACGTGCCGGCCTGGCAGGAACACCTCCAGAACCTGGCCACCGCGGGGTTTGCCAATACCCTCTATCACGTCTACCAGGAATTCAAACAGGCCCTGGACGGCTTTATCGCCGAAACGATCAACCCCGAAATCTTCCGTTTCATCCGCGACCGTGAACGTCGGCTGGTGGAGTATCTGCACACGGTGGCCGAGCCCTACAGCGCCATGGTGGAAGAGGCCATCGACGAGTTTCAGGAAACGGCGGAAGCCCTGGGGATCGCCACGGCGGCCGAGGGCATCCGGCAGCACGCGCCATTGCCCGGCCTGGACGTGATTCGACAGACCTCGCGGCTGCAAATGCCGCCGGCCAATGCGGCTATGCGCTATTCGGCCACGGTCAAAACGGAAGCGATCATGCGCCTGGGGGCCTATAAAGTCCTGCGCGGATTTCGCAAACTGCTGCGCAAGCCGGTGGAGGAGGGCCGCGGGGAGGAGGTCCAGGCCCTCAAGGATGGGGTCGAACGCATGAAGAAGGAAACCGAGCGCTCGCTGCTGTTTCACTTTAAAGACTACCGCGAGAACATCAAGTTCGGTTATATTTTCAAAATGGTGGAGTCGGCCTCTGTGCAGATTGCCGATGGGCTGCTGGAGCGGTTCGAAACCTACGAGAGCGACCTGGGCCAAATGGTCGCCCTGATCGATGCGAGCCAGTCGGTCAAGGTCCAGCAGGAAAATTCGTTCCGGGAAATTGCCGCCAGTGCCGATCACCTCTATCAGCGCTGTCTGAGTTTGCGCGAGCGGATGCTGCGGTCCTGAACCCGGTAGGGCGCGTCCGACCTCGCGCATACGATGCGGCCTGGAGGAGGCCGCGGTTGTCCGCACGCTGGCCGGCCCACCACTAACTTGAGGGAGGTGTGCGCATGGCGTCCAGCAAGACCCGCAGAATCGCGGTCGCCAACGAAAAAGGCGGCGTTGGCAAAACGGCAACCATTCTCAATCTCGGCGCGGCCCTGAGCCTCAAGGGCCACAAAGTCCTGATCATCGACATGGACCCCCAGTTCAACGCGACGCTGGGCCTGGGCATTCCTTCCGAAGAGATTGCGCTGTCCGTCTACGACCTGGTTCAGGCCCCGGGAGCACATAGCGCCCGGCAGGCGGTCCTACCGACGCGCTGGGAAGGGCTCGAGCTGATCGCCTCGGTTCCCGATCTGTCCGGAGCCGAGGTCGAACTGGTGGCGGTAACCGGCCGCGAGAACCGGCTCAAGGAGGGCTTGGCCGATCTGGACGGCGCTTACGATTATATCCTGCTGGACACCCCGCCCAGCCTTTCGCTTCTGACCGTCAATGTCTTTGCCTACGCCAGTGAGGTTCTGGTGCCCTGCCAGACCCAGCCTTACGCCTTCGGCGCTTTGAGTGAACTGTTCGACACCATCGGGGCCATTCGCCGCGGCATCAACCCGGCGCTTGAAACCAGCGGGGTGGTGGCCACCTTCTACGACCAGCGCACGCGCGTGAGCAACAATACCTTGGCCAAGCTCAAGAGCGACCCGCAATACGGCCCGCTGCTGTTCGACACCGTGATTCGGGCCAACACCACCGTGGCCGAGAGCGCCGATGCGGGCAAGCCGGTGGTCTTCTACCGCCCCGGCAGCTACGGCGCCAAGGATTACATCCAGTTGGCCGAAGAACTGGCGGGATAGAAGACATCGCTATCGGTATCGCTATCGGAATCGGTATCGAAAGGGCGTCTTGGGGATTGGTTTGAAATAGGGGGCGTGTCGATACCGATTGCGACCCCGAATGGTTTTCCAATCGTTACCGTTTCCTGCCAGGATTTGATTGCGGCAATCACCACCCACGACGCCCCCGGCAGAGGTTTACGCCGAAAACGCTCCGCTCTCCCTTGGATAATCAGCTATTGTTGGCCGGTCAGGCGGGCCAGATTCTCCCAGGCAAACTCGATTGCAGGGTCGATCTCCAGGGCCATCTTGTAGTAGCGGATGGCCTCTTCCCGCCGGCCCAGGTCACGGTAGTTGGAGGCGATGTTGGCGTAGTCGATGGCCGAGGACGGATTGAGTTTGACGACTTGTTTGAAGCTCTCGATGGCGGCCTCGTGCGCCTTGAGCTTGAAATGGCAGAAGCCCATCAGGTTGTGAATGTCGGTGCGCTCATCGTCGATGGCGCGCCCCTTTTCCAGCACTTCCAGGGCCTGGGCGTACTGCGCCATCTCCTTGAGGCAAACCCCTGTATAGGAATAAATGCTGACCCGGTCTTCTTCGGTGGGCTCCAGTTCGAGAGCCCGCTGAAGGTGGGGCAGGGCCACAGCCGGCCGGCCGGCGTTCAGATGGCAGAGGCCGGTGTAGAACTCGAGATAATAGCGCCCCGGCAGCAGTGCGCCGAATTGCTTCAATTCGGCCAGGGCCGTATCCGGATCATACTTCTCCACCACCAGCTTGGCGGCGAACATGGCCACACTGGTGCCTTCGGCCCGCTCCCGGAAGTGGGTGCCCGGCACGATGGTGTAAAAGGCGGGGATCTTGAGCGCCGGCTGCATGGTGTCGATGACCAGGATCTCCAGTCCGCGGTGGTTCAAGGCGGTAACCAGATTTTCGACCTCCACGCGGATATTGTCGTGGGACAGATCGGGCAGGCGCTGCAGGTCGATCTTACGCGAGGGGTGGATGATGAAATCGGCCTGATCCAGCCGGGTGTATTTGGGAAGTCC